>JAHJHL010000081.1 GCA_018823905.1 Alphaproteobacteria bacterium
CGATCAACTGGTATCGCACCGCGCTGCACGAACTTGGCCATTGGACCGGCCACGCCAGTCGGTTGGATCGCGACCAAAAAGGTGGGTTCGGATCAGAGGCCTACGCCAAGGAAGAGCTAGTCGCCGAGATGGCGGCGGCGTTCACCTGTGCTTCGCTCGGCATCGCGCCGACGGTGCGACATTCCGATTATATGGCGTCGTGGCTGTCGGTGCTGCGCGATGATGACAAGGCAATATTCCGCGCTGCCAGCCAAGCCAGCAAGGCGAGTGATTTTCTTCTCGCCTTTGCGGGAGAGGACCAATGAGCGCGCGCATGTCGCGCGAGGAGCGGCTGCGCCTGTGGCGCGCCGAGCGCGTCGTGGACCAGATGCACGGCATGGACCGCATGGTGTTTCTGGCGATCCGGGTGGATGAGATGAGCTATTCCGAGATCGCAGAACGCTTCGACATCAGCGTCGCCGATGTCGAAGCCCATTTCGCGGTTGCCTTGCGTATCCTCATGAAAGCCATGGACGAAAAAGATCCATGGTGGTGGCGTTTCCGGCTGTGGTGACCATGCTTGCGCCGGATGGCGCTTGCCATCCGGCGCATCCAATTACAGGGTGAAAACAATGCGCACCGACCTCGATCATCTTCCGGCCAACAAGCAGCGCGAGCTTGAGCGCGTGAAGCAGATCATCTTCGAAGAATTTGCCGACAGCATCGCGCTCGCGACGATGAACTGGAAAAAGAAGGGCCGGATCGACAAGGTCATCCTTTACGGCAGCTACGCGCGCGGCGGCTGGGTCGATGAGCCGCACACAGCCAAGGGCTATCGGTCCGACTTCGATCTGCTGATCATCGTCAGCGATAAGCGGCTCACCGACAAGGTTGAGTTTTGGCCGAAGGTTGAGGACCGGCTCAACCGCGAGCTCGCGATCGACAAGACGCTCCACACGCCGGTCAACTTCATCGTCCACACCATCCAGGAAGTGAACGACGGGCTCGCGCACGGGCGCTATTTCTTCATGGACGTCGCGAAGGACGGCATCGCGCTCTACGAATTTGATGACAAGGAACTTCATACTCCAAAGCCGAAGACGCCGCAGCAGGCGCTCGATATGGCGCGGGAATATTTCGAGGAGTGGCTGCCTCAGGCGAATGCGTTCTACAAAATGTATCAGGCTGGTTTCAACGAAGGCGCATTAAAACAGGCGTCGTTCGTGCTCCACCAATCGGCTGAGTCTCTCTATCATTGCGTTCTCTTGGTCTGCACCTTCTACACTCCGCACGTTCACAATCTCGGATTTCTGCGCACCCAGGCCGAGCGCATCGACATGCGGCTCGTCGATGCCTGGCCGCGCGAACTGAAAGCGGATCGCAAGCACTTCGAGAAGCTAAAAGAAGCTTATGTGAAAGCGCGCTATTCTAAACATTACCGGATCAGCGAAGAGGAATTGCGCTGGCTCGGCGAGCGCGTCGAGGAACTTGGTCGCGCGGTGCATGCCGTTTGTTCGGAGCGGATTGCGCTGCTAGAGGCACAGGTGAAATAATTTCGCCCGTTGCCGAAGGAAAATGCTCATGGATGATACCGAAACGCTGGTCACGCTGACCGCCGACATTGTCGCCGCGCACGTCACCAACAATAGCGTCGCCATATCGGATATCCCGCTACTCATTCGCTCGGTACATGACGCGCTGGCCGGACTGGCCACGGGCGCAGAACCCGCGCCTGAACCGCAGCAGCCCGCCGTATCGGTACGCGCTTCAGTGAAGCCCGACTATCTCGTCTGCCTCGAAGACGGCAAGAAGCTCACCATGATGCGTCGCTATCTGATGACGAACTTCAACATGACGCCCGACGAGTATCGGGCAAAATGGAACCTGCCGAAGGACTATCCGATGGTCGCGCCGAACTACTCGGAACGTCGGCGTGTCCTCGCCAAGGAGATTGGTCTCGGCAGCAAGGGCCGCGGCGGCGGTCGCAAACCCGCCGCGCGCGGCAGCGCCAAGGCTAAATAGCCTCAGCATCTGGGGCTAAAAACGCGCGCCGCCCCCGGCGGCGCCATAGCAATAATTGCTGCTCGCGGCCTTCGCCTCGCAGCGTCGCGGCAGCCTCGACCAGCAAGCCGAGGATGACCGCCCGATCATCGCCGGTCAGCTCGATCAGATCGGCCTTGGCAATGAGGCCGCCGAGTTCGATCAGCTGGCGCGTTCGTTCACGGCGCTTCACCTGCCACGCACGCGTGTCATGCCGCGCCCGTTTCGCCTGCAGGCGGTTCCGCGCCTGAACCGCTCGCCGATGCGCCGCCCGCGTTCCCGCGAGTGCCTTGGCTAACGCGGGCGCCGCCTCCGCAAAAGAACGCCGCGCCGCTTTTGCGCCACGCCTCCTTTCGCGCGGCATCGGCACCGACCGCGTCGAGCAGCGCACCGGCAAGCTGTTCGATCGACATTGCATCGGCGCCAGTGGCAATCACTAGCTCGCCGAGTTGTCCTTGCTTCTTCGTCTTGAGCGCTTTGGCTTTGTTGGTGAGCGCTTGGAGTTCGGCGTCGAAATCACGGGGTTTGCGCATCGTCTGTCCTTCCGTTTGTGAGGGTCGGACGATCCAGCTATGCCGAGTCTCATCTGCATTCAAGCAGCTGAAATCTCTTGCGACTTTGTGATCCCGAGCGCGATGAAATCGTGTGAGGGCGCGCTTATACGTCGTGCCGACGTGCTCGTTTTGCTGTAAATGGTACGCCGTCATGGCGATCTACCATTTCTCGGCCAAAGTGATTTCCCGTGCC
>JAHJHL010000082.1 GCA_018823905.1 Alphaproteobacteria bacterium
ACCATCTGACGAGCCGAGCCACACCGTTTGCGCCGATGGAGGCGGACATTTGGCAAAAACACTGTCGGGCGCCTCCTCCGCTGCAATTCCTTTTGCAACCTTCGCGCGCTTGATCCCGGCGCAGAAAGAGTCGCTGATGGCAGCGTCGAACGCTTCGCCGCTCTTGAACAGGTCGAGCGGTTTCAATTGCATGCGACGGTTGCGATCCCAGATCAGTGTATCGAACGCCTGGTTGCCATGTGCGCCGCCGGCATAGCTATCGATCTCTGCCGACAGGCTGAGAAAGCGCGGCGTGCTCGTCACACGCTGCCAGATCTGCCGATGGCTTTGGACACGGTAAGGGAAACCGCCCTTTTCTGCCGCGGCCTTGTCGCGCTGCGCCGTGGCGACCAAAGCCTCGCGCTTCGCCGCCCGATCGCCGTCGAGCACTTTCGCGAGTTCGGGAATTTGTGCGGCTTCTTTGGGATAGGCATAAACCAAGTCGATCAGGTCGTTGTTCTCGGTGACATTCGAAGCAGGCGAGCCCTTTGCTGCTTCGTCGGCGGCAGCTTGCGGAGGAGCTCCGGGCACCGACGCAGCGGCCAGTTTTTCCGCCTTCGTCGGCTTGTCGTCGGAACATCCCGCCAGCAACAGCGCGCAGGCGAAAATAGAGGTGGCATTTCGCCAGAGCGTTTCGGTCGTCATGCAGACATAACGCTGGGAATCGACAAAATATCCCGAGCAGCCTAGCACCGCTTGCATGACCGACTATTCCGACCTGATCCAGCCCGACAAGGGGCAGGACGCGCGCCCCATCCATCTCGTCGACAAGAAGGGCTATGACGAATGGCTGAAGGGCCGGAGCGCCCGCGAACGTGCACATCTGGCCGCGGTCGGCTTCAAACCCGATGCGTTCGTTCATGCGATCCTTCCGGGCGACGACCCCGAAAAATGGGCGGTCGTCACGACCGTCGCGAACGTCGAAAGCCTGTCGGCCTGGTGCCTCGCCAAGCTGGGACAGATCCTGCCCGCCGGACGCTATCGGCTCGAAGGGCAGCAGCCGGTCAAAGCCCTGTTCGGCTGGATGAGCGCGCAATATCGGTTCGACACCTACCGATCGAAGGTCGAGACCAAGGGGCCGCGCGTGCTGCTGACCAGCGATGTCGGCGCGATCGCGCCGATGGTGGCGGAGGTGCGCGCGACCGCGCTGGTCCGCGACATGGTCAACACCCCCGCCGCCGACATGGGGCCGGCGGCGATCGAGAAGGCGGCGGAGCGGATCGCCAAGGCGCATGGCGGCAAGCTGACGGTGACCAAGGGCGAGGCGCTGGAGCAGGGTTATCCGATGATCCATGCGGTCGGACGCGCCGCGGCCAAGCATCACGCCCCGCGCCTGATCGAAATCGAATGGGGCAAGGACAGCGACCCCCGCGTCGCGCTGGTCGGCAAGGGGATCAGCTTCGACAGCGGCGGGCTCGACATCAAGCCGGCGTCGGGCATGCGGTTGATGAAGAAGGACATGGGCGGCGCTGCGCATGTGCTGGCGCTCGCCGAACTGGTGATGGCGAGCGGGCTGCCGGTGCGGCTGCACTGTCTGGTCGCGGCGGCGGAAAATGCGATCTCGGCCGATGCGTTTCGCCCCGGTGACGTGCTGAAAAGCCGTCTTGGCCTGACGGTCGAGATCGGCAACACCGATGCCGAGGGGCGGCTGGTGCTGGGCGATGCACTGGCGAAAGCGGGCGAGGCCAAGCCCGAACTGATCGTCGATTTCGCAACATTGACCGGCGCCGCGCGCGTTGCGCTGGGCCCCGACCTGCCGCCGCTGTTTGCCAACGACGATGCGCTGGCGGAAGCGATGCTGAGCGCGGGGATCGAACGCGACGACCCGCTGTGGCGGATGCCGCTGTGGGACGGCTATGCCGATCTGCTCGAAACCGACGTCGCCGATCTGGGCAACGCAGGCAGCTCGGCCTTTGCCGGAACGATCACCGCGGCGCTGTTCCTCAAACGCTTTGTGCCCGAAGGCGTGGCGTGGGCGCATCTCGACACCTTTGCCTGGCGCCCGTCGGCAAAGCCCGGACGACCAAAGGGCGGCGCGGCGCTAGGATTGCGCGCCGCATGGGCGATGCTGCAAGCGCGCTACGACCGGCGCAGCAAGGCCTGAACATTCTTGATAAAGCGGGTCCGGCTGGTCTAATGGCGCGCGATTGTCCGCCGGGGGCGCGGACCAGCTATTTACGGGACGACAGGTGACAGCTCAAAGCGGCGACAATTCAGCGGCAAACCGCGTGCGCATGGGACGCCCCGGCGCCGTCGGCGCGGGCCGCGACCGCTTCGGCCTGAGCGGCACATCGCAGGCCTATGACTCCCGCATCGTCGCGATCCGCCCCGACCTCGCCGATATCGCGGTGGCTGGGCAGCATTTCGCGCCGCACTATGCCGCGCCGATGATGCGCAGTGGCGTTCTGCCCGCTGCGGTGCTGCGCGGATCGCCGTCGCTCGACGCCGAGCAGACCAGCGAACTGTTGTTCGGCGAAGGTTTTGCGCTGCTCGACCTCACCGGCGGCTGGGCGTGGGGCTATTGCCTTGCCGACCATTATGTCGGCTATCTGTCCGCCGATGCGCTCGCCGCGCCGATTGCACCGACGCACCGCGTCGAGATGATCGAAGCGATCCTCCACAACGCCCCCGATGCGGCCAGCGGTGGCCCCGCCGTCCTGCCGCGCGGCGCGCTGGTGATGGGCGAGGTCGAGGGCGAATGGCTGGTCACAGCGCACGGCTATCTGCCGCTCGCGGCGCTCGTCGAGGTGGGCGCCGAAGACAGTGACCCCGCCGGACGCGCCGAAGAACTGATCGGCACCCCCTATTTGTGGGGCGGCCGCACGTCGAAGGGCATCGACTGTTCCGGGCTGGTCCAGCTGAGCTGGGCCGCGGCGGGCATCCAGTTGCCGCGCGACAGCGATTTGCAGCTCGCAGCGCTCGGCGCGGACAAGGATGTCGATCCGTCGGGGCTCGCGCGCGGCGATCTGGTGTTTTTCCCCGGCCATGTCGGGATCATGGCCGACGACCAAAACATCATCCACGCCAGCCGACGATGGATGGCAGTGAAAACAGAACCGCTGGCCGACGTCATCGCGCGTTCGGCCGCCAAGGATCATAATCCGCCGGTGAGCGGATATAAACGACTGCGATAAATCATGACACAGACGGTCTTCATCGACGGCGCGGCGGGAACGACGGGCCTGGAAATTGCCGAGCGGCTGGCGGGGCGGCGCGAGTTTTCGTTGCTCGCGATCGACGACGCGCGCCGCAAAGACGCGAGCGCGAGGCGCGAGGCCTTGAACGACGCCGATTTCGTCATCCTCTGCCTGCCCGACGATGCGGCACGCGACGCGGTGGCGATGATCGACAATGATCGCACCCGCGTGATCGACGCCTCGACCGCGCACCGCGTCGCGCCCGGCTGGGTCTATGGTTTTCCCGAGGTCAGCGGGCATGATGCGGTTGCTGGCGCGGCGCGGGTCAGCAACCCCGGCTGCTATTCGACAGGCTTTATCGCGCTGATCGCACCGCTGGTCCGCGCCGGACTGCTCCCCGCCGACTGGCCCTATGCCTGCAACGCCGTCAGCGGCTATTCGGGCGGCGGCAAAGCGCTGATCGAACGCTTCGAGCAGGATCGCGACATTGCGTGGCGCGGCTATGCGCTGGGCCTTGGCCACAAGCATGTGCCGGAGATGCAGGCGCGCTGTGGCCTGTCGATCGCGCCAATGTTTTCGCCATCGGTGATCCCGGCGCACCGCGGCATGGTGGTTGATGTCCAGCTGCCGCTGGCCGCGATGCCCAAGGCGGGGGCGCCCGATGCGTTGCGCTCTGCACTGACGGATTTCTATGCCACCAGCCCGATCGTCGTGATGGGCGAAGCGCCGGCCGACGGCGAAATGCTGCTCCGCGCCTCCGACGCGGGTGACGACCGGATCGAACTGTTTGTATTTGCCAACGGCGACGCCAGTCAGGCGCGCCTGATCGCGCGGCTCGACAATCTGGGCAAGGGCGCCAGCGGCGCTTGCGTCCAGAATCTCAACATCATGGCGGGATTGCCGGAAACCGCGGGCTTGCGGCTTTAAGGCCTAGTGCACCGTGTCGAGAATATCCTCGACCGCCAGATAGGTGATCAGCCGTTCGATCTGACGCCAGCGCGCAAAATGGACGTGATTGCCCAGCACGCGATATTGCTCGGCGCGCGCCGCGGCGGCAAATCCCGCCTCTTCGCCATGCACGCGGATCAGCGCATGGGCATCCTCGACCGCAGCGCGATCGGTCAGAAATGGTGCAGGCAGATGCATGGAGTCCCCGTCTTTGCCTTGGAACCATCCCCCTACCGCGCGCACCTCACCGCGCCGTTCCCAACCGTGATGAAGATCCGGGTAAGGTTAATCGCAACATCGCCGTCATTAACCCTTTGCCTGGTCGCGCCGCACGCGTTTCACCTCTTTGCCGCCACCTATCAGCCGTGTAGATAGACGGGATGCGCAAAATCCTGAAATTCATCGCCCTCGCCCTGTTGCTGCTCGTCCTGATCGGCGGCGTGACGCTGTACATCATGTCACGGCCCGATGTGGCGCGCTTCTCGACCGCCGAGCTCAGCGGCCGGGTGCCCGTGATGGCATCGCAAGAGACGGAAACCTTTCCGACGATCAACGTCCCCGAAGTGACGGGCTGGCCCGCGGGTCAGGCGCCGCGCGCCGCGCAAGGCCTGTCGGTCGTGCGCTTTGCCGATGGTCTCGATCATCCACGCACCATGTTCGTGCTGCCCAACGGCGACGTGCTGGTCGCCGAAGCGCAAAGCCCGCCGCGCGACAGCTCGGGCATCGAGGGCAAGGTGATGGGCCGCTTGATGAGCAAGGCGGGCGCCGGCGGCGTGTCGGCGAACCGCATCAGCCTGCTCCGCGACGCCGACGGCGACGGCAAGGCCGAGGTCAAGACCGCCTATATCACCGGGCTCAACTCGCCCTATGGCATGGCGCTGGTCGGCGACACGCTGTACGTCGCCAACACCGATGCGCTGCTCGCCTTTCCCTATGTTGCGGGCGAGACGAAGATGAGCGGCAAGCCCACCAAGGTCGTCGATCTGCCCGCCAAAGGCACCAATCGCCACTGGACCAAAAGCCTGGTCGCCGCGCCGAATGGCTGGCTCTATGTTGGCGTCGGCGCCGACAGCAATATCGGCGAAAAGGGCATGAACCGCGAATTTCGCCGCGCCAGCGTGCTCGAAGTGCGCCCGGAGAACAAATATATGCGGACCTTTGCCGCGGGCATCCGCAATCCCGTCGGGCTGGCTTATTATCCCGGCAGCGACCGCCTGTGGACCGTCGTCAACGAGCGCGACATGCTGGGCAGCGACCTGGTCCCCGATTATCTGACCGACGTCACCGAGGGCGATTTCTACGGCTGGCCCTGGTATTATTGGGGCGGCTTCGTCGACCCGCGCGTCGAGCCCGAGGCCGAGGATCGCCGCCAATATGTCAAGCGCCCCGAATATGGGCTGGGTGCACACACCGCCCCGCTCGGCATGACCTTTACCCAAGGTCTCGACCTGGGCGAGCGCTGGGCCAACGGCGCGCTGATCGCGCTGCACGGATCATGGAACCGCGAACCGGCGGCGGGTTACAGCGTCGTGTTCGTCAAGTTCGGGGCGAACGGCAAACCCGTCGATGCGCTGCCCGTCACCCTGCTCGACCGCTTTCTGGCATCAGACAACAAAACCGCCCGCGGCCGTCCCGCCGATGTGAAGGTGGCCAAGGACGGCAGTGCGCTGATCGCCGACGATAGCGGCGGGGTGATCTGGCGGGTGGCGAAGGCGGGGTGATAATCGTCGCCCCCGCGCAGGCGGGGGCCGCTGGCAACCTTGCCCAGCCTGTGCAGAGTAAGCCCGATAGCGGCCCCCGCCTGCGCGGGGGCGACGGGAACTAAACCCGCATCGGCATCAGCACGTACAGCGCCGGGCTTTTCTCGCTCTCGCGGATCAGCGTCGGGGCGTTGGCGTCGGCGAGGTGCAGTTCGACGGTGTCGCCATCGACCTGCCCCAGGATGTCGCTGAGGTAACGCGCGTTAAAGCCGATCTCCATCGCTTCGCTGTCATACACCGCCGCGACTTCTTCGGCCGCAGTGCCGTTCTCGGGGCTCGTCACCGACAGCGTGATGCGGTCCTTGTCGAGCCCGACCTTGACGGCGCGGGTCTTTTCGCTGGCGATCGTCGAGACGCGGTCGACGCCTTGATAGAGGCTTTTCGGATCAACCTTGAGCAGTTTGTCGTTCGCGGTCGGGATGACGCGGCTGTAATCGGGGAAGGTGCCATCGATCAGTTTTGAGGTCAGGATCGCATTGCCGAGCTGGAAGCGGATCTTGCTCGCCGACAGGCTGATTTCGACATTGCCCTCCGCCTCGTCGAGCAGCTTGCGGATTTCAGTGACGCATTTGCGCGGCACGATGACGTCGGGCATCGACGACGCGCCTTCGGGACGCGTGACGGTGTAGCGCGCCAGACGGTGGCCGTCGGTCGCGGCCGCCTTCAGCACCGGACCCGACGCATCTTCGGCGACGTGCAGGAAGATGCCGTTGAGATAATAGCGCGTTTCCTCGGTCGAAATGGCGAAGCGCGTCTTGTCGATGATCTGGATCAGCTCGGCCACCGGCAGCTCGAAATTGGTCGGCAGGTCACCCTCGGCGATCACCGGGAAATCGTCGCGCGGCAAGGTCGGCAGGTTGAAGTTCGAGCGGCCGGCCTTGACCTGCATCTTGCCTTCGGCGGCGGCGAGGCTGACTTCCGATCCTTCGGGCAGTTTGCGGGCGATTTCAAACAGGGTGTGCGCCGACACCGTCGTCGTCCCCGCGGTTTCGACCTTGGCCGCGATGGTTTCGACGACCTGCAAGTCGAGGTCGGTCGCCATCAGCTTCAGCTGGCCCGACGCATCGGCTTCGATCAGGACGTTCGACAGGATGGGAATGGTATTGCGCCGCTCGACCACCGACTGGACGTGACCAAGGCTCTTCAACAACACTGCGCGTTCGATCGTCGCTTTCATTCTAATCCGCCATCCCTGTGTTTCGCGGGAGAAGTCCCTGAAAGGGCCGCCATCGAAGGCGATTCGTCGCCCCGATTCCCGGCCCCTGAAAATGCCCACCTTCCTTAACGCACGCATCGCCGGGTGCAAGCCATGCTTGCAAAGCATCCCCAATCGCGCGAACGAAGGCGCGATGCGGCGCTGGACCTTCTTTTTCATGATGCTGGCGGCGCTGCCCGCCGCGGCGCTGGCTGCCGCCCCGACCGCGCTCGGCATTTTCGACGGCTGGGGCGCCTTCCGCGATCCCGCCACCCCGCGCTGCTACGCCCTCGCCGCGCCCTCGGCAACAATCGGCACCCCGCAAGTCAAGGCCTACGCCAGCGTCGGTTACTGGCCGAAATCGCGGATCCGCGGCCAATTCTATGTCCGCCTGTCGAAAGCGCGCGCGCCGGGACGCGACCTGCGCCTGACCATCGGCAGCCGCCGCTTCATCCTGACCGGCAACGGCGCGCATGGCTGGGCCAGCGACCCGCGGATGGACGCCGCGATTGTCGCCGCGATGCGATCGGCACCGAGCATGAGTGTCGCGAGCAGCACCGCCAGCGGCGGCGCGATCGCCGACACCTATCGTTTGCGCGGCGCCGCGACGGCGATCGATGCGGCAGCGTTGGGGTGCGCAAAGCTGCGCTGATAGCTCAGCCCTCGCGCCCCAGTCTGGTCAGTTTCTTCGCCAGAAAATCGAGCACCAGTCGTACCCGCGGCACCTGGCGCAGACGTTCGTGGGTCAGCAGCCACAGGCCCGTCGTATCTTCCTTTTTGGGCGGGATGCAGCGGACCAGATCGGGTTCGCGGTCGGCGATGAAGGCGGGCAAAATGGTCAGGCCCATGCCCGATCGCACCCCGGCGAGCAGCCCCGTGCCGCTGTCATATTGCATCACCACCGACTCCTCGAGCCCATATTGCTGGAGCCACGCCCGATAGGGTTTCCACACCCCGCCACCGCCGCCGATAAAGGGATGCGCCGCGAGCTGTTCGCGGCTGTGCGGGATGCCGTGGCGGTCGGCATAATCGCGGCTGCAATAGACGGTCCATGGATTGTCGGCGATGCGCCGCCCGACCAGCCCGGCACCGGTCGGTTGTTTGCTGCTACGGATCGCAATGTCGGCGGCGCCGCTCGCCAGGTCGCGCTGGTCGTCCGACGTGTCGAGTTGGATGTGAATTCCCGGATGTTCGGCACGTAGATCACGCAGGATCGGCGGCAGGATGGTGACCGCGAAGATTTCCATCGTGGTCAGACTGACCGTGCCGCCCACTTCGCGCGATGACGCACCGGCGGCTTCGCCAAACCGATCGGCGGCTTCGCGCACCGCCGCGGCGCTGCCCAGCATCGCCTCCCCCACCGGGGTCAGCGCGTAGCCTGCCTGCCGCCGCTCGAACAGATTGAGCCCCGTCGCCGCCTCCAGCGCCGCGATCCGCCGCGCGACGGTGGTCTGGCTGACGCGCAGCGCCTGCGCCGCGGACAGCGTGCTGCCCGTTTCGGCCACGGCCAGAAAGGCTTTGAGGTCGTTCCAATCATACATGGCGTCTTGTGCGTCATAACCGCCGCTGCGGCATTCTGCAATTTTGCAGAATGGTCGCGCAACATCGTTGCTCCTGCCGCGCCGATCGATCGCTTATTTGCGGATCACCGGCTTCCTCCCCTCTTCTTTGGCCGGTCGATGGAGACATGAGATGAAAAAGCTTCTGATCCTCGCCGCGCTGGCCGCCACCTCGGTGAGCCAGCCCGCCCTCGCCCAATCGGCGCCCGCGAACCCGAGCGTCGCGGTCCAACACCGCGACCTCGATCTGCTGACCGAGGCTGGAACCAAGAGCCTCGACCGCCGCATCTGGCGCGCGGTCGTCGAAGTGTGCGGCACCGCGTCGGATTTCGATCTGAAAGGCAAGAACGACGTTCGGCAATGCCGCACCGACACGCGGACGGCCGCTTCGGCGCAGGCCGATGTGGCGATCGCCGACGCGACGCGCAATCAGGCGATCCGCGTCAGCTCGATCCGCAAATGATCGGCGTAGCCGGGGCAATGTTGGCTGACGAAAGGCGAGAAGCCTATTTCATCAACCCGTGCCCCGGCACCCAGCGCAGGTCGCAACTGGCCGTCTGACCCAGCAGGACACGGTCCCACACCGTCTTGTCGGCGTCGGTACCCTTGATCCGGGGGTTGGCGAGCGGTCGCCGGTCGAGATACAGGCCGCTGATGAAGGCGGTGAGCTGTTTGCCCTCGATCATGCGCGACGCTTTGGAGTAGATCGCATAGATTTGCGGTGCATGACCGCGGCGAAATATCGTCTGCGTCTTGGTCGAAGCGACCTGCACATCGCCCGCGCCGGGGGCCGACAGCCCGTTGTAATCGGCGAAAATCCACTGCCCCGCTGGACCCGAGATCAGCAATTCGACCCCGCTCGACCCCGCCCCATTGACGTCGGCCTTTTCGCCCGGTTCCAGCACGATCGTCGAATGGCGGGTGCAGATTTTCTGCCCCGGCGCCGCCGATGCGGTTTGCGGAACGATCATGGCCAGACCGATTGCGGCCAGCGAAATTATGCGGTGCATGCTGGTTACCCTTTTGACCTCCTCGATGCTCTAGAGAGCACAGCCGAGGTCGCCATCCTCGACGATGTACCGGTTCATGTGAGACCACGGGTTGGAGCAAAGTCCAAGGTCGGCCGTTTGAACTCAATTAGTGGAGGATACGCGCCGATTCGATGTCGTCGACAGTCAGCGGTCAGTAAGCTTCGCAGCGCATATGCAAAATCTGCGGCAAGCGGGTGGGCTTGACGATTGCAATAGTGTTTGAACATAGAGCATTAATCGTGTTCGGGACAGGGAATCGAATGCCGGATAGGTTTGCGCGCAGCATTGCATTTTTACCGTTATTGGGACTGATTTCAGCATGCGGCGGGGGTGGATCGGGCGACGGCAACCCGCCGCCCGTGACCGTGGCGCCTACGCCAGCACCCACGCCTACACCGACCCCAACACCGCCGCCCGCCGTCCTATATGACAGCGCGATCGCGTTCGACCGCAACATGACTTTTCAGTCGCCCTACGTAGAAGTCAGCTACCGTGAACGCCGGGACGAAACGACCCCGGCGCCCCAGCCATTTCTTTATGATCGGACGACGGGTCAGTTCGACCTCTCTCCGGGTGCCGCGACGCTGAGTTGGAACGCGGATAAGAGTGCGACGATTCGGGCTGGCAACTCGTTCCGAGCCTATCCATCGACATCGCTTAGCGCAGCTCTTCCCAACGGCATTGCATTTTCGGAATGGAATGGCACCGAGGGCAACCTCATGAAGTGGGGCATTGTTCACGATCAAGCCCGATATTTGGCCGGCGCCTCGGACTTCCACCGCTTGGTCGGTCCGGACCCGGAAGGTGGGTTTTCGAATCTGCTGCGATATCGATTTTTTGTCATCGGTAGCCGAACTCAAGACTCCGATCTGCCGACTTCCGGTTCGTTCGATTATGCCGGCAGGGTTGTTTACTCCCCCACGACAGGAGTCGCTCAATCAGCGGGCGAAGGGAATGAACAGGCCAATCTGTCGATAGACCTCGCAAGCGGACGAGTGACTGGCCGCTGGAAGGTCGGTCCGCATCTGTTCGATCTCGTCGGCACAGTAAGTCGCAGCGATACCCTGCGATTGAGCGGGACTATAAAAGATTTCAATGGCTTATTTATCGGAACCTTCACCGGAAACCTCTTTGGCCCGCAAGCGAAGGAGGCTGGCCTGATCCTGCTTGCAAAGAGCGAGGATTTCGTAATCGGCGGCCAGTTTATGGGAGTCCGGCCCTAGGTGGACGGAATGCACATCGCCAATGACACCGGGGCTGGCGCAAACGCCCCTTCCCCCCTATATGCGCGCCCATCATGCAGATTCCTGGCCATATCGACCCCGTCACGACGGGCACCGTCCCGTTGCGCGGCGGCAACCGCATCGACCTGGTCGGGCTGACGCGCGACGCGATCGGCGGCGTGCTCGTTGAGGCGGGCCTTGACGCCAAGGCCGCGAAGCTGCGCGCGAAGCAGATCTGGCACTGGATGTACCACCGCGGGGTCACCGATTTCGAGGCGATGACCGACATCGCCAAGACGATGCGCCCGTGGCTGACCGACCGCTTCATCATCGGCCGCCCGACGGTGCGCGAAGCGCAGGTGTCGAGCGATGGCACGCGCAAATGGCTGCTCGCCGCCGCCGACGGCCAGGAATATGAGATGGTGTTCATCCCCGACGCCGATCGGGGAACTTTGTGCGTGTCGAGCCAGGTTGGCTGCACGCTCAATTGCCGCTTCTGCCACACGGGCACGATGCGCCTCGTCCGCAACCTCGCCGCGGGCGAGATCGTCGGGCAGGTGATGCTGGCGCGCGACGAGCTCGGCGAATGGCCCAAGGGGACGATGGCGGGCTTTGGCCCCGATCCCGAGGATGATGACGACGAAGAGGGCGGCCATTACACCGCCGACGGTCGCATTCTGACCAACATCGTGATGATGGGCATGGGCGAGCCGCTGTATAATTTCGACGAGGTTAAGGGCGCGTTGAAGATCGTGATGGACGGCGACGGCCTCGCGCTGTCGCGCCGTAGAATCACCCTGTCGACCAGCGGCGTGGTGCCCATGATGGCGCGGGCGGGCGAAGAGATCGGCGTCAACCTGGCAGTCTCGCTCCACGCGGTGTCGAAGGAAATCCGCGACGAGATCGTGCCGCTCAACCGCAAATATGGCATCGACGAGTTGCTGAAGGCGTGCGCCGATTATCCGGGTGCGGGCAATTCGCGGCGCATCACCTTTGAATATGTGATGCTGAAGGACAAGAACGACAGCGACGACGACGCGCGCGAACTCGTCCGGCTGATCCGCGAATATGGCCTGCACGCGAAGGTCAATCTGATCCCCTTCAACCCCTGGCCCGGTGCGATGTATGAATGTTCGTCGCCCGAGCGGGTGCGCGCGTTCAGCAACCTGATTTTCAAGGCCGGGATTTCGGCGCCGGTGCGCACCCCGCGCGGGCGCGACATCATGGCGGCGTGCGGGCAGCTCAAGAGCGCCGCGACCAAGCCGACGCGCGCCGAACTCGATCGGATCGCGGACGAAAAACAGGCCGCGCTGGGCTAACTCGCGTCCGATCCGGTCTTGCCAGATCGCAATCACTACACCTTAAATCGGCAGTTAAGCGCCAGATTCGGCGCATCGCGATTGCATAGCTATTCTGTACTGTGTGGTAAAAATAACACAGGTAAGAAAATTGTCACATTCTGAACGATCCGTTCATTGAAGCGACAGCTGCGAACGCCATTTAGGCGGTGGACCGCGACCCAAAGGGCGTGGCCATGTAAAGCAGAAGGAAAATAAAATGAAGAAATTCGCAGTTGCAGCCGCTCTCCTGACGGCCATCGTTGCAACCCCCGCTATGGCAGCCGAAGGCGGCGAAGGCCGCGTCGAAGTGCGCGGCGGCCTGATCACCGGCAACGGCATCGACGAAGGCACGCTTGGCCTCGCCGCTGGCTATGACTTCGACCTTGGCTCGGCCGCGTTTGTCGGCGCCGAAGTCGCGGGCGACAAGGTGCTCGTCGATGGTGCGGACGTCCAGTTCTCGGCCGGCGGCCGCGTCGGTGCCAAGGTTGGCGCGAACGGCAAGGCCTATGTCACCGGCGGCTACACCTTCAGCGACATCGACGATCCCTATGTCGGCGCCGGTTACCAGCACAAGCTGGGCCAGAACCTGTATGCCAAGGCCGAATATCGTCACCAGTTCATCAATAACTTTGGTGACTTCGACACCTTCGTCGCAGGCGTCGGCTTCGCTTTCTGATTTTTCGGACAGCGTTGAAACAAGAAGGGGCGGCCGTTTGGTCGCCCCTTTTCATTTGTGCGCAACCCGGCCACGGTGAGCTGATGACGGCTTTTTTCTATATCGCCGCCGCGGTCGCCGAGATCGCGGGTTGCTTTGCCTTTTGGGCATGGCTGCGGCTGGACAAGTCGGTGTGGTGGCTGGCGCCGGGCATGGCGTCGCTGGCGCTGTTCGCGTATTTGCTGACGCTGGTCGATGCCGAGCATGCGGGGCGCACCTATGCCGCTTATGGCGGGGTGTATATCGTCGCGGCGCTGCTGTGGCTGTGGGCGGTCGAGGGTGCGAAGCCCGACCGCTGGGATTTGATCGGTGCGACGGTGTGCCTGGGCGGCGCGGCGATTATCTTGTTCGGGCCGCGCGCAAACTAGCAAACAAGCCATTTTGCCGTTTGTGCTGAGCCTGTCGAAGCACCGTCCTTCTTGCTTTCCCACGTAGCAACATAAGGACGGCCCTTCGACAAGCTCAGGGCGAACGGGTCTGGATAATACAACGCGCTACCCCGCGTTCGGCAGCGCCTGTTCGACCAGCGGTGCCAGTGCTTCCGCCACTACCGTCACACCTTTGGCGTTGGGGTGCATATTGTCGCCCAGCATCAGCGCCTTTTCCGTCACGACATTGTCGAGGATGAACGGATAGAAGCTGACACCATATTTGGCGGCGAGTTCCGAATAGATCGGATTGAATTTCTTCGCATAATCGCTGCCCATGTTCGGCGAGGCCATCATACCCGTGAGCAGTACCCGAATCTCGCGCTTCTGAAGCTCGGCGAGCATAGCGTCGAGGTTGGCGCGCGTCTGGTCGGGGCCGATGCCGCGCAGCATGTCGTTGCCGCCCAGCCCAAGCAGCACCAGTGCCGGCTTCACCTTCGCATTGTCGAGCACATAGGTCAGCCGCTGACGCCCGGCCGCGGTCGTGTCGCCCGATACCCCGGCATTCTGCACGCGCGCGATGACCCCGTCAGCCGCGAGGGCAGTCTGCAATTGCGGCGCCAAACCCTCTTTCGGACCAAGCTGATAGCCCGCGTAGAGGCTGTCGCCGAAGGCGATGACAAGCGGCGCGTCGGCGGGAATCGCGGGAGCCGCTTTCGCCGCAACCTTGTCGTTGGTCGAAGCCGCCGGGGTTTCCGCCGATCCGCACCCGGCGAGCGGTTGGCAAAGCGCTATGGCGCAACCATATAGGGCGTAAGAGCGCCATCCGGTCGTTCTCATGTCCAAAGGGTCCTTTCTTGACCACAGATCGACCTTCGCCCGAAATGGCGATCGCCGCCCATAATGTGACGCTGACCCTCGGCAGCGACAAGTCCCCCGTCGAAATTTTGCGCGGCGTCGATCTGGAGGTGCCGGCGGGCGCTTCGGTCGCGCTGCTCGGGCCGTCTGGATCGGGCAAAAGCTCGTTGATGGCGGTGCTCGCCGGGCTGGAACGCGCCAATGGTGGCAGCATCCGCGTTGCGGGGCTCGATTTCGCGACGATGGACGAGGACGAACTGGCGCGCGCGCGGCGCGGGCGGATCGGCATCGTGCTGCAGGCGTTCCATCTGCTGCCGACGATGACCGCGCTGGAAAATGTTGCGGTGCCGCTGGAGCTGGCGGGGATCGCCGATCCGTTCGGGCGCGCGGCGGCCGAACTCGAAGCCGTCGGGCTGGGCCACCGCCTGACCCATTATCCGGCGCAGCTGTCCGGCGGCGAGCAGCAACGCGTCGCGATCGCGCGCGCGATGGCAAGCTCGCCCGCGATCATCTTTGCCGACGAGCCCACCGGCAACCTCGACACCGCGACGGGCCATGCGATCATCGACCTGATCTTCGCGCGCCGCGCAGCGCTGGGCGCGACCTTGCTGATCATCACACACGATCCCGAACTGGCCGAGCATTGCGACCGGGTCGTTGTGATGCACGACGGGAAAATCGAAGAGCGGGCCGCCTAGGTGCTCCCCCTCGCCTCCCTTTGGCGGATCGCGCGCCGCGACCTCGCGACGCGCATCCGCGGGTTGCGTCTGCTCGCGGTGTGCCTGTTCCTTGGCGTCGCGACACTCGCTGCGATCGGCAGCCTGACGCGCGGTATCACCTCTGAACTAGAGGTGCGCGGGCAGACGATCCTCGGCGGCGATATCGAATTCGGTATTCCGCAACGCGAAGCGACCGCCGAAGAAATGGCGGCATTCCGCAACGCAGGAACGACTTCGTCCACCGTGCGGATGCGCGCGATGGCCAATGCGCCTGAGGGCGACGCGCTCTTGTCCGAACTCAAGGCAGTCGATGGGGCCTACCCGCTCTATGGCGCACTGCGGCTGGAAAGCGGCGCGCGCCGCGGTCCGCCGCCTGCGGGCAGCATCTGGATCGGCAAGGACCTCGCGTCGCGGTTGAACCTGAACGTCGGCGAGCGCGTGAAGTTTGGCGAAAAAGCGTTCCTTATTGACGGCGTCATCGCCGAAGAGCCCGACCGGCTGGGCGAAGGTTTCACCCTCGGCCCGGTCGCGATCATCGGTATCGCCGACCTGCCCGCGACCCAGCTGATCCAGCCGGGCAGTCTGTTCGAGAGCAAATACCGCGTCCGCCTGCCCGATAGCGCCAACCCCGAAGCGGTCGGCGAAGCGCTGACCGCCGAATTTCCCGGCGCGGGCTGGGACATCACCGACCGCAGCAACGGCGCGCCCGGAACGCGGCGCTTTATCGAGCGCATGGGGCAGTTTCTGTCGCTTGTGGGTCTTGCAGCCTTGGTCATCGCCGGGATCGGTGTCGGTAACGGCGTGGCGAGTTATCTCGCGGGCAAACGTCCGGGTCTGGCGACGCTGAAAGTGCTCGGCGCCGATAGCGCGACGGTGCTGCGCATCTATGGCTTGCAGATATTGGCGGTCGCCGCGGTGTCGATCTTTGCCGGGCTCGTCGTCGGCGCGCTGGCGCCGTTCGCAATCGGCGCGATTGCGGGCGACGTACTGCCCGTCCGTCCCGGCTTCGCGCTCTATCCGCTGCCACTCGCGGTCAGTGCTGCCTACGGGCTGCTGATCGCCATCGCCTTTGCGATGCCGCCGCTTGCCGCCACGAAGCATATTCCGGCGGCGGGCCTCTATCGCGCCACCGTCGACAAGGCGGCGCGAATCGACCGCCCCGCGCTGGTTGCCGTTGCGTTTGCGCTGATCGCGATCATCGCGCTCGCGGTTGTTACTGCGCGCGAGCCGCTGTTTGCGCTTGGCTTCATCGGCGCCGCAATCGGCTTGCTGCTGATCCTCGTCGCGCTCGGCTGGCTGGTGCGCCGCATTGCCAGCCGCCTGCCGCGCCCACGCCGTCCATTGCTGCGCCTCGCACTCGCCAACCTCCATCGTCCCGGCGCCTCGACCGGCGCGCTGGTGGTGGCACTCGGGCTGGGCCTGACCCTGTTCGTCACCCTCGCGGCGATCCAGACCAGCATCACCAACGAGATCGCGCGCACCGTACCGCAGCGCGCGCCGAGCTTTTTCGTGCTCGACGTGCCGCGCGACGGCGCCGCGCAATTCCGTACAATGGTGACCAAGGCCGCCCCCGATGCGCAGATCAACATGATCCCGGCGCTGCGCGGCAGCGTCACCGAATTTCGCGGCCAGCGCGTCGACGAACTCGCCGAACTGCCCGAGGGGGCGTGGGTGCTGCGCGGCGACCGCGGGCTGACCTATAGCGCGGTGCCGCCGAGCGGCAGCGAGCTGGTCGGCGGCCAGTGGTGGGCCGCGGATTACAAGGGACCGCCACTGGTCAGCGTCGAGGAGGAAGTTGCGACCTCGCTGGGTCTCAAGATCGGTGACACGCTGAGCGTCAACGTGCTGGGGGTCGAGGTGCAGGCCAAGGTCGCATCCTTCCGCACCGTGCAGTGGGATAATTTCGGGCTGAATTATGTCCTCGTCTTTTCGCCCGGCACCTTTGATGCGGCGCCGCACAATATGGTCGCCACGGTTGCGGTCGATCCGGCTGCTGAAACCGAACTCGCCCGCAGCATCCCGCGTACCTTCCCGTCGGCATCGCTGATCGCGGTGCGCGATGTCGTGTCGCAGGTCACGACCTTGCTGACTCAGATGAGCCAGGCGATCGCGGCGGCGGCGAGCATCGCGATCCTTGCCGGGATCGCGGTGCTGATCGGTGCGATCGCCGCGAGCCGCGAGCGGCGGGTGTATGACAGCGTAATCCTGAAACTGCTCGGTGCGACGCGGCGCCAGATCTTGGGCGCGCAGGCGATGGAATATGCGGTGCTGGCGGCGGTGCTGGCGGTGCTGGCGCTCGGCCTCGGCCTGATTGCGGCACGCTATGTCGTGGTCAGCCTGTTCGACTTCACCTTCGCTCCCGATCCGCTGATCGTCGGCGCGACGTTGATTGGCGGAGCGGGATTGTCGTTCCTGATCGGTATCGCGGGCAGCTGGCCGTTATTGTCGGCGAAACCGGCGCAGGCGCTGCGGAGCCTGTAAGTTTGCCGGTCAGATGGTGCGCCAAGCTGCGCGCTTGGGATATTGGGTTCGCACGAAGACACGAAGACACGAAGAGGATCACTCGGGCCGAAAGGCCCATATTTCTGTTTGACCGGTGCGGGCGAACGCAATGCTGGAAAGTGAAATGCCGCTTTGCGGCGCGCACGACCTCTTCGTGCCTTTGTGTCTTCGTGCGAAATCCTTCTAACCGAACTCGCGTCCAGAACCGCCGTCAGTTCAGGATCCGTACCACTGCCGCGACCGCAGCAACGCCCAGCACGACCGCGACCATCGCTTGCCACACATGCGGCGCGACGCGGCCGAAGTGGCGTCCGCCGACATAATTACCAACCCACATCGGCGCAAACAGCAGCAGCGAGAGGATCAATAACCGCGACGTCGCAATCCCGACCCATAGCGCCGCCAACGTTCCGGCAATCGCGGTCGCGAAAAAGATCAGCATCATCGAAGCGCGCGACGTCTTGGGCGGCAGTGCGCTGCGCAGATAGAAGGGGACGACCGGCGGGCCGGGCATCGCCGCAAAGCCGGTCAGGACACCCGACACCATGCCGGTTCCACCAATCGCCAGCCGACCCGGGCGATGCCCCTCAGGCTGTTTGGGCAGCAACACCGCGACGAAGGCGCCGACCGCGACCAGCGTAATGAGCAGTCGCGCCACGTCGGGCGTCGTCGCATCGAGCGCGGACATTCCGAGCGGGGTCGTCGCCATCGCGACCAGCGCGATCGGTACGGCGGTCGAGCGGTCGGCGTCGGCGAGGATGACCTTCAGCCCGACCGGCCCGATCAGAAGTTGCAGCAAGATGCCGAGCACGACGGCCTCGCCCGGGGTGATAATCAGGCCGAGCAAAGGCACGAGGATGATCGCCATCCCGAACCCGGTGAGCCCGCGCACATAGGCGGCGCCAAAGGTCATCGCCGCGGCACCGGCGAGGGTGAGTGGGGGAAGCCCGACAAGCTGCGCGAGATCGGTCATGGCGCAGTGGCCAGCGTGCGAAAGTCGTGAACGAAAAGCAGGGGAACCTCCGGGCGCCCGAAGGGGCATCCCCGGCCGATACTGCAAGAGCGCAGCGGCGCCTAGCCCCTTGCCGCCAGAGTCAGGCGACTAGCCCCTTGCCGCCAGAGTCAGGCGAGCGGCCATAGCGCATTAATAGGGCGTTCGAGCACCTGCGCGGCAACCGCGTGAAGCCGCGCGGGACCGAAGCGTCCGGCGCGCACCGCGCCCGCTAGCCACGCCTCGATCGACCCGCCCGTTTCGATCCATCGGTCGTGGCGGAGCATGCCGTAAATGGCCCCGGCGAGCACATGGATGCCATCGTCCGCTTTGCGCCAGCGATCGGCCGGATTGCGCGCAACGCCAAGCGCCTCGCTGATCAATTGATCGAGCGCCTGCGCCATATCCTCGTTGAGCAGCCCTTCAAGCGTGGTGTATCCCCATTTCGGGTCATGGTCCGCCACGACGCGCGGGATCAGCGGATCCTTCGCCAGCACCGCAAGTGC
Source organism: Alphaproteobacteria bacterium (assembly GCA_018823905.1). Taxonomy (GTDB): domain Bacteria; phylum Pseudomonadota; class Alphaproteobacteria; order Sphingomonadales; family Sphingomonadaceae; genus Sphingopyxis. The sequence continues at coordinate 18,892 of JAHJHL010000082.1, forward strand.
GGCCTGCGCCGCCACGCCGTCCATCGGCACCGGCGGGTGCAGCATTTCGTGCGCGGCATTGCGCACGGTGATCGGCGTGTTCCAATCGGCCGCCTGCAGAAAGGTCTGGCCCTGGACCTTGATCCCGTGCGGCTTGCAGAATTGCAGCAACACCACTTCGATCAGCGGGTCAAAAACCCGGCCAGTCAGCTTTTCGTGCAGGCGAATGACATCATAATCGGCGAGGTCGCGATCGAGTTCGGCGATCCGCCGCGTGACCGCGCCCGCGCGCTCGTCGCGGAAGGCTGCAAAGCCCGCCACCTGCATTGCTTCGAACAGCGCCTTGAGCCGGGGCGCGACGCCCATAAACCAGCGCCAATCGTTGTCATTCCAATAAGGGCTGGCACGATAAGCCGGTAACAGCCGCGCCTCGGGGGCTGCGACGCTCGCGATCAAGCCAGGCAGATCGGCGTCGCTGCCGTTCGAGAACAGCACCGACAAATTGGGCCCGAGCAGGCCGAAGCCGCTGCGCTCGGCCTCTTTCGACAAGGCGGGAATATCGGCGCGAACGGCAGCGGCAAGACGCGGCGCAAAGGCGTCGGCGTCGGCCTGATAATAGGGGAGATAGAGCTCACCGCCCGCGAGCGGGCCGAGGAAAGCCAGCGCGTCGAACCCTTCGGATGCACGAACTTTCCAGCGCGTGCGCATGGGCGGACGCTGCGCGTGCGCGAGGGCGGGAATAGCGAGGCTGCCGAGCGATGCGGCAAGGAAGAGACGGCGATCCATGGGTCCGGTTTAACCGGTCTGATCGCCCCGCGCTTGAACGGACTTTGCCCGCAGGACGGCGGGCGGAACCCCGGTCATCGTGCCGACCGACCGGGTTAGATGCGCCTGATCGGCAAAGCCATGATCGGCGGCCAGATCGGCGAGGCTTCCGCCCCAATCGCTCAGCGCAGCAAGCGCGCGCCGCGTCCGTACCTCCAGCCGAAAGCGCTTGGGGCTGACGCCATAAGCGCGCGCGAAGCCGCGGCTAACCGAGGCCGGTTCCAGCTTCATCCGCCGCGCCCACGGCGTGAGGGCGAGATCGGGATCGGTGCGAAGCGCCTCGGCAAGCAAGTCGGGCCAGTCGGCCAAGCCGACAGCGTGACGGTTGAGGCCGACGCGGAGATGCACGGCGGCGGCGAGCGGATCGCGTTCGGCCATGCGGGCCACCGCGTCCGGATCGTCGATCGTGCCAACGCCGGGGGCGAGGCCCGCGACGGTCGGCAAGTTGAGCACGTCGGCTCCGGCTGCGCCAAAGCGGTCGAGATGCGCGGTCCAGCATCCGTGCACGATCACCGTGCCGGGCTGCGCGGCGAAGCGGCCCTCGTCGCCCGCTTCCTGATACCCGCCGCGGAGCACGACCGCGACATAGGCATCGGCATGGCGGTGCCGCGGCAGACGCTCGCTCGCCGCGTGGCGGCCTATATACGCGCCATGGCGATGATGGGCTTCGCTCATGGCACGAGGCTCTTGGGGCCGAGGCTCACCAACCACGCATCGGGCGGCGTCAGATAGCGCAGTGGCAGCAGGCTGGTCCCCAGCCCTGCCCCGACAAAGACGCGCTGGCCGTTGTCGGTCATGTCGCCGCAGGCGAAGCGGTCGCCGTAGCGCGAGACATAGGTGAGCGCGCCGATGAAGGGGAAACGGATCTGGCCGCAATGGGTGTGGCCGGCAAAGATTGCGGCGACGGGGCGGCGAACGTCGGGGATGATGTCGGGGCTGTGCGTCAGGAGCAGCGGAACGCCGGGGCCGAGACGGTCCATGGCCGCAAGCGTCGCGGGGACATCGTCGTGTCCCGAGTAATCGTCATCGACGCCGCCGACGATTAGCGGGCCGAGCTTGACCGCTTCATTCTGCAGCACGCGCAGTCCGCGCTGTTCGAGTTCGCTGCGCAGCGCATCGGGTTTGAACCAATGATCGTGATTGCCCGGCGCGACCACCACCCCCAGCGGGGCGCGCAGCTTGCCGAGCGGCGCGACGACTTCGGCGGCGGTATAGATATGCGTTGCGCTGCGCTTTTCGCTGACCAGATCGCCCGCGATCAGCACGAGGTCGGAGCGCAGTCGATTGAGCTGCGCGATGATTCGCGTCAGCCGCTCGGGCGGCATGTCGGGACCGGCGACGTGGATGTCCGACAGCAACAGCAGCTTCAGTGGCGGCTGCCCCACCGGCCAGTCGGCGAGCGCGACCGTCGCGGTGCGGACCACCGGATCGCTCGTCGCATTCCAATAGCCTTTGGCGAGCAACGCCACGCCGAGCAGTGCCAGCAACAGCAGCCAGCGCCACCGACGGCGCGGGCGACGCTCCGGCGATGCAATCAATGGCGCAGGTCGGGCGGGGTCGCTTCGCCCTTGAGCAACGCAATCGCGTCGGCGAGCGGCATGATGCGCTGGCCTTCCTGCCCGAGGGTGCGGATCGCGACCGTGCCTTCGTCGGCCTCGCGCTTGCCGACGACCAGCAGAAACGGAACCTTGGCCAGGCTGTGTTCGCGGACCTTGTAGTTGATCTTTTCGTTGCGCAGGTCGGTTTCGACGCGGATCCCCGCCGCCGCCAGCTGTGCGGCGGCATCGCGCGCATAATCGTCGGCATCGGACACGATCGTCGCGACCACCGCCTGCGCCGGCGCCAGCCACACCGGCAGCTTGCCCGCGAAATGTTCGATCAAAATCCCGATGAAGCGTTCGTAGCTGCCAAAGATCGCGCGGTGCAGCATCACCGGGCGGTGGCGCTCGCCATCTTCGGCAATATAGGACGCATCAAGACGGTCGGGCAGCACGCGGTCGGACTGGATCGTCCCGACCTGCCAGGTCCGGCCGATCGCGTCGGTCAAATGCCATTCCAGCTTCGGTGCATAAAAGGCGCCCTCGCCCGGCAATTCTTCCCAGCCATATTCTGGCGTGTTCAGCCCCGCCGCGACCACTGCGGCGCGCAGCTCGGTCTCGGCCATGTCCCACATCTCTTCGGTCCCGAAGCGCTTTTCGGGGCGCAGCGCGAGCTTGATCGAATAGGTAAAGCCGAATTCCTTGTAGATGCGGTCGGCGAGCGCGCAGAAAGCCTGCACCTCGCTGACGATCTGGTCTTCGCGGCAGAAAATATGCGCGTCGTCCTGCGTGAACTGGCGCACGCGCATCAGCCCGTGCAGCGCGCCATGCGGTTCGTTGCGGTGGCAGCAGCCATTTTCATAGAGGCGCAGCGGCAGGTCGCGGTACGACTTCATCCCCTGGCGAAAGATCAGCACATGCGCCGGACAGTTCATCGGCTTGAGCGCCATCCACTCGGCGTCATCCGAAACGATCGGGCCTTCGTCGTCGACGTTCGGTACTTCGTCGGGGATCACGAACATATTTTCGCGATATTTGCCCCAATGGCCCGACTGCTCCCACTGGCGCGCGTCCATCACCTGCGGCGTCTTGACCTCGCGGTACCCCGCGCCGTCGATCGCGCGGCGCATATAGGCCTCCAGCTCGCGCCAGATCATATAACCCTTGGGGTGCCAGAACACCGAGCCATGCGCTTCGGCCTGGAGGTGGAAAAGGTCCATCTCCTGCCCCAGCTTGCGATGGTCGCGCTTCGCGGCTTCCTCCAGCCGGACCAGATGTTCGGCGAGCTGCTTCTTGTTGAGCCAGCCGGTGCCATAGATGCGGCTGAGCTGGGCGTTCTTCTGGTCGCCGCGCCAGTATGCGCCCGACACGCGCGTCAGCTTGAACGCTGCGGGGTCGAGCTTTCCCGTCGAGGCGAGGTGCGGGCCGCGGCACATATCCATCCAGCGGTCACCAGAGCGATAGACGGTCAGCTCCTCATTCGCGGGCAGTTCGGCGGCCCATTCGGCCTTGAACGTCTCGCCATCGGCCTGCCATCTGGCGATCAGCTTGTCGCGCTCCCACACTTCGCGCGTCAGCGGCAGATCGGCGGCGATCAACCGGCGCATTTCTTCCTCGATCAGCGGCAGCTCTTCGTCGCGAAACGGGCCATGCTCGGCGGTCGGCGCGAAATCATAATAAAAGCCGTCGCCCGTCGACGGACCAAAGGTGATTTGTGTGCCGGGGAAAAGCTTCTGCACCGCTTCGGCCAGGATATGCGCATAATCATGGCGCACCAGTTCGAGCGCATCGGCCTCGTCGCGGCTCGTCACCAGCGCCAGGTTCGTGTCTTGCTCCAGCGGGCGCATGATGTCGCGCAGCTCGCCGTCGATCCGCGCAGCGAGCGCGGCTTTGGCGAGGCCGGGTCCGATATCGGCGGCAATCTGTGCCGGGGTAGTCCCGCGCACGACGTCCCGGGCAGAGCCATCGGGAAGGGTGACGCGGATCATCTGGGACATCGAAACTATAGCCTTTCTGGGCAAAATTGCCGGGTTCCTTTGCCAGCATGCGGTGGGGGCGGCAAGGGGCGGATTCACAATCGGGCTTGCAATGATACAATGTATCACTATCTCGCACCGCAAGCCCCTCCCGCGAAAGTTTTCCGCCATGTGTATCCCTGCCGCGCGCCCGCGCCTTGCCGACCTGTTGGGGATCACCCTGTCGCTCACCTGCCTCGTCCATTGCCTCGCGCTGCCGCTGCTGATCCTGCTCGCCCCCGCGCTCGGCACATGGATCGCGATGCCCGAATGGGTGCATGCGTCCATATTGATGCTGGCGCTGCCTGCCGCGACCCTTGCCATGAAGGATGGTTGGCGGCGACACGGTCGGGCGCTGCCTGCCCTGCTTGCCGCAGCAGGTATTGGCCTGTTGGCCGCGGGACTCGCAGCGCATGAGGGATGGATGGCGCTAGTCAATCCCGAAACCGCCGATCGGTGGCTGACGTCGATGGGCGCGGTGGCGCTTGTCACCGCGCACCTGCTCAACTGGCGCTGGCGCCACGATTATCGCGAGCACCTTCGCTAGCGCGAGCTTTTACACCGCCGCAATGAACGGGCATCTTTGAGTGGTAAGCTTGTCATTTAGTCAATGTCGCTTGACAATTGCGAATCACAATGTCAATGTTCCTTTACTGATTAACAAGGGAGCTTGACCAATGCCGCAAATGCTGCGCGCCCTGCCCTGGGCGATCGCCATCTTTGCCATCGCCCTGTTGGGTACTGTTGACATCATCCCGGCCGACGTAGCGACCAGCCTCGTGACGGTGCTGCCACTCGTCATGGTCGCGATCTTTGCGGGTTCCGCGCGCTGCCGCCCGCAGGAGGGCTAAGCGGTGGCACAGAACCCCGCGCAGCGCCGCTATATGCGCCGGATGGTCGTGCTTTCAGCGGCCTATATCGCGGCGGTGATGCTCGCGAGTTGGCTCATTCCCGACGACGCGGCGGCGACGCCGCTGACCGTGGCGATCGCGCTCGTCCCTGCGCTCGCCACCTCGGGCTTCATCTGGGCGATGGCGCGCTATGTCGCCGAACTGACGGACGAATATGTCCGGATGCTGGAAATCCGTAAGATGCTGGTCGCGACCGGCCTGACGCTCGCGCTCGCCAGTGGCTGGGGCATTTTGGAGCTGTTCACCACCGTGCCGCGGGTACAGCTATTTTATGTGTTCCCGGTCTGGTGCCTGGGACTCGCGGTCGGATCGCTGGTCAACAAGGTCACGATTGGCGACGGCGGACCCTGCCTGTGAAAAATCGCCTGAAAGTCCTGCGCGCCGAGCGCGACTGGAGCCAGGGCGACCTTGCCGAGCGGCTGGAAGTATCGCGCCAGTCGGTCAACGCGATCGAGACGGGCAAATATGACCCCTCGCTCCCCCTCGCGTTTCGCATCGCCGACCTGTTCGGGCTGCCGATCGAAGAGATTTTCCTGAAAGAGTGATTGCCATGAAACGACATACTTCTGTTGCCGCGATCTTCCTTCTCGCGGTCGGCCTCATCACAGGCCGCGCCGATGCCGCCGAGTCCTGTCCGACCGGGCTGGTCGAGGGCAAGCGCATCACCGTGCTGGTCGAGGGCGATGGTCCCGATGTCGTGCTGATCCCCGGCCTGTCGAGCCCGCGCGCGGTCTGGGACACGACCTCCGAGCGGCTGAAAAGCACGCATCGGCTGCACCGCGTCCAGATCCGCGGCTTTGGCGATGCGGCCGGGGTCAATGCCGAGGGGCCGGTGCTCGACCCGATGATGCGCGAGGTTGCCGACTATATCGACGATTGCATCACCGATCAGGGCCGGTCGGCGCCCGCGATCATCGGCCATTCGATGGGCGGGCTGACCGGGTTGATGATCGCGGCGCGCGTCCCGCAAGAGGTCGGCAAGCTGATGATCGTCGATGCGCTGCCTTTCATCGGCACGCTGTTCAAGCCGGTGGCAACGGTCGACAGTGTCAAGCCGCAAGCCGAGCAGATGGCGGCGATGATGCGCGCGCAACATGGCCAGCCCGCTCCGACCGGGCCGGTCAGCGATCCCGGCCCGGTGAGCATGGTCGGAGGCATGTCGAACCAGCCCGCGGGGCGCATTGCGATCCTCGGCTGGATGCGGGCCGCCGATGCGCGGGTCACCGCGCAGGTCTTTCACGATGTGATGACCACCGACATGCGCGGCGAACTCGCCGCGGTGACCGCGCCGGTGACCCTGCTCTATGCCCAGGACGACAGCCTGATGCCCGCCGAGCGCGCCAAGGCGGCGTTCGAACCGCAATATGTCGGCGTCGCAAAATTCACGGCGCAGATGGTGCCGGGCAGCCGCCATTTCATCATGCTCGACCAGCCCGAAGCCTTTGCCAAAGCGGTCGACGATTTCCTCGCCGAATGAGCGACCAGCCGCGCCCTGCCCTTGCGAGCCGATCGATGGCTCGCTAGGGCAGCGGCAGCCGGAAGGGAGCCACCTCATGTTCAAGCGCCTGTTCGTCGACCACCCCAAGGCGGTCGATGAAAATTACATCGAACATTTCGGGGTCGCCTCGAAATTCGGGGTGACGATGATCTATGGCGGCCTGTGTGCGCTGGTCCATGCCGTCGTCCCGGGCTGGTGCATCACCACCGGCAGCGACACGATTCGCCGCCTCAACAAGATCATGGTCGAGCAGCGCGCTGCGAAGGGGCAGGCGGCGATGCAGATGAATACGATCGACTGGGTTATCTGACCGCGGTGGATACCGCCCCCGACTACCTAGAACGCCCGGGCCGTCCCCGCCTCGCCTATCGCCATGTCGCGGGGACTGGGCCGACGATCGTCTTCCTGCCCGGCTATATGTCCGACATGGCCGGCGGCAAGGCCACCGCGCTGTTCGACTGGGCAGCCGCCGAGGGGCGCGCCTGTTTGCTGCTCGACTATGCCGGGTGCGGCTTGTCGGACGGATTGTTCGCCGAGCAGAATTTGCTCGACTGGCGCGGTGATGTACTCGACCTGATCGACGCCCGCGCCGCGGGTCCGGTGATTATTGTCGGATCGTCGATGGGCGGCTGGCTGATGCTGCTCACTGCGCTCGCGCTGGTCCAGCGCGACGGGCCGGGGCGTGTCGCGGGGCTGGTCGGGATCGCCGCGGCGCCCGATTTTACCGACTGGGGTTTCAGCGATGCCGAAAAGGCAATCATCCTCGCCGAGGGCGAGCTGCGCGAAGAAACCTCGTACAGCGACCAGCCTTATGTGACGACGCGCGGCTTTTTCCAGTCGGGCGAGGCGAACCGGTTGCTGACCAGCGAAATCCCCCTCAGCTGCCCCGTGCGCCTGTTACACGGGCAAGAAGATGGCGACGTGCCGCCTGAAATCAGCCTGCGCCTGTCGGCGGCGCTGGCCAGCGAGGATGTTCAGGTCGCGCTGGTCAAGGGCGGTGATCACCGCCTGTCGCGCGAAACCGACATCGCGCTGCTGATCGACACCGTCGCGCGGATCGCGACACACTGAAAGCGTCGCGCGGCTCGCGACGGCAAACTAAAGGATTATCATGGCCCGCAGCGACTTCAAATTCCACGTCATCAAGCGCGTCCGCTATGCGGAAATCGATGCGCAGGCGGTGGTGTTCAACAGCCGTTATCTCGAATATTTCGATATCGGGATCACCGAATATTGGCGCGCCGCGGGCGTCTATGATCGCTGGCCCGGCCACACGAGCCCCGAATTCCACGTCGCGCGCGCCGAGGTCGATTACAAGGTGCCGATCCTGCTCGATGAAGAAGTCGATATTTGCGTGCGCTGCTCGCGCGTCGGGCGCAGCTCGATGACCTTTCTGTTCGAACTGCACGGCGCGGGCAAGGACGATCTGCGCGCGACGGGGCTGGAAGTCAGCGTCCATGTCGCCGAATCGCAGGGCGCACCGACGCCGGTGCCCGATGAATTCGTAAACTTGTTCGAAGCGTTTGAAGGACGGAGCCTTCGCGCGTAGAACGGTCGCATGACCAAATATCTCCACACCATGATCCGCGTGTCGGATCCCGACGCCACCGTCGCCTTTTTCAACCTGATCGGGCTGGAAGAAGTCCGCCGCTTTGACAGCGAACAGGGGCGCTTCACGCTGATCTTCCTCGCCTGTCCGGGGCAGGGTGGGATCGCAGAGGTCGAGCTGACCTATAATTGGCCGCCCGAGGACGGCAGCGCGCCCGAGCAATATGCGGGCGGCCGCAATTTCGGGCACTTGGCGTACCGCGTCAACGATATTTACGCGACGTGCCAGCGGCTGATGGACGCCGGGGTGACGATCAATCGCCCGCCGCGCGACGGCCATATGGCCTTCGTTCGCTCGCCCGACGGTATTTCGGTGGAGCTGTTACAGGACGGCCATTTGCCGCCGCAGGAACCCTGGGCATCAATGCCCAATACCGGCGCCTGGTAGAGCCGTGCAACCAAGGCGGCGCGCCCGCGTCTCCGTCTGGTGAGCATGAGGCCGGTGATCGAAAGGAGCGACGCATGACTGCACTCGAAATCGTCCGCATCCCGGTGCTCAGCGACAATTATGTCTGGCTGGTCCACGATCCCGAGAGCCAGGCGACGATGGTCGTCGATCCCGCGGTTGCTGACCCGGTGCTCGAAGTCGCGGCGGAGCGTGGCTGGACGATCACCGACATCTGGAACACCCACTGGCACCCCGACCACACCGGCGGCAATGCGGCGATCAAGGAAGCCACCGGCTGCACGATCACCGGTCCGGCGGCCGAATATGCGCGCATCCCGACGCTCGATGTGCAGGTCACGGGCGGCGATACGGTTCGTCTCGGCAATCATGTCGCCGGCGTGTGGGACGTACCCGCGCACACCGCGGGGCATATCGCCTATCATTTCGCCGACGACGCGGCGATCTTTGTGGGCGACACGATGTTCGCGATGGGCTGTGGCCGGTTGTTCGAAGGCACTGCCGAGCAGATGTTCGCCAATATGCAAAAACTCGCCACGCTCGACGATGCGACGCGGGTCTATTGCGCACACGAATATACGCTGTCGAACGCGCGTTTTGCGGTGACGGTCGATCCTGACAACGATGCGCTGGCAGCGCGGCTGGCGGCGGTCGAGGCGGCGCGCGCCGCCGGTGAAGCGACGGTGCCGACGACGATTGGTGCCGAGCGCGCCACCAATCCCTTTCTGCGCGCGCACGATGCCGCCGAGCTCGGGCGTATTCGCGCCCTCAAGGACGCGGCGTGACGCTGCGGCTTCAGCGCGCGTTCATCTGCTGCGGCTACCCTTCGCAGCCTCAAGGAGCAATTTCATGGCCACGCTGAACCCGATGCGCGCCCTGCTGCTGATCGCAGCGGCGCCGCTGGTCGCCAGCTGCGCACCCGCCGGTACCGCCGAACCGGGCGCCGCCGCACTGACCCCGAAACAGGCCGAGCGGCTCGACAAACAGCTGGCCGGCAAGATCCCGGGCGAACCGATGCGATGCCTGCCCAATTATCGCAGCAACGACACCATCCGCGTTTCGGACAGTATCCTGCTGTATCGTTCGGGCGGCAATCTGGTTTACCGCAACGACCTGAAAAACAGCTGCCCCGGCCTCGCCCGCGATAGTGATATCATGGTCGTCCGCCAGTTCGGGTCATCGACCTGCGAAGGCGATTTTTTCCATCTGGTCGATCGGTCGAGCGGCATCCGCGGCCCGACCTGTGTTTTTGGCGAATTCGTCCCCTATCGCAAACCGGCGGGGGACGCTGGCTGAACCAGCGGTTCAGCCGCAGGCGGGGACCGGTTTGCGCCGAGCTCTTCGGGTCGCACCCCCGCCTGCTTTGATGACTAGGCCTTATACAACGCCGCAATCTTGTCGGAATACACCTCGCGCAGCACATGGCGGCGGATCTTCATCGACGGCGTCATCTGTTCATTCTCGATTGAGAAAGCCTCGTCGGCAAAGTCGAACTTGCGCACCTTTTCGATCACCGACAGCTGGCCGTTGACGCGGTCGACCGCGGCGCGAATCGCGGCGCGGAATTTTTCGTGCTCGCGCAACCGGCACAGCTCTTTTGGCAGCCCCTCGGCTTCGGCCCATTCGGCCATCCATTCAGGGTCGGGGACAAGCAGGCCGACAAGGTGCGGTCGCTTGTCGCCATAGACCATCGCCTGCAAAATCTCGGGCTGCAGCGTCAGCATGCCCTCGACCCGCTGCGGCGAGACATTGTCGCCCTTGTCGTTGACGATCAGGTCCTTTTTACGGTCGGTGATAACGATGCGGCCCTTGTCGTCGATATGCCCGATGTCGCCCGTGTGCAGCCAGCCATCCACCAGCACCCGCGCCGTCTCGGCGTCATTGCGCCAATAGCCCTTCATCACCAGCTCACCGCGCACCAAAATCTCGCCGTCGTCGGCGATCTTGACCTCGGTGTTCATCAACGGCGGTCCGACGGTGTCCATCTTGATGCCCGCTGCGGGGCGGTTGCAGCTGATCACCGGCCCGGCTTCGGTCTGGCCATAGCCCTGGAGCAAGGTCAGTCCGATCGAGTGGAAGAATACCCCGATTTCGGGATTGAGCGGCGCGCCGCCCGACACGAGCGCCTTCATCCGCCCGCCGAAGCGCTTCTGGATCTTGGGCCGGAACAATTTATCGAGGATCAGGTCGACCGGGCGATCGAGTACGCCCATGCGCCGCTCATAATCCTTTTCGCCGACGCGCAGTGCCTGATTGAGCATCCAGTTCGCGAGCTTGCCCTGCTTTTCGACCGATTTGATCATCCGCGCGCGGATCACCTCAAACAGGCGCGGCACGACGACCATGATCGTCGGGCGCGTTTCCTCGATGTTCGAGACGAGCTTTTCGAGCCCCTCGCTGTAATAGATTTGCGCGCCGACCATGATCGGCAGGAACTGACCACCCGAATGTTCGTAGGCGTGGCTGAGCGGCAGGAAAGACAGGAACACCTCTTCGTCGCCAATGCCGAAATCATTGACCAGCACCTCGGCGGCGCCCGCGGCATTGTGCAGGATCGCGCCATGATGCTGCATCACCCCGCGCGGCGCGCCGCCGGTGCCGCTGGTGTAGATCAGGCAGGCGGTGTCGTCGCGCGTCATCGTGGCGGCGCGGGCCTTGGCTTCCTCCAGATACGCCTCGCCGCCGGTGACGAGCGACTGCCAGTCGCGCACCGCCACATCACCCTGTTGCCCGACGCGCAGGCTTTCCATGGTGATGACCGTATGCGCGTCAGAGCGCATGACCGCGGGCATCAGCGTGCGTGCGAGCTTGGCCGTCGATACGATCACCGCCTTCGCGCCGCTATTGTCGAGGATGTGCTGATGATCGCGTTCGGTGTTGGTGGTATAGGTCGGCACCGTGATGCAGCCCGCGGCCATGATCGCCAAGTCGGCGATGCACCATTCGGGGCGATTCTCACTGACCAGAACGACCCGGTCGCCGTCCTTCAGCCCCATCTCGAGCAGGCCATGCGCGAGCGCTGCGACCTGGTTCGCAACCTGTCGCCAGCTCAGCGGATGCCAGACGCGGTCGGCCTTGCGCCACAGGAACGGGTCTTCACCGCCCTTTTCGGCGCGGTCGAAAAACATCGCGACCAGACTCGGAAAATGGTCGAGATGAGGATTGTCCAGCTTCATGCCTGTCACTCTCCGCGATTTTGATCTGTTATCGTTGTAGCTTAGCCTTGTGGCGGTGCGCCATCCACCGATGATGTCCCCGGTCCGCGCGGATCGGCGGCGCCGCGCCAGCCGTCGCCGACGCGCTCGACCGCGTTCAGCTTGGATCCGAGGTCGGTGGGCTTAAAACTATAGCCAAAGGGTTTCATCTTCACGGCCATCGCCTCGCCCGCGTCGGTATTTTCGATCAGCACGCCGCGGTCGCCGAAATAAAGATTGGGCAGTTCCATCGCCGTCTTGGCATCGAGCCCCCAATCGAGCACGCCGACCAGCACCTTCGTCACATGCATGATGATGCGCTTGCCGCCCGCCGAGCCGACCGCGAGCACGACCTTGCCATCCGGGCCGTAAACGATCGTCGGCGACATCGACGACAGCGGGCGCTTGCCCGCCTGCACGCGGTTGGCGGTCGGCACGCCGTTCTGGGTCGGTGCGAGATCGAAATCGGTGAGTTCGTTGTTGAGGAAATAGCCGTTGGCGATCAGGTGGCTGCCGAAAATGCTCTCGATGGTCGAGGTCATCGACACGACATTGCCCGCCTTGTCCGCCACCGCAAAATGCGTCGTCCCTTGCTCGGGAATCGGAACCGCCGCGGCGCGCGGTGTGGCGCCCGGCGGGGTGCCGGGTTCGTAGCGACCCGCGGCACCGAACGGCGAGATCAGCTGGCGGCGCTCGGCCAGATATTTTTTGTCGAGCAGGCCGGTCACCGGAACATCGACGAAATCGGGATCGCCCAGATAGGCGGCGCGGTCGGCGTAGGAGAGCTGCATCGCCTCGGCGAGCAGATGCCAGCTCATCGGATTGTCCTGGCCCATCGCCTTCATGTCCCAGCCCTCGATCATCCCGAGGATGCCGAGCACGGTGGTCGCACCGGACGAGGGCGGCCCCATCCCGCACACCTTGTAGATGCGATAGCTGGTGCAGACCGCAGGGCGTTCCTTGGCCTTGTACGCCGCGACGTCTTTGACCGTCAGCGTTGCCTTGTTGCGCGGCGCATTGGCAACCGCATCGCTGATCGCCTTCGCATTGGCGCCGCTGTAAAACGCGTCGGGACCGCGCGCCGCAACATCGCGCAGCAGCGCGGCATAGGCCGGGTTGCGGATCCGCGTTCCGACCGGCGCAGGCTTGCCATCGACATAATAGATCGCGCGCGCTTCGGGGAAATCCTTCCACAGCGATTCGAACCGCGTCATCCAGTTGTGCAGCACCGGGGTAACCTCAAAGCCCTCTTCGGCCAATTTGATCGCGGGCTGGAACAGCGCCGCCCATTCCAGCTTGCCCCATTTCTTGTGCGCCATTTCCAGCAGTCGGATGTTACCGGGGACGCCCACCGACAGCCCGCCCGGGATCGCATCCGAATAACCGCGCGGCTTGCCGTCGGCACCAAGGAAGCGATCGGGCTTGGCCGACGCGGGCGCCATTTCACGGCCGTCGATCGTCGATATGCTGCCGTCCTTGGCATCATGATGCAGCATGAGGCCACCGCCCCCGATACCGCTCGATTGCGGTTCGACCAATGTCAGCACCGCGACCATCGCGACCGCAGCATCGGCGGCGGTGCCACCCTGTTGCAAAATCTGATGCCCGGCCTCGGTGGCGCGCGAGTCGGCGGACGAGGTAACACCCTGTGCAAGGGCGGATGACGGAACGGTCAGGGCGAACAGGCTGATGGCAGCAAGGAGTCGTTTGATCATGCGCGCGACATTGGCGCGAGGGTCACGGTAGCGCAACCCCATCCCTTCCGACCCTTATTTCGCGCGCGAACGTTTATCCAGACAGCACCCACACTGGTGCGAAATTCTGGAAAGACGATATGGCGAAGAGGATCACAACCCGCAAATCCCGCCTCGTCCCCACAAAAGGACTTATTGCTTCACTCGCGCCCCTTCACCCATTACGGCCCAGCCCCATGATCCTCGTCATCGACAATTACGACAGCTTCACCTTCAACCTCGTTCATTATCTGATCGAGCTGGGCGCCGACGTGCGCGTCGAGCGCAATGACGCGCTAACCGCCGCCGAAGCCCTCGCGACCGGCGCCGAGGCTATCCTGATCTCGCCCGGCCCATGCACCCCCAATGAAGCCGGGATCAGCCTCGACCTCGTCGCCGCCTGCGCCGACGCCCGGCGCCCGCTGCTCGGCGTCTGCCTGGGGCATCAGGCGATCGGCCAGCATTTCGGCGGCACCGTCCAGCGCGGCCATCTGATGCACGGCAAGACCTCGCCCGTCTGCCACGACGGCAGCGGCCTCTACGCCGGGCTGCCCTCGCCGTTTCAGGCGACGCGCTATCACAGCCTCGAAGTCGTCGATATTCCGGACAGCCTGATCATCAACGCGACCAGCGACGACGGCGCCGTAATGGGCTTCCGCCACGTCGAATTGCCAATCCACGGGGTGCAATTCCACCCCGAAAGCATCGCGACCGAACATGGCCACGCGATGCTCGCCAATTTCATGGGGCTAGCCGGACTTCCCGTACTCGCGCGGCAAGCCGCATGAGTCGCTTCGGCCCGCTGCCCGATCCCGCACATCTGCTGGGTCATGACGAGGCCGCGCAGGCGTTCGCCGACATCCTCGACGCGCGCACCAGCGAGGACGAGATCGCCGAATTCCTGACCGCCTTGTCCGATCGCGGCGAGACAATGGTCGAAATCGCCGCCGCGGCGCAGGCGCTGCGCGACCGGCTGATCCCGATCAATGCCCCCACCGGCGCGATCGACGTGTGCGGCACCGGCGGCGACGGCCACCACACGCTCAACGTCTCGACCGCCGTCGCCATCGTTGTCGCGGCGTGCGAGGTTCCCGTCGCAAAGCACGGAAATCGTGCCGCTTCGTCGAAATCCGGCGCCGCTGACACGCTCGAAGTCCTCGGCCTCGACATGGAGCGCGCCGGGCGTCTCGCCGAGGCCACCCTCGCCGACCTCGGCATCTGCTTCCTGTTCGCCGCCAACCATCACCCGGCGATGAAGCGCATCCAGCCGATCCGCCAGAAGCTCGCCCGCCGCACCATCTTCAACCTGATGGGACCGCTCGCCAACCCGGCGCGCGTCACCCGCCAACTCATCGGCATCGCGCGCCCCGGCTATGTCCCCGTCTATGCCGAGGCGCTGCACCGGCTCGGCACCGACCATTCGCGCGTCGTCTCGGGCGACGAAGGCATCGACGAACTCTCGCTCGCGGGCGGCAACGAAGTCGCGGTGGTCAATGCCGAAGGCGTGTTCATGCAGCGCAGCCATGCCAGCGACGCAGGCCTCCCCACCCATCCAATCGAGGCCATCCGCGGCGGCGACGCCGCCGACAATGCCAAAGCCCTGCGCGAGCTGCTGTGGGGCGCCCCCGGCGCCTATCGCGATGCGGTGCTGTACAATTCCGCCGAGGCGCTCGTCATCGCGGGCGCCGCCGAAACGCTGACCCATGGCGTCGAGGAAGCCGCCGAAGCGATCGACAAGGGGCTCGCCAACGCGCTGCTCAATTGCTGGATCGCCTATAAATGAGCGCCGCGCATTCCACGTCATTGCGAGGAACCGGAGGCGACGCGGCAAACTCCAGCTTTCGTCCATCAAGATCGCTAGCTGGAGATTGCTTCGCTACGCTCGCAATGACGATAATGTTGAGCCCGAAATGAACAAACTCACCCAAATCCTCGCCACCAAGGCCGAAGAAGTCGCCGCGCGCCGCGCGCTGCGCTCGTTCACCGACCTCGACGCCATCGACGCCGGTCCGGTGCGCGGCTTCCACGCCGCCTTGCAGGCAAAAATCGACGCAGGCGGCTTTGCCCTGATCGCCGAAATCAAGAAAGCCTCACCATCCAAGGGATTGATCCGTAACGATTTCGACCCCGCCGACCACGCCCGCGCCTATGCCGCAGGCGGCGCCGCCTGCCTCTCGGTCCTCACCGACGCCCGCTATTTTCAGGGCCATGAGGATTATCTGGTCGCCGCGCGCGCCGCCTGCGCCCTGCCCGCGCTGCGCAAGGATTTCATGATCGACCCCTGGCAGGTGGCCGAAGCGCGCGCGATCGGCGCCGACGCGATCCTGATCATCGTTGCCGCGGTGGACGACGGCGCGATGCAAGAAATCGAGTCCGCGGCGTTCGAGCGCGGCATGGACGTGCTCGTCGAAGTACATGACGAGGCCGAACTCGACCGCGCGCTGAGCAAGCTCAAATCGCGCCTGATCGGCGTCAACAACCGCGACCTCAGAACCTTCGAAACCGACCTCGCCGTCACCGAACGCCTCGCCAAACTTGTTCCCGCCGGCACGCTGCTGGTCGGCGAAAGCGGCATCGCCACCCACGCCGACTGTCAGCGCCTTGCGGCCAGCGGCGTAAAAACCTTCCTCGTCGGCGAAAGCCTGATGCGACAGGACGACGTCACGACGGCAACGAGGGCGTTGCTGGAAGGATGAGGTTCACTTCGGGGTGGGAAGCGGACACCAAATCCTCTCCCCCTGGGGGAGAGGATAGCGTAGCTTGCTCCGCAAGGAGCTAGCGAAGCTTGGTGAGGGGGTGAGCCGCCAGCGCGCGGAAACCCCTCTCAACTGCGGCTAGGCAGCAAGCTGCCAAACCTTCGTATCTCTCCCTCAAGGGGAGAGATATCGAATATCCTACGTCCGCTTCCGGTCGATTCCAGACCTTCGTCATCCCGGACTTGATCCGGGATCCACGGCGGCGCTGAAGTCATGGATCCCGGATCAAGTCCGGGATGAAGACCGGGAGGAAAATCCTCCCTGTCGCGCAGCGATCGGGAGGGGGACTGCATGCGAAGCAAGGGGTGGAGGGGCGGCAACGTCGCGCCAAAGCCCCTCCGTCAGCGCTTCGCGCTGCCACCTCCCCATGGCTTCGCCACAGGGAGGACCCATGTTAATTTATGCCGTCGCGTCGCAATCGGCAGCAGGCGACCGGAATGGGGTGGGTAGCGGACGGCGCCGATCCTCCCCGGAACGGGGATGGGGACCGCCGCGCAGCGGTGGTGGAGGGGCCGCGGCGGTGCGTCATGACGAAAGGTTTC
>JAHJHL010000002.1 GCA_018823905.1 Alphaproteobacteria bacterium
CGAACTGCCCTGCTATCTGGGCAAAGGGATCGCGACCAACTTCTGACCGATTGTGCCGATGACGGTCATCGACACGAACCGACTTGTCGCATGCCTGCAAAATCCCTAATTCGCGCGCATGACATCGACCAATGACATTCGCCGCTCGTTCCTCGACTATTTTGCGGGGACCGGCCACCATATCGAACCGTCGGCGCCGCTGGTGCCGTATAACGACCCGACGTTGATGTTCGTCAACGCCGGGATGGTGCCGTTCAAGAATGTCTTCACCGGGCTGGAAAAGCGCCCGTACAGCACCGCGGTGTCGGCGCAGAAGTGCGTGCGGGCGGGGGGCAAGCATAACGACCTCGACAATGTCGGTTTCACCGCGCGGCACCATACTTTCTTTGAAATGCTGGGCAATTTCTCGTTCGGCGATTATTTCAAGGAGCAGGCAATCCACCATGCGTGGACCCTGATCACCAAGACCTGGGGGCTGGCGCCCGAGCGGCTGAGCGTCACCGTCTATCACACCGACGACGAAGCGTTCGACCTGTGGAAGAAGATCGCCGGGCTGCCCGAAGAGCGGATCATCCGCATCGCGACCAACGACAATTTCTGGTCGATGGGCGACACCGGCCCGTGCGGGCCGTGCAGCGAAATCTTTTACGACCATGGCGACCATATCTGGGGCGGCCCGCCGGGATCGCCCGAGGAAGACGGCGACCGCTTCGTCGAAATCTGGAACCTGGTGTTCATGCAGTATGACCAGCGCGGCCCCGGCGACCGCGTCGACCTGCCGCGGCCGAGCATCGACACCGGCATGGGGCTGGAGCGCGTCGCCGCGGTGCTGCAGGGCGTCCACGACAATTATGATACTGACACGTTCAAGGCGCTGATCGCCGCATCGGTCGACCTGACCGGGGTGCCGGCCGAGGGCGCGACGCAGGCGAGCCACCGCGTGATCGCCGATCATCTTCGCGCATCGAGCTTCCTGGTCGCCGACGGGGTGCTGCCGTCGAATGAGGGGCGCGGTTATGTGCTGCGCCGCATCATGCGCCGCGCGATGCGGCATGCGCATCTGCTGGGTGCCAAGGATCCACTGATGTATCGGCTGCTGCCGTCGCTGACCGCCGAGATGGGCGCTGCCTATCCCGAGCTGATCCGTGCGCAGCCGCTGATCGCCGAGACGCTGGAGCGCGAAGAAACCAAGTTCCGCCAGACGCTCGACAAGGGGCTGCGGCTGCTCGACGAGGCGACGGTCGGCATGGGTGCAGGCGCGACCTTGCCCGGCGAGGTGGCGTTCAAGCTCTACGACACCTATGGCTTCCCCTATGACCTGACCGAAGATGCGCTGCGCACGCAGGACATTGCGGTCGATCGTGCGGGTTTCGACGCGGCGATGGCGCAGCAGAAGGCGGCGGCGCGCGCGGCGTGGAAGGGCAGCGGCGACAAGGCTTCGGACGAAATCTGGTACGACATTGCTGAGACGCAGGGCGGCACCGAATTTATCGGTTATGGCGCAACCGAGGGCGAGGCGACAGTGATCGCGCTGGTCAAGGATGGCGTGGCGGTTGACGAAGCCAAGGTGGGCGACGAACTCACCGTGCTGACCAACCAGACACCTTTTTACGGCGAGAGCGGCGGCCAGATGGGCGACAGCGGGACAATCGCGACGCTGGAGGGCGCGAAGGCGTCGGTCAGCGACACCGGCAAGCCGCTGGGGCGTCTGCACGCGCATCATGCCAAGCTGGAGGCGGGCAGCCTGAAGGTCGGCGATACGGTGCAGCTGACCGTCGATGCCGAGCGCCGCGACCGCATCCGTGCCAACCACAGCGCGACGCATTTGCTGCACGCAGCGCTGCGCAATCGGCTGGGCGGGCATGTGACGCAGAAGGGCAGCCTGGTCGCCGAGGACCGCTTCCGCTTCGACTTCTCGCACCCCAAGGCGCTGACGCCCGAAGAGATTGCCGATGTCGAGGCCGACGTGAATGCGCAGATCCGCGGCAATGAGGCGGTGACGACGCGGCTGATGACCCCCGACGACGCCGTTGCGGCGGGCGCGCTGGCGCTGTTCGGCGAGAAATATGGCGACGAGGTGCGCGTGCTCAGCATGGGCGCGGCGGACGACCATCATTATTCGGTCGAGCTGTGCGGCGGCACGCATGTCCGCGCCTTGGGTGACATTGCCTTGCTCAAGATCATCGGTGAAAGTGCGGTATCCTCGGGCGTGCGGCGGATCGAGGCGCTGACCGGCGATGCCGCGCGGGTCTGGCTCAATGGCCGGGACGAGGCGCTGAAGGCGGCGGCGGCGGCGCTGAAGACTTCGCCCGACGATGTGCCGGCGCGCGTCGCACAATTAGCTGAGGCGTTGAAGAAGGCTGAGCGCGAACTGGCCGATGCCCGGAAGGCGCTGGCGCTGGGTGGAACTGGGGCCGGCGGCGGGGCTGCGGCTGGGCCGGCGGTCGAGCAGGTCGGCGATACCGCGTTTATCGCGCAGGTTGTCGATGGACTCGATCCCAAGGAACTGCGCGGCACGGTCGACGGGTTGAAGAAGCAGGTCGGCAGCGGCGTCGCGATGCTGGTCGCGGTCAACGACGGGCGCGCTTCGGTCGCGGTCGGGGTGACCGACGACAAGACGGGCAGCCTCAGCGCAGTCGACCTGGTCAAGGCCGCGGTTGCGGCGCTTGGCGGGCAAGGCGGCGGCGGGCGGCCTGACATGGCGCAGGGAGGCGGACCTGACGGGGCAGCGGCGAACGACGCTGTTGCCGCGGTCAAAGCAGCGCTCGCTTGAAACCGACCAAGAAGACGCGGCGCATCGATCACGCCGAACGGTTGATCGCCGCGCCGCTGGTCGATGTCTTCGCGGCCTTCACGAGCGAAGCGAAGCTTGCGCGATGGCTGCCGCCCGAGGGGGCGACGGGGGCGTTCGATCATGTCGACTTGACCGCAGGCGGCGGCTTTTTGATGCGGCTGACCTTTGACGACGCCGATGTCGAGACCAAGAGCGACGACGATAGCGATGTCGTCGAGGTTTATATCCCGACGCTCGACGAGGGGAGTCTGATCGTCTGGGAGGTCGAGTTCGCCTCCGACGATCCGCGCTTTTCGGGGACGATGGCGATGCATTGGCATCTGTCGCGGCAGAGTGGGGGGACGTTGGTCACGATCGACGCGCATCATGTGCCGCCGGGCATTTCGGCGAAGGATCATGTGGAGGGGCTGAACAGCTCACTCGCGAATTTGGCGGCGGTGGTGGAGGGATAGCGCCCCATTTTTCGCGTATCCCCGCGAAGGAGCATCGGGTCGGATCGTCCCCAG
>JAHJHL010000083.1 GCA_018823905.1 Alphaproteobacteria bacterium
CGGCCGCACCAACTCCCTGACCGGAGTTGGTGCGGCCTCTTTTTTTGTGATCGCGCCCCGGTCGAGCCTCAGCGACTCCAGCGCGCGAAGATGGCCGTTGGCAGCAGCAACCCGCGCGTCTCCTCGCGCACCGCCAACTCGCCGCATTCGACTTTTCCGGGCAGGTCGGCAAACAGCTGTGCCAGAAGCTCGCCGATCGCAAGCGCCGACATCCGCACGGCATAGACGGTCAGGAACAGCGCGCGGCTGTCGGCATCGAGCAACTGGCGGCAATCGGTCAGCAGCGGCGCCAGCCCCTCCTCCAGCTGCCAGCGTTCGCCGGTCGGGCCCCGGCCGAATTTCGGCGGATCGAGCAGGATCGCGTCATAGCGCTTCTCGCGCCGCACTTCGCGCGCGGTGAACTTGCCGGCGTCGTCCAGAATCCAGCGCACCGGCTTGTCCGCCATGCCAGCGAGCGCCGCATTTTCGCGCGCCTGCCCGACCGATTTTTTCGACGCGTCGACGTGCGTCACGCTCGCCCCTGCCGCAGCGAGCGCCTGGCTGCCGACCCCGGTGTAGCCAAACAGGTTGAGGAACGCGGGGTCGGCCTTGTCGGCGACCTGCGCGCGCAGCCAGTCCCACACCGGCGCCATGTCGGGGAAGAACCCCAGATGCCGGAACGGCGTGCATTGCGCCGTAAAGCGCGTCTCGCGCCATGCCAGTGGCCAGCCTTCGGCCGGCACCGGCTTGTTATAATACCAGCGCCCGCCGCCGTCATCGTCCGATGCCGGGATGAATTCGCCGTCGGCGGCTTCCCATTCGCTGGCGGGCAGCGCGGGCGCCCACATTGCCTGCGGTTCGGGGCGGATAAAGCGATAGCGGCCATAGCGTTCGAGCTTGCGCCCGCCCCCGCTGTCGACCAGCCCATAATCGTCCCACGCCTCGCCGACGAGGGTGACGAGCGGTAGCAGCTCAGCCACGCGCGGCTTCCGCCAGGACAAAGGCTTTCACCGCATCATACTCGCCAGGAAGCTTCGTAAAGCGCTCTTCGCGCTCAAAGAGGTTGCCCAACCGCGCAGGGAGCGGCGGTCGCACCCCGGTGGCGCGCTCGACGGCTTCTCGGAACTTAGCCGGGTGCGCGGTCGCCAGTGTGACGACTGGAATATCGGCATCGATCTCCAGCGCCCGCGCCGCTGCGAGCCCGACGGCGCTGTGGGGGTCGATGATCTGCCCGCCATGTTCCTGCGCCCAGCGCAGCGCGAGCGCCATGGCGTCGCCGTCGATGCTCGCGCTCGAAAACAGCCCGCGCGCTCCTCCGAGCATGTCGGCGGGGATCGTCATCGCGCGGTTGCGATCGAACTCACCCATCATGCTGGTGATCGCGGCGCCGTCGCGGCCCGACAGGTCGAACAGCAGGCGCTCGAAATTGCTGCTGACCTGAATGTCCATGCTGGGGGTCGCCGTCGCGGTGACTGTTCCGGCGCTATAGTCGCCATCGGTCAGCGCACGGTGCAGGATGTCGTTGACGTTGGTTGCAACGACCAGCCGCGCGATCGGCAGTCCCATCTGCGCCGCGACATAGCCCGCGAACACATCGCCGAAATTGCCCGTCGGCACAGAGAAAGCAATCGGACGGTCGGGGCCACCAAGCCGCACCGCAGCATAGAAGTAGTAGACAACTTGCGCCATCAGCCGCGCCCAGTTGATGCTGTTCACCGCCGACAGGGTCAGCTGGCCGCGCGCTTCTTCGTCGCCGAACAGCCGCTTCACCATCGCTTGCGCATCGTCAAAGCTGCCGTCGATCGCGATATTGTGAACGTTCGACGCCAGAACCGTCGTCATCTGGCGCCGCTGGACGTCGCTGACGCGGCCTTCGGGATGCAGCATGAAGATCTGGATATGCTCGCGCCCCGCAACCGCCTCGATCGCTGCCGATCCGGTATCGCCCGACGTCGCGCCAACGATGGTGATGTCGGTGTCGCCGCCGCTCAGGAATGTTTCGAACAGCTGACCCAGCAATTGCAGCGCAACGTCCTTGAACGCCAGCGTCGGGCCGTGGAACAGTTCGAGCAGCCAGTGGCGATGGTCGAGCTGGACCAGCGGGGTCACCGCATCATGGCTGAAACTGCCATAGGCGGCGCGGCAGAGCTGACGCAGCTCGTCCTCGGTCAGCGCGCCTGCGACGAACGGGCGCATGACGCGCACCGCGGTTTCAGCATAGTCGAGCCCGGCAAGCGCGCGGATGTCCTCGACCGACATCTGCGGCCAGTGCGCGGGCAGATAGAGGCCGCCGTCGCTGGCAAGGCCTGCGAGCGTAGCGGCACGAAAGTCGAGGGTCGGCGCAGCGCCGCGGGTGCTGATATAGTCCATGACGCCAAAGCGCCTAGCGGCGTGGGGTCAAGGCCGCAAGCGGCGACGGACAGCCAGAAAGTAGATGACCAGCGCTGCGGCGGCGAACAGGAACCACTGCACCGCGTAAGCTAGATGGTTGTTTGGCGTATTGTCGGCCGAGGGTACGGCACTTGCGCGCAGGCCCGCAGCCGGTGCGTCGGCGATCAGCATCGCCCGCGCGGGCATATCCTGGCCCGCGACGCGCTCCATCACCGTCGGCTGGTCGGGGCCGGGAACGATCGTCCCCTGCACGATCCCGCCGGTCCATTTCGGCGGGGTGAAATCATCGCCGATGCCGACATCGACCAGCACCCCCGGGCCTTCAGCGCCGGTGCGGCAGTCGGCGATCATGCGAAAACCCGCCTTGCCCTTCTGGTCAGTGCCGCTGCGCGGATCCCAGCGCACCAGTTCGAGGCACACCACGCTGCTCTTGCGGAACAGAAATTCATCCGCAACCGGCGGCAGTTCAGGATAAGTGACCAGCGACGACATCGCCATATTGCGCTGGTACAGCGCGACGAGCGCCTCTTTCTCATTCTTGCGCTGGAGTTGCCACACCCCCAGCGCGATCATCACCAGCACCGCAATGATCACAATGATCGTCGGGATCAGCGGCCAGCGCCGCGGCGGAGGCGTTGCGGGATCAGTCATGCGGTTCGTCCACTTGTCGACCCTCGGCCGCTTGCCGTTGGTGCTCGCTCGCCAGCAGCGCGCTCTTGGCGACGCGCAGGCCATAAACCACCGCAGCGGCGGTCAGCGGTACCCACAGCACGACGTGAACCCACAAGGGTGGCCGGACTGCGGCATCGAATGCCAGCGCCGCCGCGACGAGCAGCGCGCCAATGATCAGGGTCAGGAACGCCGCGGGGCCATCGCCGACATTGTAGCGGCCAATGTCGAGCCCGCAGGCTTCACATTTCGCGTGAAACTGCACCGGCCCGTCGAACAAGGTTTTGGCGCCGCATTCGGGGCAGAGGCCAAAAAGGGCAGCGCGCCAGACCGGCGGCTGCCCCTTTGGATTGATCGTGCCGTCGGGCAATTTAGTGCCCGGCGACGGGCGCGCCCCAGCCACCCCAGACATAGATGATGATGAACAGGAACAGCCACACCACGTCGACGAAGTGCCAGTACCACGCAGCGGCCTCGAAACCGAAATGCTGCTTCGGTGTGAAGTGACCCTTGTAGGTGCGGACGAGGCAGACGATCAGGAAGATCGTGCCGACCAGAACGTGGAAGCCGTGGAAACCCGTCGCCATGTAAAAGGCCGAGCTGTAATTGCTGCCACCGAAACCGAACGGCGCCGCGGCATATTCATACGCCTGGATCGACGAGAAGACCGCGCCAAGGATGATCGTCGCCCACAGACCCTTTTTCAGGCCGTCGCGGTCGCCATGGATCAGCGAATGATGCGCCCAGGTGATCGTCGTGCCGGAGCACAGCAGGATCAGCGTGTTGAGCAGCGGCAGCGAGAAAGCGTCGATAACCTCGATACCCTTCGGCGGCCACTGGGTGATCGCCGCGGCGCCGTCCTGGCCGAACAGCGAGGTGACTGCGCCATCGACATATTCGATCGGCACCGGGAACAGGGTGAAGTCGAACCACGCCCAGAACCAGCCGACGAAGAACATGACCTCCGACGCGATGAACAGGATCATGCCATAACGCAGGTGCAGCTGGACGACCGGGGTATGGTCGCCCGCATGCGCTTCGTTGATGACGTCCGACCACCAGCTGAAGAAGGTGGCGATCACGCCCATGAAGCCCAGGCCGAGCACCCACTTGCCAGCGCCGCCGAAATAATCGTCGTGCATGAACATC
>JAHJHL010000084.1 GCA_018823905.1 Alphaproteobacteria bacterium
CTTGTCAGCCAATGACATCGACGCCATCATCGCAAAACACAACAACACGCCCAGAAAATGCCTCGGCTTCAAAACCCCAGCCGAAACCTTCATCCCGTTGCACTTCAAATGTGAATCCACACCCGGATCAAGTCCGGGATGACGCGGAAAGTTGGCCGGGCGAGCAAAGAGTTCATGCCGTAACGTCTTTCCACTTGACGTGCACGTAAACGTAAGGTCTCTTGGCGACCGAAAAGTTGCGGCCGACTCCCCGCTTGCGTTCGGCTGCCGCAAGGGAAAGGAAAGCCATGTCGCTCGATCATCTGTCGCGCAGCGCCTACACCGACGATCATGAGGCGTTTCGCGCTACCGTGCGCCAGTTCCTGGAAAAGGAAGTCGCCCCGAACGCCGCGCAATGGGCCGAGGACAAGATCGTCCCCAAGTCGATCTGGCCCAAAGCGGGCGAGCTCGGCATGCTGTGCCCGACGGTGCCCGAGGAATATGGCGGGCTGGGCCTCGATTTCGGCTACAACGCGATCGTCGATGAAGAGAGCGCCTATTACGGCCGCGCGACGACGGGCTTCTCGCTCCAGTCGGACATCGTCACCAGCTACATCGTCAAATATGGCAGCGAAGAGCAGAAGAAGCACTGGCTGCCCAAAATGGTCGCGGGCGAGGTGATCACCGCGATCGCGATGACCGAACCGGGCACCGGCTCCGACCTTCAGGGCATGCGCACGACCGCGAAGAAGGATGGCAATCATTATGTCATCAACGGGTCGAAAACCTATATCACCAACGGCCAGAATGCCGACCTGATCCTCGTCTGCGTCAAGACCGACACCGAGGTGCAACCGGCGTGGAAGGGCGTCTCGATCGTCCTCGTCGAGGCCGACCGCGAAGGCTATGAGCGTGGCCGCAACCTCGACAAGATCGGGCAGGACGAGGCCGACACGTCGGAAATGTTTTTCAACGACGTCCGGGTGCCGATCACCAACTGCCTCGGCGAAGAGGGCAAGGGCTTCATCTATCTGATGAGCGAGCTGCCGCAGGAGCGGCTGTCGATCGCGGTGTCGGCGCAGGCGTCGGCGCAGCGCGCCTTCGACGACACGGTCGAATTTACCCGCGACCGTAAGGCGTTCGGAAAGCCGATCCTCGATTTCCAGAACACGCGCTTCGTGCTCGCCGATCTCAAGACCAAATTGCAGGTCGGCTGGGCGCATCTCGACTGGGCGCTGGCACGGCATTTGAAGAAGGAACTGACTCCCGAAGAGGGCGCCGCGGCGAAGCTGTGGCACACCGAACTCCAATGGGAAGTCATGGACAAATGCCTCCAGCTCCACGGCGGCGCGGGCTATATGAACGAATATCCCATCGCCCGCGCCTGGCGCGCTGCGCGCGTGACGCGCATCTTTGGCGGCACGAACGAGATTATGAAGGAACTGATCGGGCGGAAGCTCTGAAGGACTTTCTCTCCCTTTAAGGGAGAGAAAGACTTGGCTTGGCGGCGTGCCGCCTAGCAAGTCTTGTGAGGGGTTCTTACCTTGGCGGGACAACGCCACGTTCCACCCCTCACCCAGCTTCGACTAGGCGGACGAGCCGCCAAGTCTTCGCAACCCTCTCCCAAAAGGGGAGAGGGGAACAGGAATTGAAAGGACTACCCCCATGGCCCATGCCTATATCGTTGACGCCGTCCGCACCGCCGGCGGCAAGCGCGGCGGCAAACTCGCCGGTATCCACCCGGTCGATCTTGGCGCCGCAGTGTTCGACGCGATCGCCGACCGCAATGATTTTGACACGTCAAAGATCGACGACGTTATCACCGGCTGCGTGTCGCAGGGCGGCCAGCAGACGATGGACTTGGGCCGCAACGCGGTGCTCGCGTCGAACCTGCCAGACTCGATCCCCGCGGTGACGATCGACCGTCAGTGCGGCTCGTCGCAGCAGGCGATGATGTTCGCGGCGCAGGCGGTGATGTCGGGCACGCAGGACATTGTCCTCGCGAGCGGCATCGAAAGCATGACGCGCGTCCCGATGGGCAGCGTCGCGACCCTGTTCATCAAGGAGGGGCTCGGTCACTATAAGTCCGAGCGGCTCGAGGAAAAATATCCCGGCATCATGTTCAGCCAGTTCATGGGCGCCGAGATGATCGTCAAGAAGCATGGCTTCACCAAGGACGACCTCGACGCCTATGCGTTCGAAAGCCACCGCCGCGCGAAAGCGGCGACCGAGGCGGGGCATTTCCAGCGCGAAATCGTCGGGCTCGACATCGACACCCCCGACGGCCGTCAGACCCATCTGGTCGACGAGGGCATCCGCTTCGACGCGACGCTGGAGGGCATCGCCGGGGTCAAGCTGCTGCAGGAAGGCGGCACGATCACCGCGGCCTCGTCGAGCCAGATCTGCGATGGCGCCAGCGCCGCGCTGATCGTGTCCGAACAGGCGCTCAAGGATCACGGCCTGACCCCGCGCGCGCGCATCCACCATGTCTCGGTGACCGCAGGCGACCCGGTGATCATGCTCGAAGAACCGTTGTTTGCGACCGAAAAGGCGCTGAAGCGCGCGGGGATGAAGATCGAGGACATCGACGCCTATGAGGTCAACGAGGCGTTCGCCCCGGTGCCGCTCGCATGGCTCAAATATCTCGGCGCCGATCATGCGCGGCTCAACCAGCACGGCGGCGCGATCGCGCTCGGCCACCCGCTTGGCGCCAGCGGCACCAAGCTGATGGCGACGCTGCTCGGCGTGCTCGACGCGACCGGCGGGAAGTACGGTTTGCAAACGATGTGCGAAGGCGGCGGTCAGGCCAACGTCACGATCATCGAGCGGCTGTAAGGAATTTGGCGTCGCCCCCGCGAAGGCGGGGGCCGCTATCATTTTACCCTGCGCGGTCGGTTTCGGGCCGACGGCGCCCCCTGCCTTCGCAGGGGCGACGGAAGGGTTTCGCGCCTATTCCCTCCCCCCGCGCGATGCAAGCCGAAGGGGACGACCTTGTTCGCCGCGTCATGCCCGATGTCGGCGCGGCCCAGCCAC
>JAHJHL010000085.1 GCA_018823905.1 Alphaproteobacteria bacterium
CGGGGGCCGCTAGCAGCCTTGCACAACGCCGATAGCGGCCCCGCCTGCGCGGGGGCGACGGCTATACCAACGCCGCCACCGCGCGCTCGACCATTGCTACCGCCGCCTCGGCACCGAAACTTGTCGAGTCGAGCGATAGTTCGAGCCACAGTCCATCAACCATCGCGGTCAGCATGATCGCCAGCCGCCCGGCATCGCCCGCGCCGCAGGCGGTGAGCAGCTCGCCCAGCCGCGCGCGGTAGCCCGCATAACTTTCCGCGTGAATATCCGCCATCCGCGCATCGCTGCGCGCCAGCGCCCAGAATGCTGTCCATGCCCCCAGCAGCTGGGGATCGGTGACGGGCGGGCGAAAGCTGGCGGTGAGATAGGCCAACAGTCGCGCGCGCGGATCGGTCCCGGCACCCGCGACCGCTTCGGCAAAAATCGCGTCCATGCGGTCGCTCGTCGCCGCGTAAGTGGCGGCGACCAGATCGTCGATTCCCGCGAAATAATGGCGCAGCAGCCCGGGTGACACCCCAGCCCGCGCACAGATCGCACGGACGTTGGTTCCCGCCAGCCCCTGTTCGGCCAGACACGCCGCGGTTGCCTCGATCAGGTCCGCCCGGCGGGCATCGGCGCTTTCGCGCGTAAAGGCTTGGCGAGCGGGCCGCATATTGTTATACGTTCGTACAACAAGGATCGACTCATGGCAACGCTGCGCGACACTTTCGACCACATCGACCCGCAAAATGGCTGGTCGCTCCCAGCGTGGACCTACAGCGATCCCGACTTCTACGCCGCCGAAATGGAGCGGATATTCCGCCCCAGCTGGCAGGTCGTCTGCCACGACAGCGACATCCCCAACGCGGGCGACTGGCACAGCATCGACTATTGCGGCGAAAGCGTCATCGTCGTCCGCGGCGGCGACCGCGTCGTCCGCGCCTTCACCAACGTCTGCCGCCACCGCGGCTCGCGCCTGGTCGACGGCGCCGCGGGCTGCGCCAAAAAGCTCGTCTGCCCCTATCACGCCTGGACCTATGAGCTCGACGGCCGCCTGACCGGGGTGCCTGATTCGGCGAGCTACCCGACGCTCGACAAGGGCAAAGCATCGCTCGTGCCTGTCGATCTTGAACAATGGCGCGGCTTCTGGTTCGTCCGCCTTGCCGACGATGGCGGCCCCTCGGTCGCATCGATGATGGCGCCCTATGAGGAACAGGTCGCGCCCTATCGCTTCGAAGACCTCGGCGCGCTCGGCCGCGTCACCCTCCGCCCGCGCGACGTGAACTGGAAAAATGTCGGCGACAATTATTCGGACGGCCTCCACATCCCCGTCGCCCACCCCGGCCTCACCCGCCTGTTCGGCAAAAGCTATGGGGTCGAGGCGACACCCCATGTCGACCGCATGTGGGGCGATCTGATCGACAGGCCGTCCGTCAATTGGTCCGAACGCATGTACCAGCGGCTGCTGCCGCCGGTGCCGCACCTGCCGGAAGCGAGCCAGCGCCACTGGCTCTATTTCAAGCTGTGGCCGAATGTCGCGTTCGACATCTATCCCGACCAGGTCGATTTCATGCAATGGCTGCCGACCGGCCCGACCAGCTGCCTGATCCGCGAAATCAGCTACGTCCTCCCCGATGACCGGCGCGAGATGCGGGCCGCGCGCTACCTCAACTGGCGGATCAACCGCCAGGTGAATGCCGAGGATACCTTGCTCATCACCCGCGTCCAGCAGGGGATGGCGTCGCAGAGTTTCACCATGGGGCCGCTCAGCGACAAGGAAGTCTGCCTCAAGCATTTCTGCGCGCGGATGCGCGACCTGATCCCCGAATCCCGCCTTGAACAAGCCCCGCGTGCGGGATGGAGCAAAGCATGACCAAGCAATATGACGCCCTCATCATCGGCGCCGGCCACAACGGTCTTGTCTGCGCATTCTATCTCGCCAAGGCGGGGCTCAAAGTCCGCATCGTCGAGGCGCGCGACGTCGTTGGCGGCGCCGCGGTAACCGAGGAGTTTGCGCCGGGCTTCCGCAATTCGGTCGCGAGCTACACGGTCAGCCTGCTCCAGCCCAAGGTCATCGTCGACATGAAGCTCGCTGATCATGGCTACCGCGTCATCGAGCGGCCGATCAGCAATTTCCTGCCGCAGGAAGATGGCGGCTACCTGAAACTCGGCGGCGGGCTCGAACGCACGCAAAAGGAATTTGCGCGCTTCTCGGCCCACGATGCCGCGCGCCTCCCCGCATATTATGACATGCTCGAAGGCGTCGCCGACGTGCTGCGTGACTTTGCGCTCAAATCGCCGCCCAACGTCGGCGACGGCTTTAAGACCTTGCTCGACGCGGCGCGGCAGGGGCGAGGGCTCACCAAGCTCAGCCTGTCGCAGCAGCGCGACGTGCTCGAACTGTTCACGAAATCGGCGCGCACCTTCCTCGACAGCTGGTTCGAAAGCGAGGCGGTCAAGGCGGCGTTCGGCTTTGACGCCGTCGTCGGCAATTACGCCAGCCCCGACACCCCCGGCAGCGCCTATGTCCTGCTCCACCACGTCTTCGGCGAAGTGAACGGCAAGAAGGGCGCGTGGGGCCACAGCATCGGCGGCATGGGCGCGATCACCCAGATGATGGCAAAGGTCTGCGCCCAGCTCGGCGTCGAGATCAGCCTCGAAGCGCCCGTGTCGCGCGTGCTGGTCGATGGCGGCAAGGCGGTCGGGGTCAAGCTGGTCAGCGGCGAGGAAATCGCCGCCGCGCGCGTGATCGCCAATGTCGGGCCGAAATTGCTCTATGAACGGATGTTCGACGACGGCGACATCGCGCCCGAGTTTAAGCGCCGGATCAAGGCGTTCAAGGCGGGCAGCGGGACGTTCCGGATGAACGTCGCGCTCAGCGAGCTGCCCAGATTCACTTGCCTGCCCGAACCCGGCGAGCATCATCAGTCGGGGATCATCCTCGCCCCGACGCTCGATTATATGGACCGCGCCTTCCTCGACGCGAAACAATATGGCTGGTCGAAGCAGCCGATCGTCGAAATGCTGATCCCCTCGACCGTCGACGACAGCCTCGCACCGCCGGGACAGCATGTCGCGAGCCTGTTTTGCCAACAGTTTGCGCCAGAGCTGCCGGACGGGCGCGATTGGGATGTCGAGGAAGGTGCCGCCGCCGATACCATCATCGACACCGTCGAGGCGCATGCGCCCGGATTCCGTGCCTCGATCGTTGGCCGCCAGATCCTCAGCCCTAAGGGTCTCGAACGTAAATTCGGGCTGGTCGGCGGCGACATCATGCACGGCAATATGAGCCTCGACCAGCTGTGGTCGGCGCGCCCGGTGCTTGGTAATGGCGCCTATCGCGGGCCGCTCAAGGGACTCTATATGTGCGGCGCTGGCACCCATCCCGGCGGCGGCGTCACCGGCGCGCCGGGGCATAATGCCGCGCAGGTCATTCTACGCGATCGTGGCTGGTTCGCGCCCCGCTGGCGTTGAGCGTCGCATCGCGAAATAGATCGGCAACCCGGTCGCGGTCATTGCGAGGCTCCACAGGCTGGCTTCGATCCCCGCGCCGTAAAAGGCCCAGCAGCTGTAGATGAAGCCGATCAAGGTCAGCGCGGCGAACCCCGGCGACGCGGCAATGCGATGCTGTCGTTCGAACTTCAGCGCTGCGAGCGCCGCCGCCATGTAAAAGATGATCGCGGTCGATGTCGTCACCAGCACCATGAAGTTGAACAATCCGGCCAGCCCGCGCGAATAATTGGCATAGACGACCAAGGTGGCGAGGCCGCTGGCGAGCAACAGGCTCCACAGCGGCGCGCCAAAGCGATTCTCGCGCGCCATCAGCGACGGCAGCTGCCCTTTCTGCGCCATGTCGCGCGGGATTTCGCCGACGAGCAGGACGAAGCCGTTGAGCGCGCCGAGCGCCGCAATCGCCGCGAACAGTGCTACGAGTTGGCCAGCCGCGGGGCTGACCAAGGTCGCAAAAAATGTCGCATAGGGCGCGTTCGAAGCCTGCACCGTCGCGACCGGCAGCAACATCGTGACCGCAGTGCACGACAGCAGGTAGATGACCCCGGTCGCCACCGCGCCGATCATCGTGGCGCGCGGCACCGTCTTTTCGGGGTCTTTCACCCGGTCGCCGACCGCGAGCGCGCTTTCGAAGCCGAGCAGCGCGAACAGGGTCAGCGTCGCCGCGCTGCCGATATTGCCCAAGCTGACCGGCGCGGCGTCGGCGAGCGATGGCGGGGTCACGCTACCCGACCCCAGCACCCAGATCGCGACGGCGACCGCGCCGAGCAACGGCAGCAGCTTGAGCACCCAGGTCAGCACCTGCGCGCCGCCCGCTTTGCGCACCCCGAGCAGGTTGATCGCGGTGAACAGCCAGATAAAACCGATCGCGAGTAGCGCGGGGGTCTGACCTTCGGCGGCCAGCCCGGGAAAGATGATCGACAAATTGCTCGTCGCCGCGACCGCCAGCGCCGCATTGGCGGTCCAGCAGCTGATCCAGAAACTCCAGGCGACGATAAAACCGATGCCGGGACCAAAGGCTTCGGCGGCATAGGTAAAGGGGCCGGTGCCCCCCGGCAGCAAACGCGCAAGCCGCGCGAGGACCAGCGCGAGGCACAAGGTTCCGCCGATCGTCACCCCCCAGCCGATCACCGCGTTCCAGCCCAAGGGCGCGAGCGCGGCGGGGAGCAGGAAGACCCCCGACCCGATCATATTGCCCATGACAAGCGCGATACACATCAAAAGACCGAGCTTTTGGCCCGGGCTTTCGCTGCGGATTGCGGTGATGGTCACGTGGTCGGCATTCCCTGTCACCCCAAAGTTCAGCAAAGTTCAGCCCCGATGGCACTGTTTCATCGCGGTCCCGACCCTAGTCGAAAGCCGGGCGCGAAGCGGGACTGTTGCTGCCGATCGGTACAGTTAAAACATGGCGGGATATTGTAGGAAAGGGATATTTTGGCGTTCAGCGTTCCGTGATCCTGAACCCCAATTTGTGGAAAGGCCGAGCTCTTGGCCCGGCCTTTCCTTGTTGGTCATGGTTTTGGTCACCCGATCAGAAATCCTTGCTGACCTTGATCCCGATCAGGCGCGGCCGGATGACATTGTCATAGAAGACGCCGCCGGTACTGCTGATCCCGTCGGGGTCGCCGCAGATGGTTTCGCCGCACTGCACCGCGCTGTTGATCACGCCATTGCTGTTGAACAAATTGGTCGCGAACAGTTCGGCATTCCAGCCCTCGCCCTTGACGCCAAAACTGATGTCGGCGGTGGTATAGGCCTTGAAATTGCCGACGATGCCATTTTCGAACGGCCGCACATCGGATCGCCGCTTGCCGATATGGTTGACCGCAAACTGGAAATGGCCGTCCATGCCGCTGATCGGAAATTCATAGCGCGCAACGGCATTGCCCTTGAATTTGGCGGTAACGGGCAGGCGCGAACCCGCGGGCGCCAGCAGCGCGTTCGTCTGGCCTGGCGGATCGATCGTGCAGTCGAAGCTGTCGTTGGCGATGCGGCAGAAATCGCGGCGGATCGTCGCGTCGTTGTAACTTCCGCCCAGGTTGAGTGAGAAACCACCGGCGCGATAGTTGAGGTCGGCCTCGATGCCGCGGATCCGCGCGATGCCCGCGTTGCGGATTTCGGTCAGGCCGTTGGCGCCCAGGAACGACAGCTGGATATTGTTCCAGTCCTGCTGATATACCGCGCCGTTAAAGCGGACGGGACCGAACGAGGTTTTCCAGCCGAACTCATAATTGTCGAGCGTGTCGGGACCATAGGGATCGAGCGTCCCGCGACGGTTGATCCCGCCGGGGCGGAAGCCGCGCGACCAGGTGCCGTATAGCATCACATCGTCGTTGACCTTGTAATTCAGGCTCAGCTTGTGGATGAAGTCGGTGTCGCTCGTGCTCTTGTCGAGGTTGGTACAGGGCGATCCTGCGATGATCGTCGGGGCAAAACAGGCGGCTTCGCCCGTGCGGCTGCTGAAACCCGCAGAATAGCCGAAGAAGCCGACCAGACTGTTGTCGAACTTGTAAACACGCCCGCCGCCGGTCAGCGTCAGCTTGTCGGTGATGTCGAAGCTGATTTCGCCGAACGCGGCATAGTCGCGGTCGATGCGCAGCTGTTTGGTCAGCCAGATATTGCTGTCGGTGCCGGTGACGGTGATCGCGTCGGCAATGCCGTCGATGATATAATTCTGTTCGATATTGTGCGACTGGCGCTGCCAGAACAGCCCGCCGATAAAACGGATACGCGCGTCGGCGGGCGAGGCGACGCGGATTTCGGCAAAGCTGCGCTTATAGCGGTCGATGCCCTGGATATATTGGTTCGGGTTGACCGGATCGCCGTTGTTGTCGGTGAAATAGGCGCCATAACCATAGAGCGCGTCATAGAAATACGCATAGTCCGAATAATCGCTGTCGGTCAGCGTCTTGCGGCGCAGATGGCCGCCGGTCGCGGTCAGATCCCAGCTGCCGATCTTGCCCTCGATCGTCATCGCGGCCTGGATCCATTTATCATCGCCGCGTTCGGGATTGTACTGGACGGTCTGCAACTTGCGATTGACCGCGGTCGAGCGCTCCTGCGCGAAGCTGCCATTGGCTTTCTGGATCTGCCCCATCAGGTTCGGGCGGATCGTCCAGTCGTCGTCGAGTTCGATGCCGAGCGCAAGGCGCGCGCCATAGGTGTCGACGTCGTTATAATCCTTTTCGACCAGATCGGCGTTGTTTTGGGTGATGCCGCTGGTTGCATAGGTGCGGCTGCCTGCGATATTGTCGATATAGCCCGCATCGCGGCGGTACCAGCCGACGAGGCGGAGCGCCGCGCGCTCGCTGAGCGCCGCATTGACGAAGCCTTCGGCCACCCCGCCGATACCGCCGCTTGATACCGTATTGAGCTCCAGCCCCATCGAACCATAGGTGCCGCTAGTGTCGGGCTGGTTCGTGATCAGCTTGATCGTCCCCGCCATCGAACTGGCGCCATAGAGCGTACCCTGCGGCCCCGCGAGCGCTTCGACGCGCGCGAGGTCATAGGCGTGAATATCAAGCGCGCCCTGGATCGTCGTGATCGGCATTTCGTCGAGATAGGTACCGACCGTCGGCAGCGACGCGGAATGGTTGGCATTCTCGCCCGACGCGACGCCGCGAAAATAGACTTGGCTGAAGCCGGGGGCGAGCGTCTGGATCGTCACCGACGGCAGGAATTTGACGACGTCCTGGAATTCCTTGACCTGCAATTCGTCGAGCCGCTCGGTCCCGATCGCGGTGATCGCCAGCGGGACGTCCTGCAAATTCTGTTCGCGCTTTGACGCGGTAACGACGATATCGCGGTCGTCATCGATCGCGGCCTCCTGCGCCAGCGCCGCGCCCGACGTGCATAAGATGCTGGTACCGAGCAATATGGCGGCACTTCTGGCCAAGCCGGTCGAGATGTTACGCATGAGACCCCCCTCAAATGACAGCAATATGACGCGAGGATGACGCAGCGCAGCATAAGCGCAAGCTTTGTTGTCGAGAATGCAGGGTTGTTAGTCGAAAATGTCGTCGGCTGTTGCCGAAAGGCAACGAATTTGCCGGTGCGGCCTATGGAAAATGCGCCGGTACCGCAGGATATTCGTCCAGAACCACCCCGAGTGCGTCCTTCAGCGGGCCGAGCCACGCCGCATAAGGCTGCCACTGATCTACCCCGTCGCGGTTGATCGGGCGACGGACCTGTTCGCTCGACGCGGTCCGCACCGCGCGGGCATTGGTGTGAAACGCCATGCACGCGTCCTCGAACGGCAGTCCGAGATAGTCCAGCATCGCGCGCACCTCGGCCTCCGGATCGTCGAGCAATGCTTCGTGGATCACGCGGTGGACGCGGCCCGGCTGGACAGCGTCGATATGCGCCATCAACCGCACATAATCGCGGTAATAGGCGCCCATGTCGGCGAGGTCGTAACTGAACGCCTGCCCCTTGGCATAATGCTGGCGGAAATTGGACCAGCAGCAGTCGAGCGGATGTCGCCGCGCGTCGATGATCTTCGCATTGGGCAGGATCAGGCGGATCAGCGGAACGTAGCGCCAGTTGTTCGGCAATTTGTCGATGTAGAAGGGTTTGGCGGTCTTGCGCTGAACCGCGGTGCGGCGGAGGAACGCCGCGCCCATTTCGGCCAGCCGTTCGGGCGGCGCGTCGGCGAGCGCGGCGATCCAGTGGCGGCCCTCGCCCTGCGTTTCGCGCCCCAGGCCGAGCGCGAGCGCGGGGATGTCGGGCAGCTCCATCGTCCCCTCGACCGCCGAATGGCTCGCCAAAATCTGCTCGATCAGGGTCGAACCGGCGCGCGGCATGCCGAGGATGAAGACCGGATCGGGTGCCGGATCGCCCATGCCTATACGCGCTGCGAAAAAGTCGGCGGTGCAGGTCGCGATCGCGGCATCGACGATCGTGCTGGTATCGGCGGCATCGTAGCCGAGTTGCGCAGCGCGGATCGCATTGCCCGCGGCATAATGGCGAAAGGCGGGCTCGGCCTCACCCGCATCGTCATAGGCTTTGCCGAGCGCGAAATGGAGGTGCAGCCTGTCGTCGGCGCGCTCTTCGCCCGCGGGTTCGGCGGCGACGAGCGCGGCTTCCATCGCTGCGCGATCGTCCGCCCCGAAACGGATCGTCTTGAGGTTGGCAAGGCTCCACCAGAGTTCGCCGAGCCCGGGATCCACGGCGAGCGCGTGGCGATAGGCGGCGATGCTGTCATCCTGTCGCCCGACGGTCTTGAGCAGATGGCCATAGCTCATCCACAGTTTGGCATGATCGGGGAAGCGACGGGTGAGCTGTTCGTAGAGCGTGATCGCCTCGTCATAGCCGCCGATACGGCCAAGCGCCGCGGCCTTGAGGTTCGCATGGGCGGGGTTGTCGGGGTCGTCGCCCAGCACCGCATCGAGCGTTTCGACCGCCTCGGCATAGCGGTTCTGCTTGTAATAGACGGTGGCGAGATTGGCGCGCGCCGCCCCGAAACCCGGGGCGAGTTCGAGCGCCCGGCTCAGCAGTTTTTCGGCATCGCCATAGCGCCCGATCCGTCCTGCAACCTCGGCCAGCATGCGGATCGCGGCGACATCGGTCGCATCCTCGCGCAGCCGCTGACGCAGCGCAGCTTCGGCGTCAGGCAGGCGATCTTCGGCCAGCGCGAGCGCCGCGCTCACCATCGCCTCGTCATGGATCGTCGCGCCGACCGCCGCGAGCGACGCGGCCTGTGCTTCCGCTTCGCGGTTCAGGACGCGCAGCGCCTGCGCGGTCAGTCGGTGCGCCGCCGCCGATGTCGGGACCGCCTCGATGATCGCCTGCGCCTGCGCCAGCGCCGCCGCGGGCTCGGCGGCGAGCAGGCGGCGGGCGTTGGCGAGCGCCGCATCATGGGTGACGGTCGCCATTATCGGTCGGTCAGCTCTTCGCCGCGCGCGCCTTGGCGACCGCCTGCTTTAGCGCGTCATAACCGATCTGTCCCTGGAACAGCTGGTCGCCGACGATCCACGTCGGCGTGGCGTTGAGCTGCAACTGGGTGGCGATCGCCAGATTGCTGTCGAGCTCGCGCTGGAACAGTGCTTCGTTGGCGGTGGCGTCGGCGGTGCCGTCGGTGACGACGCCGACCTTCGCGGCGGCGGCGGCGATCGCCGCCTTGTCGAGCGAGCTGGCGGCGAACATTGCGTGGTGGAACGCATCATATTTGCCCTGCCGCGCCGCAGCGAGCGCCATCAGCGCGGCGTCGCGGCTCTGCGGCGCGATGATCGGCAGCTCGCGGAACACCACCTTCAGCCTTTTGTCCTCGCGAATCAGGCGGTCGACGTCGGGCACGCTGGCGCGGCAGAAACCGCAGGCATAGTCGGTGAACACCACCAAAGTGACATCACCGTCGGCATTGCCCGCCCACGCGCCGGCATAGGGTTTTTCAAGCGCGGGGCGGATCGCATCGATCGCCTTGGCGATTTCGCCGTTGCGCTGCGCTTCCAGGGCTTCAGGAATGATTTGCGGATTTGCCTTGATATAATCGCCAACGATCGTCTCGACCTCGCTCTTGCTCATCCCGCCCCCCATGCGGCCGCCGAGCCAGAACGCCGCGGCGAGCAACAGCAGCCCGCCGAGCGTGATGCCCCAGATACGCGTCGATCCACCGTCCATCCCCATCCCCCTGACTTGCGGCAAGCGCGGTGCCGCCATCGGCTTTGCGGCCATCGGCTTTTTTGCCGGTGGCGCCACCAGCGGCGATCGGTCGTCGCCTTCGGCGGCCATCGTGGTCGGTGCTGGCGTCCTTCCCGCGTCACTCGCAAACAGCGGCAGGTCGGGCGCTGACGGGTCTTTGGCACGCGCCGTGGCTTCTTCGCGGGCGAGCAATTGTTCGAGCCCCGACGGCGGCGGCGCCAGCTCTTCGCGCGGGCTTGGGCGAAGCTTCGTCGCGGCCTCGCCGATGCTGCCGCGAATGCTTTCGCTGCCTGCTTTGGCGATATTGCCGACACCCGCCTTGGTTCGGTCGGCGACTTCGCCGAGGCCGCGCCCGGCGTCGCTCGACAGCTTCCGTGCCTTGTCGCCGAGCGCCAGCTTGTCCCAAGCAGCACTACTGGCTCTGGCGGTGGCGCGGCCCGCCTGCGCCGATCCCCGCCCGATCGCGCGCGCCGCCTGCGCGGTCAAGGCGCCGGTTTTGGCGGTCAGTTCCCCCGCGCGCCGGGGAATTTCCATCGCCTCGACGCGCGCCGGAATGTCGGCCCGGTCGCCAACCCGGATCGTCCAGTCGGCAAAGGCCGCGGCGCCATCGCGCAATGCGTGCCATATCCCGGCGGCGCCCGCTTTCATCTGATCCGATGTGACCACCGGCTTGCGCGCTGGCTTATCTTCGGCGGCATAGCGCGACACGTCGATCCCGACCGGCGGAATATCGCGTGGTTTTGCCAATCCTTCGGCGGGCGACGCGGGCGGCAGCGGGGCTGCGTCCGGCGTCGGCGCGGGGTCGCGCAGCCATGGCTGGTAATAATCGTCTTTCTTATCGGTCACTTATTGCCCTTGTGCATCGTTTGCGGCGATGCTTTGCCCCTGTTCGCCCAAATCTAGCGCCGTTTGCGCTCGCGTTCCACCTCGGCACGCGCGACCAGCGCAATATCCTGTGCACGGATCCAATCGGGCGAGCTTTCGGATAGTCCCTGCATCGCCAGTTCGGCATTACGCAGCGCCATCGATGCCTGTCCACCCTCCAAGCTATAGCGTTCCGCCGAGGCGAGCGCGGCGCGCGCCTGATCGCCCTTGTTCGCATAGACGATGCCGAGTTGGTACCAGGCAAAGGGGTTCTGATTGTCGAGCGCGACCGCGGTTTTCAGCACCTCTTCAGCCTCGGCAAAATTGGCCGGATCTTCGGTCGCGATCAGCGCGTGGCCCAGCGTCGCGCTGATCAGCGGCTGCGACCGTGAGATCGTCACCGCCTTGCGCAGCGCCGGGATCGCTTCCTTGGGGCGCCCCGATTCGAGCAGCACCTGACCTTCGAGCTCCAGGAAATAGGGATCGTTGCGATCGGTGGCGAGCAATGCTTCGACCTCGGCCAGCGCCTTTTGCGGATAGGCGCTGCGGTGCCAGGCGTAGGCGCGGGCATAACGTGCGGGGATGCTGGTGTTGGATTCGGGGAATTTGCGCAGCGTCCGATCGGGATCGGTCATAAAGCCCGACAGCTTCGCCTTGATGCGCTGAAAGCGTTTTTCGATCGCCGGGTCGGCAGGCTTGGCCCACGCCGGATCGATGACATAGACTTCGCGCAGCGTCTGGATACGATCGCCCGACATCGGGTGGGTGCGGCCATAAGCCTGATCATCGTCCTGCTTGACCGCGTAGCGGAATTCCAGATTCTGCAACTTCTTGAAAAAGGCCAGGCTGCCACGCCCGCTGATCCCGGCTTTCGACAGATATTGCGCGCCCGCGGCGTCGGCGGTCGATTCCTGTACCCGGCTGAACGCCAGGAACTTGCCGAGCGCGGCTTGCTGGCCCGCCATCATCACTCCCATGCCCGCCTCGCCCGCGCCCGCGGCGATCGCGGCGGCGCCGAGCAGCAGGCTGAGCAGCGAGATGCCGGTTGCGGTCTTGGCGCCGTCGTTGACGCGGATCGCATGGCCGCCGATGACATGGCCCAGCTCGTGCGCGAGCACGCCCTGCACCTCTTCGGCGGTGTCCGCGGCCTCGATCAGCCCGGCAAAGACATAGACGTCCTGGCTGCCCGCGACGAACGCGTTGATGCTGGGATCGCCGAGCAGGTGAACGCGCACCTGGCCGGGTTGCAGCCCCGCCGCAACGAGCAGCGGGTCCATCATATCCTGAAACAGCGCTTCGGTTTCGGCGTCGCGCAGGATCGATTGCGCCATCGCCGGGCGTATCGCGACGGCGAGCATCGCGAGCAGCGTCAGCGCGATCCGAAGCAGCGGGCGCCAAGCGCTCGGCCGGCGTATCGATTGGGGGGAGCGGGGCATCATCTTGCCTACCCTCGCGCTGCGCATCTGAACATCGACTGAAGCCATAGAGACTTTGTGGGGGTCCGCGCGCGTCGAGGCAAGGCGAGACTTTATCTGAAAACGATCATGGCTTCCCCCGACCTTCGCCGGAGGAAGCCATGATGAGACCTATTCTGTTCTGATCAGCCGAAGGTACGCTGCCACCAGCCGCGGCGCGGTTCGCCGTCGGGACCGACGCCGCCCTCGTCGCCGTTGGCGGCTTCGGTTTCCGCTTCGCCCGTCGTCGCCGCTTCGGGCGCCGCGTCGGCAGCGACGGCCTTTTTGGCGCGGCTTGCCCGCTTTTTCGGTGCGGGCTTGGCGGGTTCGGCTTCCGGTTCGGCTTCGGCAACGGGTGCTGCCTCG
The DNA here is from genome assembly GCA_018823905.1 of Alphaproteobacteria bacterium. GTDB lineage: Bacteria > Pseudomonadota > Alphaproteobacteria > Sphingomonadales > Sphingomonadaceae > Sphingopyxis. The sequence continues at coordinate 12,813 of JAHJHL010000085.1, forward strand.
ATCGCTTCAGGCGCCGCTTCGGCGGCTTCGGCTTCCGCTTCGATCGCAGCCTTGGGCTTGCGCGGTGCGCGCTTGCGCTTCGGCTTTTCCTCGGCAGCCGGTGCTTCGTCGGTGACCGGTTCGGCGATGTCCGCCGCTACCGGTGCTTCGACAGCTTCTGCGGCGGTGTCGTCGGCTGCCTCTGCGGCATCGACCTTGGGCTTGCGACCACGGCCACCACGGCGGCGGCGCGGCTTGGCGTCGGGATCGACGGCTTCGGCCTCCGCATCGCTGCCGGTTTCCGCCGGGGCGGCGTCGCCCTCCTCGGCACCTTCCGCAGCGCCGTCGCGCTCTGCTTCGCCGTCGTCATTGCCTTCGACGATTTCATTGCCTTCCTCGTCGCGGCGACCACGACGACCGCGACGACGGCGGCGGCGGCGCTTGCGGCCTTCGCCGTCGGTGTCGCTATCGCCGCCCTCGGGCGTGCGCTCACGCTGGCGTGCGGGGCGGGCTTCGGCTTCCGCTTCGGCTTCTTCCGCATCTTCGTCTTCGGGATAGTCGTCGTCATCTTCGTCTTCGATCGGCGCGATCGGGGCAAAGCTGCGGCGCTGGGTCGGCGGCGGGCCGGTGACCTCGACCGCCATGCGCGCCCCCTCGGTCTCGCCGTCGGGCAGGATTTCGACGATTACGCCGTACAGTTCCTCGATGTCGCGCAGCTCGCGGCGCTTTTCGTTAAGCAGGTAGAAGGTCGCTTCCTGGCTGGCGCGCAGGGTGATGCGGCTCCCCTTGCCGCGTGCCGCTTCCTCTTCGATCAGACGCAGCGCGCTCAGGCCCGCCGACGATGCGGTGCGGACCAGTCCGGTGCCTTCGCAATGCGGGCACGGGCGCGTCGAAGCTTCGAGCACGCCGGTGCGCAGGCGCTGACGGCTCATTTCCATCAGGCCAAAGCCCGAAATGCGGCCGACCTGGATGCGCGCGCGATCGTTCTTGAGCGCGTCCTTCATCGCGCGCTCGACCTTGCGGACGTTCGAGCCATGATCCATGTCGATAAAGTCGATCACGACGAGCCCGGCCATGTCGCGCAGGCGCAGCTGGCGGGCGATTTCGGCGGCGGCTTCCAGATTGGTGCTGACCGCGGTCTGCTCGATATTATGCTCGCGCGTCGAGCGGCCCGAGTTGATGTCGATCGACACCAAGGCTTCGGTCGGGTTGATCACCAGATAACCGCCCGATTTCAGCTGGACGACAGGATTGAGCATCCCGGCGAGCTGATCCTCGACGCCGTAACGCTGATAGAGGGACACGGGATCGGCATATTGCTTCACCCGCCGCGCGTGGCTGGGCATCAGCAGCTTCATGAACTGCTTGGCCGCCTTATAGCCCTCGTCGCCTTCGACGAGCACTTCCTCGATGTCCTTGTGGTAGATGTCGCGGATCGCGCGCTTGACCAGATCGCTGTCTGAATGGACCAGCGCCGGGGCGCTCGATTCGAGCGTCTTTTCGCGAATCTCGTCCCACAGGCGGGCGAGATAGTCGAAGTCGCGCTTGATCTCGACCTTGGTGCGGCTCATCCCGGCGGTGCGCACGATGCACCCCATCGTCGGCGGCAGCGCGAGTTCGTCGATCATCGCCTTCAGCTTGCGGCGATCGGCGCCGTTCGAAATCTTGCGGCTGATCCCGCCGCCGTGCATCGTGTTGGGCATCAGCACGCAATAGCGGCCAGCCAGCGACAAATAGGTAGTCAGCGCCGCGCCCTTGTTGCCGCGTTCTTCCTTGACCACTTGCACCAGCATCACCTGACGGCGACGGATGACATCCTGGATCTTATAGCGGCGGCGGAGCGACATGCGGTTTTCGTTGTCGTCCTCGTCGCGGCGGCTGCTGCGGCCGCGGCCACCGCCCTTGCGGCCATTGCCGCGCCCGCGGCCCCGACCCTTGCGGTCGCCACGATCATTGCGGCCTTCACGGCCTTCTTCGGATCCTTCGCCGCCTTCTTCGCCATCGCCGTTTTCGGCGTCGCCGTTATCGTCGCGGTCGTCGTCGTCGCCATCGTTGCGCTCGTCACGATCATCGTCGTCGCGATCGTGGCGGCTGTCGCCATTGTCGTCGTCGTCATGATATTCGACGTCGGCGACATCGCCTTCCAGTTCGTCGAGATCTTCCTCGGCGCGCTGCGCTGCGGCGGCGGCATGCTCTGCTTCTTCGCGCAGCAGCGCTTCGCGGTCTTCCTTCGGAATCTGGTAATAATCGGGGTGGATTTCGCTGAACGCCAGGAACCCGTGGCGATTGCCGCCATATTCGATGAACGCCGCTTGCAGCGACGGTTCAACGCGGGTTACTTTGGCCAGATAGATATTGCCCTTGAGCTGTTTGTGCTCGGCGGACTCGAAATCAAACTCCTCGATGCGGTTTCCCTGGGTGACGGCGACCCGGGTTTCTTCCCGGTGCCGCGCGTCGATCAACATGCGCGTGGTCATTAGTTACACTCCAAGCGCGCCGTAGCGCGCCATCAAAAAATCCCGCGACCTTCCTTGACGAAAGATCGCGGCGGATACGGATGATACGAAAAAAGACGTTATTGCCGCGGGGAGCCTGCGTCCGATGCTGGACGCGCATGCGGTCTTCGCATCCGGCGACGGCGGCGGCGAAAGCGCCCGCGTCGGGATGAAAAGAGGGCATGGCAAGCCTCATGCGGCATCAACCTGTTACATGGGATGAGCGGGCGGGCAGGGCGGGCGTCTGGCGATCGCCCCGACTGTCCGGTCAACCGGGTGGACTGACGGCAGGTTGCCGATCCCCGCATATCCGGCGCCAAGGCGGCCATGTTCCGCAATTTTTGCGGAGCAGGCCTTCCCCTCAAAAGGCCGGACGGCACCGGGAACGACACCGTCAGTGGTGGTGTGCTAGCATCGGCACGGGCCGACGGCAACAGCGCCACGATAGAAAGATGGGACGCAGCCATGCGCCCGCAACCCCCGCGTCCTCGCCAAACATACTGAATTGCTGGTTAACCTTGCCGGTTGACGGGGGTTTGACAGGGCATGGCTAATGCGGGGTTCACGACATTCTGCGGCTGGGGGCCAAATGTTTTCGAATAAGCACTGGACCAGCGAGCGGGGGCGGCGGCATAAAAGCGCCATGAGCCTGCTGATCGTCCTGATCGCGATGATGATGAACCCGACGGCGGCGCTGGCGGGGCAGATTGGCGCGGTCGAAATCGGCGATTCGGACATCACGCTGCGTTTCGACGATCTGGTCAGCGGTGCATCGACCTTCCTGCTCGCCGGTCCCGACCGGATCGCGCTCGACATCGCGGGCGCGCAGCCGGGGCGTTCGCCGCAAGGTGCCGGACTGGTGCGCGCGGTGCGCCAAGGGCAGAAGGATTCGGGGACTGCGCGTATCGTGCTCGATCTTGTGCAGCCTGCGGTGGTCACCGGCGCGCGCTTCGCTGCCGATGGTCGCAGCCTGACCTTTCAACTCCGTCCGGTTTCCGCCGACGAATTCGCGCGGGTGTCGCGCGGCCCGCGCACCGAATTGGCCCCGCCCGCGGGTTTTCGCGCCAAGCCGCCCGAAAAACGCTACAGCGTCAGCGTTCCGATTGGTAAGCCGAAGCCTTCGGTGGTCCTGCCGCGGATCGAGGGGCCGAACAATAGCCGTCTGCCGCTGGTCGTGATCGACGCCGGACATGGCGGGCACGACCCGGGCGCGATTAGCCCGCATAGCGGCAAACGCGAAAAGGACATCACCCTCGCGCTCGCCCGCGCGATCCGAGACGATTTGCTCGCTTCGGGCCGTGTCCGCGTCGCGCTGACCCGCGCCGACGACCGCTATCTGGTGCTTGAGGAGCGTTTCGGCATCGCGCGGCGGCTTAAGGCCGATTTGTTCATTTCGATCCACGCCGACGCCGCGGAAAACCAGACCGCCAGCGGCGCGTCGATCTACACCTTGTCCGAAGTCGCCTCCGACCGCGAAGCCGCGCGGCTGGCGGCGCGCGAGAATAAGGCGAATGTCATCAACGGCGTCGATCTGAGCGCGCACAGCGGCGATGTGTCGTCGATCCTGCTCGACCTGACCCAGCGCGAAACGATGAATGTCGCGTCGGATTTTGCGCGGCTGCTCCAGCGCGAGGCGGGCGAAGCGGTGAAGTTCCGTACCCACGCGCATCGCTTTGCCTCGTTCGTGGTGTTGAAGGCGCCCGATACGCCGTCGATCCTGTTCGAAACCGGCTTCATCTCGAACAAGGACGATGCCGAATTTCTTGCGTCGGCGGTAGGCCAGAAAAAGGTCGCGCGCGGGGTGCGCGACGCGGTGCAGATCCACTTCGCGCGCCAGATTGCGGCGCGCTGACTCCCATAAGTTAGTCTTGACTAACTTTTCCCGGCCAGCCAGCTTGCTCTCGCTGGCTGCGGGAGAAAATCATGGGCTGGAGCAACTGGTCGGGTAGCGTCACCGCGACGGCCCAAATCGCCCGCCCGCACAGCGAGGACGAACTCGCCGCGCTGATCCGCAGCGCGCACAAGCTGCGCGTCACCGGCGCCGGACACAGCTTCATGCCGCTTTGCGAATCGGATGAGCTGATCGTCAGCCTCGACGATCTGGCGGGCGACCTGCACATTGCTCCCGACCGCCAGACCGCGCGCATTCCCGCCGGCTGGAGCATCCGCCGCCTGACCGCGGCGCTGTGGGACGAGGGGCTGGCGCTCGCCAATCAGGGCGACGTCAATCCGCAGTCGCTCGCGGGAGCGATGGCGACCGGCACCCACGGCACTGGCGCCGATCTCGGCTCACTCGCGACCTTCGCCCGCGGTTTCCGGCTGATCGGGGCCGATGGTGAGGTGCATTGGTGCGATGCGACCACCAACGCCGACCTCTATCAGGCGCAGCGTCTGTCGCTCGGGCTGTTCGGGATCGCGACCGAAATAGAGGTTGCGTTGGTCCCCGCTTTTCACCTCGCCGAACGGATCGAAAAGCGCCGCTGGGCCGAAATTCGCGAAAGCTATGACGACCTCGCGCAGCAGCATCGTCACGTCGAATTCTGGCTCTTTCCGCACAGCGACGACGTGATCCTGAAAACGCTCGACCCGTGCGATCCGTGTGACCCGCCGCCGACCACGACCGATATGGAGGAGGCGAGTTTTCGCCGCATTCTAAATATTTCGGCTCGACTGCCCTTCCTTACCCCTTCGCTCCAGCGGCTGATGATGAAAAGCAGCATTTCGGGGCGTCGTCGCGGTCCCGCGCACAACATCTTTCCATCCGACCGTACGATCCGGTTTGAAGAGATGGAGTATGAAATGCCGCGCGCCGCCGGGCTCGACACCCTCGCCGAGGTCGTCGACTGGATCCGCCGCAAACGCCTGCCCGTCACCTTCCCGTTCGAATTTCGCACCGTCGCCGCCGACGATATCTGGATGAGCCCGATGAACGCCGGACCCGTCGCGGCGATCTCGATGCACCAATATGCCAAAATGCCCTGGCGAAACCTGTTCGCGGAGGCGGAGACGATCTTCCGCAGCCATGGCGGGCGGCCGCATTGGGCCAAGCGCCACACGCTCACGCGCGCCGATATCGCGGCGCTCTATCCGATGGCGGGGCGCTACAATGCCGTCCGCCGCGCCGCTGATCCCGGGGGCAAATTCCTCAACCCGCATCTCGAAAGCCTGTTTGCATGACCACCGACCGCGACCTTCACGCCCATCTGATCGGCCAGCAAGGCTCGCGCGCCGACCTCAATACGCCGGTGCTGGTGCTCGATGTCGAGGCGCTCGACCGCAATATTGCCGCGATGGCGGCGCTGGTTGCGGGAAGGGGCATCGCGCTGCGACCGCACGCGAAGACGCACAAGAGCGTCGATATCGCCAAGCGTCAGATCAAGGCGGGCGCGGTCGGGGTGTGCTGCGCCAAGATCGGTGAGGCCGAGGCGCTGAGCGAAGGCGGCGTGACCGGCATCCTGATCACCTCGCCGGTCTCGGCGCCGCGCGCGATCGAGCGGCTCGCGGCGCTGGCGGCCCGCGCCGACGGTCTGATGGCGGTGATCGACCATCCGGGCGTCGCCGAGAAGCTTCAGATCGCACTCGCGGCGGCGGATGCAAATCTCGACGTGATCATCGACATAGATCCCGGCATCGCGCGCACCGGTGTGGCTTCAGCGGAGACTGCGGTCGCGCTGGCCAACACCATCGCCGCCTCCCCCAATCTCGAATATCGCGGAGTCCAATTCTACTGCGGGTCGCAGCAGCATATCGAAAGCTATGCCGACCGCCGCGCCGCGATCGTCGAGCGCACCGCCTATCTGCAAAGCGTCATCGCGGCGCTGGCCGACGCAGGCTTTGCGCCCGCAATCGTCACCGGATCGGGCACCGGCACCCACCGCATCGACCTCGACCTTGGCATTTTCACCGAATTGCAGGCAGGCAGCTATGTCTTCATGGACAAGCAATATCTGGACTGCGACCTGACCGGCGAGGGCGGCGACCCGCCGTTCGAGGTTTCGCTGTCAGTCGACGCGCGCGTCGTCAGCGCCAACCACAGCGGCCTCGTCACCATCGACGCCGGGTATAAATCGCTATCAACCGACGGCGGCGTCGCGGTGGTGCAGCGCGGCGCGCCCGAAACCGCTTTTTTCGCTTTCATGGGCGACGAGCATGCGGCGCTGATCGCGCCCGGCATCGGCGCGCAGCTTACTCCGGGCGACCCGGTCAGCCTGACCGTGCCGCACTGCGACCCGACGGTGAACCTCTACGACAGCTACCATGTCGTCGCGGGTGATACGCTGGTCGATATCTGGCCGGTCAGCGCGCGCGGCCGGGCGCGATGATCGCAGCGGGTCGCGCATCCGCTGTCAAGCGTCCGCCACAACAGGATCGCGCACATCTGACCCGCGGCCGTCTGCTCGATGTCGCGGGCGAATTGCTGGCCGAGGTCGGGATCGAGCGCATCTCGACCAATATGATCGCGGCGCGCGCCGGGCTGACGCCGCCCGCGCTCTACCGCTATTTCGGTGACAAATATGCGGTGCTGGAGGCGCTGGGGCGGCGGCTGATGGAGCGGCAGAACGCCGTGCTCGAGGATTGGCTCGCGCGGCACGCGCCCGGCGGGATCGCCGCAATGGCTGATCATATCGGCGACTTGCTGACCCAAAATGCCGCGGTGACGCGTGTCGAACCGGGCGCGGTGTGGATATTGCGCGCGCTCCACGCCTCGCCGCAGCTCGTCCATATCCGGCTCGAATCGCACCGCCATGTGACCGATCGATTGACCGATGCCTGCGCGCCCTATCTGGCCGCGATCGACCGTGAAAAGCTGTGGTCGCGGTTGCGACTGGCGGTGGAGCTTGGCTTCGCCGCTGACGAAATGCTGTACGAGGAAGATCGCATTTCGGCGGACGCGGCGCTGGCCGATGTTGCGGCGATGCTGCGCTTCGCCATGCTCGACCTGACCGAAAGCGCCTAGTCGCCCGCCTCGCCGCAACGATGCTTCCCTTTCGGCGATCCACGCTTTAGAGGCAGGCATCATGGTCGCCGACAGTCCGCCCGATTTCCGCCTGCGCCTGCGCCGCGACAGCAATGCCGTCATCGCCTGGCTGCGCGATATGTGGACGCGGCGCTGGTTCCGCTGGCTCGGTTATCTCGCGCTGGCGGGCGTGCTAGGACTGGTCCTGATCTGGGCGATCTTTGCGCGCGACCTGCCGTCGGTCGACCAGCTGCGCGATTATGAACCCCCGCTGCCGACGATGGTCCGCGATGGCGAGGGCAAGCCGGTGCACAGCTACGCCCGCGAACGCCGCGTCCAGCTGGACTATAGCGAATATCCGCAATTGCTGGTGCGCTCATTCCTCGCTGCCGAAGACAAGACGTTTTTCAGCCACGGCGGCATCGATTATCCGGGAATCGCCTCGGCGATCATCACCAATCTGTCGAGCAGCGGCCGTCCCGTCGGCGCCTCGACGATCACCCAGCAGGTCGCCAAGAACCTGCTGCTGACCAACGAGCTTAGCTATCGCCGCAAGGTGCGCGAGGCGATCCTGGCGATGCGCATCGAGGATGCGCTGACCAAGGAGCAAATCCTCGAACTCTACCTCAACGAAATCCCGCTCGGCCGCCGCGCGTTCGGCGTGCAGGCGGCGAGCCGCGCCTATTTCGACAAGGATGTCGATCAGCTTCAGCTTCACGAAATGGCATTTCTCGCCATCCTGCCCAAGGCGCCCGAAAAATATGGCCGCGCGCGCAACGAGGCAGAGGCGCTGGCGCGGCGCAATTTTGTGCTCGGATCGATGGAAAGCAACGGCTGGATCACCGCCGCGCAGCGCGATGCCGCGCGCGCGATGCCGCTCGGCCTCACCAACAGCGGCAACACCGCGATCGCACAGGTCGGCGGCTATTATATGGAAGAAGTGCGGCGCCAGCTGATCGCCCAGTTCGGCGAAACCGCCGACGACGGGCCGCTCAGCGTCTATGCCGGTGGGCTGTGGGTCCGCACGCCTTATGATGGCAAGATGCAGACGGGCGCGACGATGGCGCTGCGCAAGGGGCTTCAGCGTTATGACGCGGGCAAAGGCTGGTCGGGACCGATCGCGACGATCGAAGCCGACGACCAGTGGCAGAGCCGCCTTGCGTCGAGCTTTATCGGTATCGACTATGACAATTGGCGCGTCGCTGCGGTGCTGTCGAAATCGGCGGGGGCAGCGCAGATCGGCTTTTCCAACGGCGATACCGGCACACTGCCCGCCAGCGCCGCGACGCTCGGCTATCGCAAGACCGGCGGCAATGCGTTTTCGGCGATGCGTCCCGGCGACCTGATCGTCGTCAAATCGACCGGCGGCAGCAGATATGCCCTGCGCAATATTCCCGAAGTGTCGGGTGGCATGGTCGTCGAAAGCCCGCATTCGGGCCGCATTTATGCGATGCAGGGCGGCTTTGACGTTCGCCTGTCGCCGTTCAACCGCGCGACGCAGGCGCAGCGCCAGCCGGGTTCGACCATCAAGCCCTTCGTTTACGCCGCGGCACTCGACAATGGCATGACCCCCGCGTCGATGATCGTCGACGGGCCATTCTGCGTCTATCAAGGCGCGGCGCTGGGCAATAAATGCTTCCGCAACTTCGGCAATTCGGGGGGCAGCGGCGAACATACGATGCGCTGGGGGCTCGAACAGTCGCGCAACCTGATGACGGTGCGCGCGGCGAGTCAGGTCGGCATAGAGCCGGTCGTCGAAACGATCGCGGCGATGGGCATCGGCAAGCACGAACCCTATCTCTCGACGGCGCTCGGCGCCGGATCGACGACGGTCGAAAAAATCACCAACGCTTATGCGATGCTCGCCAACCATGGCCGCGAGCTGAAACCGCGGGTGATCGACTATGCGCAGGACCGCCGCGGCAAGGTAATTTTCCCCGCCAATTGGAAACCCTGCGACGGCTGCAACAAAAAGGATTGGGATGGCCGCCCGATGCCGCGCTTTGCCAAATCGGGCAAGCAGCTGATGGATCCGATGACGGCCTATCAGGTCGTCCATATGCTCGAAGGCGTCGTTCAGCGCGGCACCGCGGTGCGGCTGCGCGACCTGAATGTGCCGCTGTTCGGTAAGACCGGCACGACCACGGGACCGAACGATGTGTGGTTCGTCGGCGGTACCCCCGATGTTATCGCGGGCATGTATATCGGTTTTGACCAGCCGCGCAGCATGGGCGGCTACGCGCAAGGCGGCAGCTATGCGGCCCCGATCTTCAAGGATTTTGCGCTGGCAGCGCTCGCCGATCGGCAACCCATCCCCTTCGCGGCGCCCAAGGGGGTGCGGATGGTCCGCATCGACCGCCAGTCGGGCCGCCGCGTTTACGGCAGCTGGCCCGGTAACGATCCGAAGGCATCGATCATCTGGGAAGCGTTCAAACCCGAAAGCGAACCGCGCCGGACGATCCGCGAAGACGAAATCCAGCCGGCAAAGGCGCCGCGGCGTCAGGATGTGCCGGTGCAACAAGGCAATGGCCGCCGCAGTGACAGCGATTTTCTGGAGGATCGCGGCGGTATCATCTGACCCGGCGCGCCGTCTTCCCCTGCGGCCGTTGAGGCCGTAAGGGCGGGGTCAACATTTTTCAGGAGCAAGGACATGCGCGCCGAAGCGCAGGATCATATCGACAAGATTGGCGCCGCGCTGGCGCTGCTGCGGCGTTTCCTTGACTGGGACCGCGCGGTGCGGCGGCTCGATGAACTCAATGCCAAGGTCGAGGACCCGACGCTGTGGGACAGTCCCAAGGCGGCGCAGGAAGTGATGCGCGAGCGGCAGCGGCTGGATGCGGCGATCGCGGCGACGCGCGCGATCGAAAGCGAATGCGCGGACACTGCCGAACTGATCGAACTCGCCGAAATGGAAGGCGACGAGGCAATGGTTGACGAGGCGGTCGCCTCGCTGGCGACGCTCGCGGCGCGCGCCGAGGAAGACAAGATCCGGGCGCTGCTCGCGGGCGAAGCCGATGCCAACGACGCCTATATCGAAGTCCATGCGGGCGCGGGCGGCACAGAAAGCCAAGACTGGGCCGAAATGCTGCAGCGCATGTACAGCCGCTGGGCCGAAAAGCGCGGGTTCAAGGTCGAGCTGGTCGAATATCAGGCTGGCGAACAGGCGGGGATCAAATCGGCGACGATGCTGGTCAAGGGCGAGAATGCCTATGGCTATTCCAAGACCGAAAGCGGCGTCCACCGCCTCGTCCGCATCTCGCCCTACGACAGCTCGGCCCGCCGCCACACCAGTTTTTCCAGCGTGTGGGTCTATCCGGTGATCGACGACAATATCGACATCGAGATCAACGAGGGCGATCTCAAGATCGACACCTATCGCGCTTCGGGCGCGGGCGGCCAGCACGTCAACACCACCGATTCGGCGGTACGCATCACCCACATCCCGACCGGTATCGTCGTCGCCAGCCAGAACGACCGCTCGCAGCACAAGAACCGCGCGACCGCGATGGGGATGCTGAAAGCGCGAATGTACGAGGCCGAGCTGCAAAAGCGCGAGGCCGCGGCGTCTGGCGAATATCAGGCGAAGACCGAGATCGGCTGGGGCCACCAGATCCGCTCCTACGTCCTCCAGCCCTATCAGCTGGTCAAGGATCTGCGCACCGGCGTCACCTCGACCGCGCCCGGCGACGTGCTCGACGGCGCGCTCGATCCGTTCATGGCCGCGGCGCTGTCGCAGAAGGTGACGGGCGAAAAGGTCGAAGTGGAAGATATCGATTGATGAAGCGCGCCGCCGTCGCCCTGCTCGCCTTCTTGCCGCTGGTCGCCAGCTGCGATGCGCCATGGGATGACAGCGGCGACCGCACGGTAACCGCCCGCGAATTTCCGCCCGCCGACCGGCCGGTGGCGCCGACGGTGTCGACCAAATGGTCGACCGAGGAAGCGCGCGACCGCGTCAATGAAGCTGAAGACGTGATGGACTCGGCCGATGTCCGGCCGGGCATGACCGTCGCCGACATCGGCGCCGGCGACGGCTATTATACCGTGCGCCTGGCGCAGCGCGTCGGCGCGGGCGGGCGCGTGTTGGCGCAGGACATCATGCCCGAGGTGATCGAGCGGCTCGCCGACCGCGTCGCGCGCGAACGGCTCGACAATGTCTCGCTCAAACTCGGCGCGGTCGACGATCCGCGTCTGCCCGCGGCCAGCTTCGACCGCGTGTTCATGGTCCATATGTATCACGAAATCGGCGAACCCTATGCCTTTCTGTGGCGGCTGCGGCCGGCGCTGCGCAAGGGCGGGCAGGTGCTCGTCGTCGATGGCGACCGCCCGATCGCGCAGCATGGCACGCCGTTCCGCCTGCTCGTCTGCGAGTTTCAGGCGGTGGGCTACAAGCTCGTGTCGTACGACGACAAACAGCATGCC
>JAHJHL010000086.1 GCA_018823905.1 Alphaproteobacteria bacterium
AGCGATGGTGCGTTATCGCCCCTCCGTCAGCGCATCGCGCCGCCACCTCCCCATGGCTTCGCCTCAGCGAGGATTGGTGCGGCCACGCCGGGGATGACGCGCCCTCGCTTTGTCGCTATAGGCGCCCCGACCGCCCCGGCGCTGCGTCTCATCCTGAGTCGTTCCCGCCGGGGCCATTCATTTGGTTCCGACAGAAAGTTTCTGCCCATGGCCCGCCGCCGCCAGATTTACGAAGGCAAAGCCAAGATCCTTTACGAAGGCCCCGAACCGGGCACGCTGATCCAGTATTTCAAGGACGACGCGACCGCGTTCAACGCCCAGAAAAAGGGTACGATCAGCGGCAAGGGCGTGCTCAACAACCGGATTTCGGAGCATGTGTTCACGCTGCTCGGCAATATCGGCGTGCCGCACCATTTCATCCGCCGCCTCAACATGCGCGAACAGCTGATCCGTCAGGTCGAGATCGTGCCGATCGAAGTGATCGTGCGCAACGTCGCTGCGGGTACGCTGTCGAAGCGTCTCGGCATCGAGGAAGGCACCCAGCTCCCTCGCACCCTGATCGAATATTGCTACAAGGACGACGCGCTCGGTGACCCGTTGGTGGCCGAGGAGCACATCGCCTGTTTCAACTGGTGCAGCCAGGAAGAGCTGCACGATATTCAGGACATGGCGATCCGCATCAACGACTTCATGAGCGGCATGTTTGCCGCGGTCGGCATCCGCCTGGTCGACTTCAAGCTCGAGTTTGGGCGCCTTTATGACGGGGATTTCAGCCGCATCATCCTGGCCGACGAGATCAGTCCCGATGGTTGCCGCCTGTGGGACATGACGACGAATGAAAAGCTCGACAAGGACCGCTTCCGCCGCGACCTCGGCGGCGAAGTCGAAGCCTATCAGGAAGTCGCACGCCGCCTCGGCCTGCTGCCGGAGGGCGGCGAGAATGCCGTGCTCGATCTGGAAAGCCACCGGAAGAAAAAGGGAAGCTAGGTTTTCATGCCGCGATAGCGGGCTACGGTTATCCGGTTGGTAACCATTCCGTTGCTATCCGATCCTCCTGATTTTGTAGGGATTGGACGCTATGACTGCATCGGTCGAACACGCTCAACCGACTAAATTCGCTCTCGGTCTTGATCTGTTGGAGAAAGTTGTCGTCGTCACGTTGTTGGGGACGCTTGCATCGAGGTTGATCCCCTCCGCTATTGAAACCGGTCACTATCAGAACTGGTTTATCCTCCTTGCTGAGGGCTGTGTGGTGTTCTTCGTGCTCTTTCGCCGCGCGACAAACAACATTTCGCTGCGACCACTCGACTGGGCGCTAGGTTTCGGCGGGACGCTCGCCCCCATGCTTGTGATTGCATCCAGCGATACGCCGCTGGTTCCCTTGGCGCTGTGCAGTTTTCTGATTGTCGGCGGCATGTTGTTTCAGGTTTACGCGAAATTCACCCTTCGGCGTAGCTTCGGGGTTATCGCGGCCAACCGCGGGGTCAAGGTGAGCGGCCCCTATCGGTTCATGCGCCATCCGATGTATGCCGGTTACGCGATAACGCACCTCGGCTTTCTACTTAGCGGGCCGAATTATTGGAACTTTGCGGTCTACACCTTGGCACTAACGCTCAACATCTCGCGCATTCTTGCCGAAGAGCGCGTGCTTTTGGCGGACCCGGCTTATCAGGAGTTTAGCCAAAAAGTGCGTTATCGGCTGGCTCCGTACCTCTTTTGACAGACGAAGTGACGGCCCACTCCATACGGCCGCCATCGCTTTTGTCGCTCCCGAGGCAGAGCTGAAGACGTCACATAAGAGGTCGAGGAGCGGAACCTGCGTCGGCGTGCATTGGCAGCGGGTGTCGCGGACGATGCGATCCGCAAGGGTAACCAGCGCTTGACCGCCTGCCGAGCGGTGGCCAAACCGGCCTCATGACCAATAGCTTTGCCCGGCGTGCTTCGACCGCCCTGTCGCCCCTCGTCCTGCTGATCGTCACCGCCGCACCGGCTTATGCCCGCGATACGGCGGCACCCACCACCGCGACAACCGCGACCAATCCGCAAACCGAGGCCGCAAAGGCTTGGAACTTCGCCGCCAGCGACGTGCCGGTCGATCCGAATATTGTGTTCGGCGTGCTGCCCAATGGGATGAAATATGCGCTGCTGGCCAACAGCACGCCCAAGGACAGCGTCGTCCTGCGCATGCGCTTCGACGTCGGCAGCTTTGCCGAGGCCGACGACCAGCGCGGACTCGCGCATTTCCTTGAACATATGGCGTTCAATGGGTCGACCAATGTGCCCGAGGGGGAAATGATCAAGCTACTTGAGCGCAAGGGGCTGGCGTTCGGCGCCGACACGAACGCTTCGACCGGGTTCGACGAAACGATTTACAAGCTCGACCTGCCCAATGCGTCGGACGATCTGATCGATACCGGGCTGATGCTGATGCGCGAGACGGGCAGCGAGCTGACGATCGATCCGACTGCGGTCGACCGCGAGCGCGGCATCATCCTGTCCGAACGCCGCGCGCGCGACACCTATCAACTGCGCAATCTGATCGACCAGCTCGATTTCCAGATGCAGGGGATGACGGTCGCGAGCCGCATCCCGGTCGGCACCGAAGAGGTCATCAAGACCGCCCCCGCCGCACGTCTGCGCGACCTGTATGATCGCTATTACCGGCCCGAACGCGCGACGTTGGTGATGGTTGGCGACTTCGATCCGGCAGCGGTCGAGGTGAAGATCAAGGCGCGCTTTGGCGACTGGAAGGGGCGCGGCCCCGCGGGCGCCGATCCCGATATCGGGATGATCGATTTCAGCCGCGCGGCAGCGGCCGACGACTTTATCGATCCAGCGATTCAGGATTCGGTGACGCTCGCGGCGTTCAGGCCTTGGGTCGACGAACCCGACACGAAAGCGAAACGCGCCCGCACGCAGGCCGAAAATTTGGGCGAAGCGATTGTCAACCGCCGTCTGGCGAAGCTTGCGCTCAACGAGGATTCGCCGATCCTCGGCGGTTATTTCAGCGAAGCGGCGGGCTGGAAGGTATTCGATCAGGTCACCGTCGGTGCCGTCGCCAAAGAAGGCGCATGGAAAGAAGCGCTCGCGCTGATCGAACAGGAACAGCGCCGCGCGATCGAGCATGGTTTCACGCAGGCCGAGGTCGACGAGCAACTGGCGACCCGCCGTACGGCGTTGCGCAATGCGGTGGCTGGGGTGACGACGCGGCGCAGCGATGCGCTCGCCGATGCGCTGGTCACCGCGGCGAAGGGCGATTTTGTCTTTGTCCGTCCCGAAACCTCGCAGGCCTTGTTCGAGGCGACCGGGCCATCGCTCAGCGCCGCGGCGGTGACCGCCGCGTTCCGCAAGCGGATGGCGGGCTTCAGCGCGCCGCTCGCGCGGGTGTCGGCCAAAAAGCCGATCGAAGGCGGCGCCGATGCGATCCTCGCCGCGCTGCGCAGCTCGACCCAAGTTGCCGTGGCGGCGCCGACCGAAGCCGCGAACGCGGCTTTCGCCTATGACAATTTCGGTACCCCGGGCAAAATCGTCAGCGACGACCGGATCGAGGATCTCGGCATCCGGCGGGTTCGCTTTGCCAACAATGTGATGCTCAACATCAAGAAGACCGATTTCCAAAAGGACCGCGTCATGCTGTCGCTGCGCGTCGACGGCGGCAATCTCCTCGCGACGCGCGACGATCCGACCCGGGTTTCGCTGGCGGGTTCGCTCATGCTCGGCGGGCTCGAAGCGCATAGCCTCGACGAATTGCGCTCGATCCTCGCGGGGAAGACCGTCAGCCCGAGCTTCGGCAATGCGACCGATGCGTTCGGCGGGACCGCGCTGACGTCGCCCGAGGATTTCGGGCTTCAGGCGAAGCTGATGGCGGCGTATCTGACCCACCCCGGCTATCGCCCCGACGGACTTGCGCTGATCCGCCGCGTGCTGCCGCAGCAATATGCCGCAAATGATGCGACCCCGGCGGCGGTGATCGGCCGCGACGCGGGCGGCATCCTCGCCAACGACGATCCGCGCTCGCAAACCCCGCCGCTTGAAAAACTGATGGCGCTCGACTGGGCGCAGCTGAAGCCGGTGGTGGCTGACAGCTTTGCCAACGGCGCGATCGAGATCGGCGTCGTCGGCGACATCGACGAGCAGGCGGCGATCGATGCGATCGCCGCGTCCTTTGGCGCGCTGCCCGCACGCCGCGCCGCCTTCGACCCGCGCGCCGACGCGCGGGTGCGCGAATATGCAAAAGACCGCAGCGAGCGGACGCTGATCCACAAGGGACCGGCCGAACAGGCCGAGCTGCGCGTCTATTGGCCGGCCCGCGACGACAGCGACCTTGCCGAAGCGATGCGGCTTAATCTGTTGGCGCGCGTGATGCAGCTTAAGCTGACCGAGGAACTGCGCGAGCGGCTCGGCGAAAGCTACAGCCCCGGCGCTGCCGCCAGCCTGTCGGACGAATTTCCAGGCTATGGCCATCTCTTCGCTGCCAGCAATGTCGATCACAAGGATTTGGCGACGACGCGCGCCGCGATCTTTGCGATCGCCAAGGAACTGCGCGATGCGCCGGTCGACGCCGACCTGCTCGACCGCGCGCGCAAGCCGCTGGTCGAAGCGATGACCAAATCGCGGCGCGAGAACAGCTATTGGCTGAACTATGTCGCCGAGGCGACGAGCCAGACCGAGCGCCTCGATCGCAGCCGCAAGGGGATCGGTGAAGTCGAAGCCGCGACGCCTGCGGAGCTGCAAGCGCTAGCGAAGCGTTATCTGGTCGAGGACAAGGCGCTGGTGATCAGGGCGGTGAGCGATAAGGCGGGGAAGTAGCTGGGGGGGCAAGCGACGAGTAGCTGCCGTCAGGCTTTAAAAGAACTCGCGCAGAGGCGCAGAGAATGCAGAGATCTTTTACACTTTCTCTCTGCGTTCTCTGCGCCTCTGCGCGAAATATTTGAAAGACGGCATCCGACCAAAACTAGCCGTCGCCCCCGCGAAGGCGGGGGCCGCTGTGGGCTTACGCAGCGGCGCAGGAAAGGACGCTGGCGGCCCCCG
>JAHJHL010000087.1 GCA_018823905.1 Alphaproteobacteria bacterium
GCCAGCTTCTTCTTGCCCAGATAGTTGCGGAACGCATCGGCCTCGGGCTCCATCACATCGAAGCTCTCGGCGTCGGTCTGTTCGGCGGTCGCATCGCCGCGCCCGCCGGTGAACGGCACTGCGACGCTGAAGCCCGCGTCCTTGATCGCCTTTTCCAGACCGACCACGCCGCCGAGGACGATCGCGTCGGCGATCGACAGATTGCCACGCAAGCCGTCGAGGGTTTCGATCACCTTCGCCAGCATCGCGGGCTCGTTGACCTCCCAATCCTTTTGCGGCGCCAGCCGCACACGCGCGCCATTGGCGCCGCCGCGGTGGTCGGACTTGCGATAGGTGCTCGCCGACGCCCAGGCAGTCTTGACCAGTTGGCTGACGGTCAGGCCGCTTGCCGCAATCGCTGCCTTGACGGCGGCGACATCGGCGTCCGACGGCATGGTGCCCGCGGGGACCGGATCCTGCCAGATCAGGTCTTCGGCTGGGACTTCGGGGCCGAGGTAACGGACCTTGGGACCCATGTCGCGGTGGCACAGCTTGAACCAGGCGCGCGCAAACGCATCCTTGAACGCTTCATGATCGTTGCGGAACTTCTCGCTGATCGCCCGGAATTCGGGGTCCATCTTGAGCGCCATGTCGGCGGTCGTCATCATCGTCGGAACCTTGATGTTCGGATCCCACGCCGCCGGTGCCATATCTTCCGGCTTCTGGTTGATCGGCTGCCACTGCTGCGCACCCGCGGGCGAATGAACGATCTCATAGTCATAATCGAGCAGCAGGCGGAAATAATTCTCCGACCATTCGGTCGGGGTGTTGACCCACGACCCTTCGATGCCGCTCGTAACGCTGTGCTCGCCGATGCCGCCGCTCTCGTGGCTGCTGACCCAGCCGAAACCCTGCGCGGCCAGATCGCCACCCGAAGGCGCCGCGCCGAGCAGCGAAGCGTCGCCATTGCCATGCGCCTTGCCAAAGGTGTGGCCGCCCGCGGTCAGCGCAACGGTTTCCTCATGGTTCATCGCCATGCGCTCGAAGGTTTCCTTCATGTCGCGCGCCGACAGCAGCGGATCGGGATTGCCGCCCGGGCCTTCGGGGTTGACGTAGATCAGGCCCATCTGAATCGCGGCCAGCGGGCCTTCGATTTCAGCGAAGCCCTTGTCGGGATCGATGCGGGTCTGGACGCCCTCGTTCACCCACTTGTCTTCGCTGCCCCAATAGATATCGCGCTCGGGCTCGAACACGTCGGCGCGGCCGCCGCCAAAGCCGAACACCGGGCCGCCCATGCTTTCGATCGCGACATTGCCCGTCAGGATGAACAGATCGGCCCAGCTGATCTTGTTGCCATATTTCTGCTTGATCGGCCACAGCAGGCGGCGGGCCTTGTCGAGGTTGCCATTGTCGGGCCAGCTGTCGAGCGGCGCGAAACGCTGCTGCCCGCTGTTGGCGCCGCCGCGCCCATCGGCGGTGCGATAGGTGCCCGCCGCGTGCCACGCCATACGGATGAAGAATGGACCATAATGGCGATAGTCGGCGGGCCACCAGGGCTGGCTGTCGGTCATCAGCGCGGTCAGGTCGGCCTTGAGCGCCGCATAGTCCAGCAGCGCAAACGCCTTCGAATAGTCGAAGTCATCGCCCATCGGGTTCGACGGGCCATTGGGGGTGAGGACTTCGGTCGCCAGCATGTCGGGCCACCAATCCTTGTTGGTGCGGCCAAGCAGCGAACGCACGCCGCCGGGCTGGTGAACCGGGCAACCACTGCCAATGGGGGTCTGGTCGTTCATACAGTCTCTCCTTTTATGATTTTGAACTGGTGCAGCGGCTGGATGACCAGCGCATGACGAGTCGTTGGCGACATCCTTCCGCTAAGAGAGGGCAGGATAGGCCGGTGCTCCCAATCGACCTAACCGAATAAGGTGAATTCAGTGATTGAGTGGTCCGATTATAAGCAACGGCATAGCGACGGCGCGTTCCGATCGATCGAAGGTGCAGCGGTTGCGCCGAACAGATTCTGGCGCACGACGGGTCGATGACCCCTTTACCGCCAGGGATTGCGCGCGAGTCCCAGTGCTGGCAAAGGCAGCCTCAATGAGCAAAATGAACGAATTGATGGCGCGCGGGACCGAACTGCTCGGCAGCGACTATGCCATCCTGTGCGGCGCGATGAGCTGGGTCTCTGAACGCCATCTGGTCAGCGCGATCAGCAACGCCGGCGGCTTCGGGGTGATCGCGTGCGGCGCGATGACGCCTGCGTTGCTCGATACCGAAATCGCCGCGACCAAGGCGCTTGCAACCAAACCGTTCGGGGTCAATCTGATCACGATGCACCCGCAATTGTTCGAACTGATCGATGTCTGCGCCAAGCATGGTGTCGGCCATGTCGTGCTGGCGGGCGGGCTGCCGCCCAAGGGCAGCCTGGAAGCGATCAAGGCATCGGGCGCCAAGGTCATCTGTTTTGCGCCGACGCTGGCGATGGGCAAAAAGCTCGTCCGGTCGGGCGTCGATGCGCTGGTCATCGAGGGGATGGAGGCCGGCGGCCATATCGGCCCGGTGTCGACCAGCGTGCTGGCGCAGGAAATCCTGCCGACGCTGGCCGATGAAGTCCCGGTGTTCGTCGCAGGCGGCATCGGCCGCGGCGAAGCGATCGCCGCTTATCTGGAAATGGGCGCCTCGGGCGTCCAGCTCGGCACGCGTTTCGTCTGCGCCACCGAAAGCATCGCGCATCCCAATTTCAAAAAGGCGTTCATGCGGGCATCGGCGCGCGAAGCCGTCGCTAGCGTCCAGATCGACCCGCGCCTGCCCGTCATCCCGGTTCGCGCGCTCAAAAATGCCGGAACCGAGGCATTCACCGCCAAGCAGCGCGAAGTCGCCAACAAGCTCGACAAGGGTGAGGTCGATATGATGCAGGCGCAGCTGGAAATCGAACATTATTGGGCCGGCGCGCTGCGCCGTGCGGTAATCGACGGCGACGTCGAAAATGGTTCGTTAATGGCAGGGCAATCTGTCGGTATGGTATCGGAAGAGGAGAGCGTGGCGGCAATCGTCGCATCTCTGGTGCAACAGGCCGAAGCCGCGTTGCAGGCCCGAGGTTGATCCCGCATGATGATGCGGTTGGGGAGTGGATCATGAATTTGTCGCGGAAGATCATCGTGGCCGGACTTCTGGCGAGCGTTGCCGCTTGTACCAAAGCGCCTCCCCCGCCGCCCCCGCCCCCGCCCCCGCCGCCTGTAGCCGTCGTCGTCCCGCCGCGGCCGCTGCCGCCGGGCAACGCCGCGGTGACGCAGATCCTGCCGGGGCGTGGCATCGACGGTCGGTTCGTGACAGCGAACAGCAATGTCACCGGCGACCGTGCTTTCTGGCAGCTCAAGATCGGGTTAAACGTGGCCGCCATCGGTTGCCGCGGCCTCGAAGAAACGACGCTCGTGTCCGCCTACAACAATATCATCAAGGCGCATGGCAAGGTCATCCGCTCGACCGAGAAAAACGTCATCACCCAGCTCGGCAAGGAAAGTAAGACCAACGGCACCGCCGCGCGTGACAAGCTGTCGACGCAGCTGTTCAACTATTTCGCCCAGCCCCCTGCGCAGCGTGCCTTTTGCACCCGCGCAAACGAAATTGCACAGCTGGTCTCGTCGACGCCGACCACGCAGGTCGTCGAACAGGCGCCCGCACATCTGGCGCGGCTCGACGAGCCTTTCCATGATTTTTACGAGGCCTACGCCCGCTATCAGTATGATGTCGTCGCATGGGACGCCAAATATGCGCCGCCGCCTGCGATTATGACCGCCCCCGCACCGGTTGCGCCCTTCGCTCCGACCACGACGACCGCCACGCCGCCGGGTGCAGCGCAGGGGCCGGCCGCGCCGGTCGGGACCAACTGACCCAGGCTTGGCGACAGCGAACAATGGTTTGGCCGCGACGGCGCGCGGGGGTCATGGCGCTCGGCGCATCCATCTGTTAGCAGGGGGCGAATGACCAACGCTCCGCCTCCCCCCTCTTCGGCCGCCCAGTCGGCGCGGACCATATTGACCCGGCTCCACGAGGTCATGGCGTCGCGCGCGAACGCGCAGGGCAAGCTCAATCAGGTCGTCGGGATCATCGGCGAATGCCTCGATAGCGAGGTCTGTTCGATCTATCTGCTGCGCGACGGGGCGCTGGAACTTTACGCGACGCGCGGATTGAAGCAGGAGGCGGTACACGTCACCCGTCTCGGCCTCGGCGAGGGTCTGGTCGGCATGATCGCCGACCAGATCGAAACGCTCAACCTCGACGAAGCCGCGGCGCACCCCGACTTTTCGTACCGCCCCGAAACCGGCGAAGAATTGTTCCACAGCTTTGCCGGGGTGCCGATCATCCGCCGCGAACGCGCCGTCGGTGTCCTGTGCGTCCAGCATGCCGACCCGCGCCGTTACGCCGACATCGAGATCGAGACGTTGCAGACTGTCGCCATGGTCCTGTCCGAACTCATCACCAACGCCGATCTGGTCGATACCGCCGCGCGCACCGACGCTGCGGCGGCCGACCAGTCGGCGCAGCGGCTGAACGGGCAGAAACTGGTCGACGGCATGGGTGCCGGGGTCGCGGTGTTCCACCAGCCGCGCATCACCATCGAACATACGGTCGCCGAAGATACCGAGGCCGAGCGGCACCGCGTCTATGCCGCGTTCGACAAGATGCGCGAGCAAATCGATCGCATGGCGAGCCAGGCCGAGTTCGGGGTCGGCGGCGAACATGACGAAGTCATTCAGACATACAAGATGTTCGCCTATGACGAAGGCTGGTCGCGGCGGATCAACGAAGCGATCGACAGCGGCCTGACCGCCGAAGCTGCGATCGAACGCGTCCAGCAACGCACCCGGATGCGGATGCGCCAGATCGACGATGCCCTGCTGCGCGATCGGATGCACGATCTGGAGGATTTGTCGAACCGGCTGATCCGCATCGTGTCGGGCCAGATGGGAACCGCCGCGCAGATGGGGCTGCGGCAGGATTCGATCCTGATCGCACGCAACCTTGGCCCCGCCGAGCTGCTCGAATATGACCGCCGCCGCCTGAAGGGCGTTGTGCTCGAGGAGGGCTCGCTCACCGCCCACGTCATCATCGTCGCGCGCGCGATGGGGGTGCCCGTGATCGGCCGCGTCAGCGAAGTCCGCGCGTCGATCCGTGAAGGGGATTTGCTGCTGCTCGATGCGGCGGCGGGCGCACTGCACGTCCGCCCGACGCAGGCGGTACAGGATGCGTTCGACGCCAAGCTGGTGATTTCGCAAAAGCGCCGCGCCAACCTCGCTTCGTTGCGCGATTTGCCAGCGGTCACCAAGGATGGCGTGCCGATTGAATTGATGATCAACGCCGGGCTGCGCGAAGATATCGCCGCGCTCGACCTGACCGGCGCACGCGGTATCGGCCTGTTCCGCACCGAGTTTCAGTTTCTGGTGTCGGCGACGCTGCCTTCACGCGATCGACAGCAACGGCTTTATCGCGACGTGCTCGACGCGGCGGGCGATCGGCCGGTGATCTTTCGCACCGTCGACATCGGGGGCGACAAGGCGCTACCCTATATGAACGTCGGCGACAGCGCGCTCGAGGAAAATCCGGCGATGGGTTGGCGCGCCCTACGCCTGGCGCTCGAACGCGAAGGCCTGCTCAAGGTGCAGGCGCGCGCGCTGATGGAAGCCGCCGCCGGACGCACGCTCAACGTCATGTTCCCGATGGTGTCCGAACCTTGGGAATATGAGGCCGCCCGCAACCTGTTCGTCGGCCAGCGAGCATGGCTGGCCAAACACAACAAAAAGCTGCCCGTCGCGATCCGCTATGGCGCGATGCTCGAAGTGCCGGGGCTACTCGAAACGCTCGACCTGATGCTGCCGCATCTCGACTTCCTGTCGGTCGGGACCAACGATCTGACGCAGTTCCTGTTCGCCGCCGACCGCGCCCACCCGCGCCTCGCCGAGCGTTATGACTGGCTGTCGCCGATCGTCATGCGCTATCTGGCGCGCGTCGTGCGGACGGTGGCGGGATCCAAAGTCGCGCTGGGCGTTTGCGGCGAGATGGGTGGGCGGCCATTGGAAGCGATGGCGCTGCTCGGCGTCGGCATCGAACGCCTGTCGATCACCCCCGCTGGGGTCGGCCCCGTCAAGGCAATGATCCGCTCCCTCGACCTCGCCGCGCTGCGCGCCGACATACCGACGATCCTGGCCCAACCATCATCGAATCCGCGCGGACAGTATCAGGCGTGGGCGGAGGCGCATAAGGTCGATTTGGGGGATTGACCGAAACTCGCCGAAGCGGACCCTAAATAGTTGTTAACTAGTTTCGACTAGCTTCCCGAAAGGAATTGACCAAGGTTCGCGGGGGTTTCCAGATCGATGTACATGCGCGTGGGGCAGTTCGATGCTGCGAACCCTTTCCAGTTCGGCGACGCCACGCCCCGCATCGCGGTCCTTCTGCCATGCTACAACGAAGGCCTGGTCATCGGCACGGTCGTCAAGCGGTTTCGCGAGATCCTGCCTGAAGCCAGTATCTATGTTTACGACAACAACAGCAGTGACGATTCCGCCAGCGTCGCCCGAGCCGCCGGAGCGATCGTTCGCACCGAAATGCGGCAAGGCAAGGGCTTCGTCGTCCGGCGGATGTTCGCTGACATTGATGCCGACATCTACATCATGTGTGACGCCGACGAGACGTATGACGCGCAAGCTGCGCCAAAATTGATTCAACGGCTCGTCGATGACGGCCTCGACATGATGGTAGGAACCCGGACCGACGTCAGCGGCACCGCTTATCGACCTGCGCACCGTTTCGGCAATTGGATGCTGACCGCGCTGGTGCGCACCATGTTTGGCGGCGGCTTTAGCGACATGCTCAGCGGCTATCGCGTCTTTTCGCGGCGTTTTGTCAAATCCTTTCCCATGATGTCGCAAGGCTTCGAGATCGAGACCGAGCTTACAATCCATGCGCTGCAATTGGGAATGCCGACGAGCGAAGCGCCCACCCAATTCAAGGATCGCGTCGAGGGGTCGGAAAGCAAGCTGCAAACGGTGTCGGACGGTTTCCGCATTTTGTGGACGATTGGCATGCTCCTCAAACAGGAACGGCCCTTTGCACTTTTCAGTTCGATCGCGCTTTCGCTGTTCTGCCTGTCGCTTCTGTTCGGCTATCCCGTCATCCTGGAATATATGCGTAGCGGCACGGTACCGCGACTGCCGATGGCGGTTCTGGCGACGGGAACAATGATTCTGGCGTTCCTCAATCTGTTTTGTGGACTCATTCTCGACACCGTTACGCGGGGACGGAAAGAAGCGAAGCTGCTGAGATATCTCGATGTCCCCGGGGTTTATGCGTGCATCGCACAGGCTGGCGAGCGTAACCGATGACTCGGCACGGAAGCGAGAAAATCGCATGAGGGAAAGTCGCAGCAAGCCCCGCCTATGGGACACCGACTGGCTCGTGTTGCGCCCGCTCGGGTCGCTAATTCTTCGATCGGTCGCTGCCTACAGCCCCCTCCAGGCCAAGCTGATCGATCTCGGTTGCGGTGACATGCCCTACCGGGACGCTTTGGAACAACAAGCCGTTCGGTACGTCGGCGCCGACATCGACGAAGGCGGCGATGTCCAGATTGGATCCGACGGTCGCGTACCGTTCGATCCGCAATCTTTTGATGCCGTGTTGTCCGTGCAAGTGCTCGAACATGTGCGCGACCTAAATACCTATTTCGCCGAAATCCGGCGCCTGCTGCGCGAAGATGGCATCCTATATCTGTCAACGCACGGCAGTTGGCTTTATCATCCCCACCCAGAAGACCATCGCAGGTGGACGGGTCCTGGTCTGGTTGCAGAGCTCGACGCACATGGTTTTGCCGTCGAGGAAAAGGTTGCACTCGTCGGCCCGCTCGCAACGACGACGCTCATTCGTATGACAGGTTTCGCCTTTTTCTTGCGCAAAATTCCGCTGCTGGGCGCCGCCCTCGCTAATACATTGACCGTGCTGATGAACCTGCGCGCGTTAATCGAGGACAAATTTACCCCCGCGGCGATCCGACAGAATGATGCATGCGTGTATTTTGTTCGCGCGCGGTGTAAAGCATGATCGCGCGTCCAGCCTTGGCTTATGGTGCAGTATCAGCGATCTGCCTGACACTTCACAATGCCGTGATGATCGGTGGTGACAAATTCGGCTGGCCATATTTGGCGTCGATCCTTCTTTCCTTCGCTCTCTCAGCCACCATAGGCTATGTGTTGCACAGCATCGCAACATTTGGCGAGGCCATCTCGATGCAGCGCTTCCTGCGCTACGCTATAGCGATGTCAGCAAATATTCCGCTCGCCTTCATCGCGATTTGGATATGGCATGATCTTTTCGGTCTCGCGATGGTCTGGGCGTCACCGATCGCGACCATCTGTATGATCGCCATCAATTACGTACTAAGCCGCTGGGCGATCCGCCCACATTCAACCCGGATAATTTAATATGGCCGCTGCACCCATGACCGTCGACCCGCGCCAGTTGCAATCCATATTGGCGGAGCACCTTCCCGTATTCGCCGTAAAAGCGCCGCACTACCAGGTCGAAATGCTAGATAGCCTGCTGGAGGTCTGGCAGGGTCGCCCACAGCGACTGCTCGACGTCGGCGGGGGCACCGGGGTGATCGCGCAAGCCATTGCTGACCTGTTCCCCGTCGCATCGGTCGAAGCGATAGACTTGGTTGACCGCTTTTGCCCGACGCTGAAAGTACCAACACGACAATATGATGGGCGCACCCTTCCATGCGCTGACAACACCTATGACGCCGCCACACTCAACAATGTTCTCCACCATGTGCCACCGGACGCGCGCGTCAATCTGATGCGTGAAATCCGACGCGCGGTTACCGGTTCGGTTTATATCAAGGACCATCTGACCACCGGCTTCATGGATGATCTGCGGTTGACGGCCCTCGACGCTTGGGGGAATATTCCGTTTGGCGGCATGGTTAAGGCAGCCTATCTCTCGCGTCGCGACTGGGAAGCGCTGGCCCGCGCAGCAGGGTATCGGATCGGCGCCATCGCGAGTGGCCGAAAGTACCGCTCTGGCTTCGCTGGCATCGCCTTTCCGAACCGGCTCGAAACGACGATGCGCTTCGAACCTGCCTGACACGGTGAAGTCGCCGATCGATGCGAATCCTGTCCGTCAGCAATTTCTATGACACGCACGGCGGCGGGCTTGAGCGCGTCGCCGCGCAGCTGAACCACGAATTCGCGGCGGTTGGGTACCAAGTGGCATGGGCCGCCAGCGACGCCGACGGGCTACCCGAAAGTCCTGCTACCTTGATCGGATTGAACTGCTCCAATCCGACAGAAAAGCTGACAGGGCTGCCGATGCCGATCCCCGGCCTGCGTGCCATTACGCGGTTATGGCGCGCAGTACGCGACGCCGATGCCGTTGTCATCCATGACGCGCTATACATAACATCGATGTTCGCCATGCTTTTTGCCAAGACCGCGAAAAAACCGACAATCCTGGTGCAACATATCGGCGTCATCCCCTTTGCCAGTGCGCTGTTAAACAGCCTGTTGCGGCTTGCCAATTTCCTGATTACGCGACCCATGATCGCCTCAGCCGACGGGCTCGCCTTCATTAGTGCGACGGTGCGAGACGATCTTTTGGGCTCACCTCCCCGTCGCAAATCGCTCCTGGTGTTCAACGGCGTCGACCAGTCCGTGTTCCATCCGCACCAACGATTGCCCAGAAACGAAACGCGCGCGCGGTGGAAGCTGCCGACCGACGCGCCCCTGGCAGTATTCGTAGGCCGTTTCGTCGAGAAAAAGGGGCTCCGCGTCCTTCGGCTACTAGCCCAGCAGCGCCCGGAAGTGCATTTCGCGTTGCTCGGCCAAGGCTCAATCGAGCCGGGTGACTGGGGCCTGACGAATGTGCATGTGCTCGGCCAGCAACCGCAGTCGCTAATCGCCGACCTGTATCGCGCCGCTGATATGCTGCTGCTGCCGAGCGTCGGCGAGGGCTATCCACTTGTCGTTCAGGAAGCGATGGCTTGCGGGCTTCCCGTGATTTGCGGCGACGGCAGCGCCAAAGCCGACCCCGCAGCGCACCGATGGCTGATTGGGGTCGACATTGACCTCGCCGATCCTCACGGTTCGGCGGCACGCTGCGCGGCGGCAATTGAAGCGTTAGCCGCTTCGCCCGTCGACACCGCTGCGATGGCGCGGCATGCCGCCGAGAATTATGATTGGGGCCGGATGGCCGCCGTTTTGCTGGAAAGCTTGCCGCCAGCTATTCGATGATCGTCGTCCGGCATCGCCGTTGGCGCAATTCGGTCTCGACCGCCTGATTGGCCTTATCCTGTGCCGCACCATCATGCTTAACGTTATGATAGGCTTGGATCGGCGCCAACACCCCTTTGCCCAAAAATGCCACCAACGGCGCGGGCTGGGTCCCGCACATTGCCTGCGCCAGCGCGGGATTGACTGCACCGCGTATCAGCCGGATTGGACGCGCATCGAGTGCGGGCGGATTGATCACCAGATCGATAGAAAAGGGCGCATCCGTTTCGCCTACAACTACAAAATCGGCGGAGCTCGCAGCGATCCGTTTCGAAGCCTGCGCGTAGGGCGCATAGAATGAATGTGCCATCCATGCTTGCAATGGAAAGACAAGGATCAGTCCCGCCGCCGTCGTTCGCATCAGCAAGACACGCCAATGCGGCAGCGTCTGACCCAACGTCATCCATCCAAAAACCGCGAGAAGGATGAAGTTGCCGATCAGGCCGTGCAGGTAGCGATAGCCAAAGCCATGCCCTTGATACGGCAAGATGACGAACATAACAGTCGTCGTCAGCAAAATGCCCCCGGCCAATGCGCCCGCGAGCCGGTTTTTGCGCGCCACCGCGAAGCCGAACAGCAGCAGCGGCAACAGCAGCAGGTGTTGCCATGCGAAAAAGCGAAATATATTGGCGACCATATTGGCCAACCTCAGTCCGTCACCTTGCATCACGGTCAAGGTCAGCCGGCTGATATAGTCGATCCCTTGTCCTTTTGGAGCCGCCGCATCGGCTTCAACCAGCACCCACATGGCATTGGGCCACCATGCCCAGAATCCACCAATGGCTGCATATCCCAGAAAATAGAGCGCGGCGCGGCGCCAATCACGCTCCAACAGCAGCAGAAAAAGGATTGGGGCCGCAAACATCGGATGCATGATCGGTTGATGTAACCCCACGGCAACGAACCCGACCGCCAAAGCTGCCAAGTCCGCCGTCGTCGTTCGACGCAGAAAAAGCCAGAGCCAGGCAAGGTTCAAAGCAAGATGGGTCGGCATGGCATAGGCGGTCATGGCGTTGAACAATATCTGTCCAGACCCAAGATATAATAGGAGCGCCACGACCGCTGCCTCACGATCGGTGGGCCAAATGCGCCTAGCGCATCCCCACAGTGCGACCGCACCCAACACCAGCATGGCAGGCCCAGTCAAGGCGGCGTCGCCAATCAGCCCAAACAGCGCCCGAAACGCAGCATTCAGCGGCAGATAAGCGGATATCCAACCCGCCGTTTCGTTCGTCGGATGCATAAACATCGTATTTAACGCTTCGGCATGATTGCGCCAAATACCGCTTAGCGGCGCAACGAGCTGACCTTGCGCGAACACCTGCGCATCAAAGGTCGCCATCTGCTCGTCGCGACTGAGGTCGTACCCCGATAGGATGAGATAATGGCCAGCAAAGGCCACTGTCGCCATCAGGGTTCCAATGGCCAACGCCAGTCGCCAGCTTCCGGAGAACGCCCGCTCGCGCGCCGGCAGACGCCAGACGCAAAGCGCGAGCAAAATCACACCGACCAGCAACAGCCACCGATCCTGTCGATGCAGAAAAAACAGGCTGAGATTGGCGTCGGCACCCTTCAATGCCGCCAACACAAAGGCCACCATCGCCAAAACCGCTGGTCGCTGCACCGCCACGCCGA
This sequence comes from Alphaproteobacteria bacterium, assembly GCA_018823905.1. Classification (GTDB taxonomy): domain Bacteria; phylum Pseudomonadota; class Alphaproteobacteria; order Sphingomonadales; family Sphingomonadaceae; genus Sphingopyxis. The sequence goes on from JAHJHL010000087.1 coordinate 11,937, forward strand.
AAAGCTGTGTATTCGTCATCGCTTGGGTCATGCCACATTATGGATAACTTGATGTTAATTCGGCGACGATTGATCTGCGCCGTGGATGAACGAACCCATAAGCCCCATCCCAATTGGACGCGCGCTTGGCTCGTTGTTCCGCTGGATTGACGCACGAGGTAATTGCGCAACCGAAAATGTTTATGATATGTTCTGATTATTGCAGTCAGGAGAACGGCCATGAACGATTCGAGTCCGCGCGCCACCGGCCAATGCCATTGCGGCGCGATCCGCTATTCGATGACCACGACTGTGCAGCATCATGCGCTGTGCCATTGCAGCGATTGCCGCCGCCATGCGGGGGCGCCGATGGTTGGGTGGGCGCTGGTCGGGCAGGACGAGATCGAGATCACCGGTACGCCCAAAATCTATGCGTCATCCGAACATGGCCGCCGTCATTTCTGCGGTGAATGCGGCACCGGGCTGTTCTATACCAGTGAAGCCATTTTTCCGGGCCAGATCGATGTCCAGTCGGCGACGCTCGACGATCCCGGCCTGATCCCGGCGCAGGTGCAGATCCAGACCGCCGAGCGGATCGGGTGGATGGAAAAGCTGGACAGCCTGCCCGCGTTCGAGCGTTATCCACCGTTCGAATAGAGGTCGACGCAGACCAGCGATGCGGCTTCGACCGGCTGTCCGCGCGGGACCGCATCATCCCCAGCCCCGCACCCTGCGTTGCTCGTCCCACCACGCGATGCGGTCGGCGATCCGCTTCTCAAAGCCGCGATCGGTCGGCTGGTAGTAGGTTTGCGCGCCCATCCCGTCGGGCCAATAATCGGCGCCCGAAAAGCCGTCGGGTGCGTCATGGTCATAAGCATAGCCCGCACCATAGCCCAAATCCTTCATCAGCTTGGTCGGGGCGTTGAGGATGTTCGCGGGCGGCGCCAGCGACCCGGTGTCGCGCGCCGACGCAAAGGCCGCCTTCTGCGCCGCATAGGCGGCGTTCGATTTGGGCGCCGTGGCGAGATAGAGGCAGGCCTGCACGATCGCGAGCTCACCCTCGGGAGAGCCGAGAAACTGATAGGCGTCCTTCGCAGCGAGACATTGGATCAGCGCCTGCGGATCAGCGAGGCCGACATCCTCGCTGGCGAAGCGCACCAGCCGCCGCAGCACATAGAGCGGCTCCTCGCCCGCCACCAGCATCCGCGCGAGATAATAGAGCGACGCCTGTGGATCGGACCCGCGCAGCGCCTTATGCAACGCCGAAATCAGATTGTAGTGTCCGTCGCGATCCTTGTCATAGATCGGCATCCGGCGGTGAAGGAATTGCGCGAGTTCGGCGGGATCCAGCGGATCGGGGATCGCGGCGGCGAACAACGTCTCGACCTGATTGAGCAGGAAGCGCCCGTCGCCATCGGCGCTGGCGATCAGCGCCGCCCGGGCATCTTCCGTGACCGGCAAGCTGCGCCCGACGTCGGCCTCGGCCCGCGCGACCAGCAGGCCAAGCGCCTCCTCGCCCAGCCGGTTGAGCACCAGCACCTGCGCCCGCGACAACAGCGCCGCGTTCAGCGCAAAGCTCGGGTTCTCGGTCGTCGCGCCGACGAGCACCACCGTGCCGCGCTCGACATAAGGCAAAAATCCGTCCTGTTGCGCTCGATTGAAACGGTGAATCTCGTCCACGAACAGCAAGGTCCGCTTTCCCGCCGCAGCCATTTTTTCGGCGTCAGCAAAGGCCGTCCGCAAATCCGAAACGCCCGAGAACACCGCCGACAGCGCCGAGAAGCGCATCCCCACCGCCTCAGCGAGTAGCCGCGCGATCGTCGTCTTGCCGGTGCCCGGCGGTCCCCACAGGATGATCGACGATAATTGCCCCGCCGCGACCATGCGGCCGATCCTGCCTTCGGGGCCGGTCAGATGCTCCTGTCCAACAACGTCGGTCAGCGTGCGCGGGCGGAGCCGCTCGGCGAGCGGCACCGGGCCGGTCGCTGCGCCTTCGCGCTGGACCGGTGCGTCGCCCCCGAACAAATCTCCGGCCATCGGCCGCTCAGCTCCCGCGCCGCTGTTTCTGACGGATTAGGCGCCGATAGGTGTCGGCGACCGCCTGGTTGATCGCGTCCCATTGATAGGCGCCGCTTTCCGCCACCGCCGCGGCGCCATGCTCGGCGCGCAGCGGGATGTCTCGGCAATAGCGCTGGAGATGATCGGCAAAGCCGCTGATCGAACCGGGCGACACAAGATACCCGGTGCGACCGTGCTTGACGATGCTGGCGCTGCCAGTGGCGCGCGCTGCGACGACCGGAAGCCCGCACGCCATCGCTTCGAGCGTGACGTTGCCAAAGGTCTCGGTGACTGACGGGTTGAAGAAGATGTCGCACGACGCCAGTGCGTGCGCGAGATCTTCGCCGCCCTGAAACCCCATGAAACTGGCATTCGGCAACCGCGATTCGAACCATTCGCCCGCCGGACCTTCGCCGATGACGACCACTTTATGCGGCACCCCGCGCCGCGCCAGGACGTCGATGGCATCGGCGAACACGTCGAGCCCCTTTTCCATCACCAGTCGGCCGAGGAAAGCGATCGCCGGGACGTCGTCCTCGATGCCGAGCGCGCGGCGCCACGCCATGTCGCGGCGGCCTGGGTTAAAAATCCCCTGCTCGACACCGCGGGTCCATATCCCGATGTCGTAATTCATCCGCTGATCGCGCAACACCTGCGCGAAGCTTTCCGACGGCGCGATCAGCGCATCGCATTTCCGGTACAGCTTGCGCAACCACGCGACCATCACGGGTTCGAGGAAGGACAGGTTGTAATAGCGGACATAGGTTTCGAAGCGCGTGTGCACTGAACAGGCCACCGGAAGCCGTCGACGCCGCGCCCATGCTGCCGCCTGCCGCGAGACCCGATCAGGGCTGGAGATATGGAGGATGTTCGGCGCGAAGACGGCGATGTCCTGTCGCACCCGCGACGAGAAGGACATGGGAATTCGATATTCGCTGCGACCGGGAATCGCAAAGGACGGCACGCTGACCAGATCGCCGGTCGGCTCGAAAGCCGGATTGGCGATCGTCGGTGAATAGACACGCACCGCGGCACCATGGGCCAAAAGATAGCCGACAAGGCGGTTAAGCGCCTTGTTCGCGCCATCGGTGGTCATGTTGTAATTGCCGCTGAACAGGGCGATGCGCAGGTCAGAAATGTCCATTTCGCCTGCGCTAACCCCCTCGCCGCGCAAACGCAACGTCGCCGTCAGGCCATGATGCTGTAAGGTTCGCCGGGCTTCTGTCGACACATGCGCTTGGCCACGCGTGTTTCTTCGCCCTCGACGATCGCGATGTCAGTGATCGACAGGCATCGGCTGCCATTGGGTTCGGTGTTGAGCGCGGTGATCGTCGACGACCCGGCCACCCCTTCGCGGGTCGGGCTGGTCCATTTGGCGGTGGCGCCGACCTCTTCCTTTTTGGTGACCGCAACGGTCGCCTCGGCGGCGACCTTTTGTTCCTTTTCGTCGAGCTGGCATGCAATTTCGGAGACAAGTACCGCGCCGAACAAGCCCGACACCGCCGTGCCGATACCTTTCAGCCCTGCCGCGCTGCCCGCGACGCCGCCGATCAACCCGCCAAGCGCGCCGCCCCGTTTGCGGGCGCTCTTGCATTTGGCGTCGGAATTGGCGTCCGAATTGGCGCCGTCAGCGCGCTTCGTCTCGTCGCCCTTTTTCTGGGGCTTGTCGGCGTTTTCAGACGCCGAAACCGTCGCGACCGCGGTGGGCGGCGGATAGCCGTTGCACCCAGTGTTGAAGCAGAACCGGTCGGCCAGATAGGCGCGATATGCGGCGAGATTGGCCCCGTCTGGATTGGAGGCCGCGTGCTCAACCATCACAGTCTCAAAAAAGCGATGCTGGGTGTCCGCCGAATAGCGTTTGTTGGCGCCAACCTGGGTCGAATAGAGCACCGACAAGGCGTCCTGATAGGCGATCATCGCTTCACGATAGGGCAGCATTCTGACGATAATAGGTGTCGATCGCCACTGTGCAGCGGTTGATGGCCTCGGCTTGGTCGAACGGCGCATTCTTCTTGCGGTAATCCTCGCGGCAACCCGGATAGCTGTCGGTATCGAGCGTCGGTCGTGTCGGCAGCGCGGGCAGTGGCGGTTCGGCGAGCGCCGGCGGGACATAGGCTTTGTCGCCCTGACCCGGTGCGTCCTGCCACGCAGCGGCGACGGCGCTGCTGGACAGCAATATAAAGCCAATGACGACGAGCACCGATTGATGTCGCAACTTCGTTCGCATCCCAAGCTCCCACCCCTGTGTTTCAAAGGCTAGGCCTGATTATTCGTTCTCACAAGCTTGGTCAGTGACGCCGGTCATACCGCCAAGCGCCAACGACCGATATTGTTCTGGCGCAGGAGGTGGATTTGAGTCAGGGTTGAATTGGGAGGGGTGACATGCGCAGCTGGATCAGATCGCTCACCGCATTCGCAGCGATGCTGGCATGCACCGCGGCGACGCCACCGGGCATGGACCCCGACAATCCGACCTGCCCCGCCAAACCCAATTGATCCGATTACAAGACGATGGTGCTGACGCCGTTCCAGCGGAGCGGCGAAACGGTGTTGCTGGCCGAAGGCCGCGTCGACAGCGAGCTTCCGGCGCGGCTGGAAAAGGTGCTGGCTGACAATCCATCGATCAGCGAAATCTGGATCCGTTCGCCCGGCGGCGACGCGCGCGCCGGCAATGCCGCGGGCCTGCTGATCCGCAAGTTCAGCAAAGAGCGGCAGATGATCACCCGCATCCCCGCGGGATAGACCTGTTTCAGCGCGTGCAATTTCGTCTTCATGGGCGGCCGCGCGCGGACGATCGATCCGGGCGGCCATTTCATGGTCCATATGTTCACGATGACGGGCGACAAGGACGCCATTCAGTCGAGCGTCGCGCTGGGCACCGAATCGACAACCGAGCTGATCAGCGATGTAGAGCGCGAAGCCGCCTTGATGGCGACCGAAGACAATGACCTGCTGATCCGGCTCGACGTGTCGCGCGACCTGCTTTCCGACGTCATGTACCGGCAGAAAGCGGTCGCGACGGGCAGCGACCGCTCGACGCGCCGTTGCCTGACCCGCAAGGAAGCGCTGAAATACAACGTCGTCAATATCGACGATTAGTCGCCGGTTTCGGACGGTGCCTCCAGATTGACGACGACCGGCGGATGCAGGCGCAGGCGATGGACGCGGCGTTCATCTGCCTCGGTCACCTCGATCCGCCAGCCGCTCGGGTGTAGCAGAATCTCGCCGACTTCGGGAACATGGCCCGCGAGCACGGCGGCAAGACCGCCTAGGGTATCGACATCTTCGTCGATCTCGGCGAGCCGCGGGTCGATCGCCTCACCGATATCGTCGAGCTCGGCGCGCGCGTCGGCGTTCCAGCAGCCGTCGTCGCCGGGGGTGAACAGCGCGGTGGGTTCGTCGTCATGCTCGTCCTCGATCTCGCCGACGATTTCCTCGACCAGATCCTCGATCGTCAGCAACCCTTCGGTGCCCGAATATTCGTCGATGACGATCGCCAGATGGGTGCGCTTGGCACGCATTTCGGCGAGCAGGTCGAGCACCCCCATCGATTGCGGGACGTAGAGCGGCTGACGGATCAGGTCGAGCAGCGGCGGCGGCGGGCGCCCCTCGGCCAGCACCGCGAACACGTCCTTGACGTGGATCATCCCGACCACTTCGTCCAGATTTTCGCGATACACCGGCAGGCGACTATGTCCCGCCTCGGCGAACTGCGCGACAATTTCGTCGAAGCTGGCACTTTCGGGGATCGCGATGATGTCGGCGCGCGGCACTGCGACATCGTCGACCGTCTGTTCGCCGAAATGGAGCAGGTTGCGCAGCATCTTGCGCTCGATCGGCGACATATCGCCGACGATATTGCTGCCGCGCCGGTCTGGCCCCTCTTCCTCGGCCTCGTCGATGACCTCTTCGATCTGCTCGCGCAGCGACGGTTCCTTGTCGCCGCCGAACAACAATGTCCGAAGCCCGGCCCACAGGCCGGACCTACTGTCCTCTTCCGATCGGGTCGAAGATCCCTGGTCGTCAGGCATAAAAGTCGCGGTTCCTTAGTTAATCCTGATCCGCATATGGATTGGCGATGCCTAGCGATGCAAGCGCTTTCACTTCCAATGCCTCCATTGCCCCGGCGCTGACGTCGTCGCCATGATCATATCCCACCAGATGTAGCGTGCCATGGACGATCAGATGCGTCGCATGGTCGGCGATCGAAATCGCCTTTTCTTCGGCTTCGCGCGCGCAGGTTTCGCGCGCCAGCACGATGTCGCCGAGCAGGATTTCGCCATCGTCGCTGTTAGCGAGGCTTTCGAGCAGATCATCCTGCACTTGCGGAAAGGACAGCACGTTCGTGGGTTTGTCCTTGCCGCGGAAATCGCGGTTGAGCGTCTGGACCTCGGCGTCGTCGGTCAGCCGCACCGCGACCTCGACCAGCGGCGCGGCCTGGGCAAGCGAGGCAAAGGGCGTCAGCGCGAGCGCCGCGGCCACCGCTTCCGCGGCGCGCACCTCCCAATCCAGCGCGTCGGGCCAAGGGGTTGCGGCGTGGGTTTCGACGCTCAGCACGCAAGGCCTCGTGGAAGAGCGATGGCGGAAAACTGCGCAACTTCACTCGCAATTTGCGTTTTCAGGGCGGGGTTTGCGCTCGCAGGATCATTGTTGAAGCTCATGCCCATCCGCTACCGCGGTGCGAGAATGTAGGACAGCGTTTTTTCCGGTCCGGCTGGGGTTGCTTTGAACTGGGGAGCGGACCTTTCACAGCTTCGTCATCCCAGACTTGATCCGGGATCCATAGCTGCGCCGCCGTTATGGATCCCCCTGAGTTCACAAACGAAGTGCAACACCTCACACAGGTGCTGCCATGTCGAGATACCGTCAGTTATCGATCGAGGAGCGCTGCTCGATTGCCCGTCTTCA
>JAHJHL010000088.1 GCA_018823905.1 Alphaproteobacteria bacterium
CCGCGAAAATCGCTCTGAAACGGCTGGATGCCAAGCCGGACCGAATAGAAATCATAGCGGTCCGACGTGTTGCCCAGATGCTTGTCGACGAACAATTCCTGCACGCCGAGGAACGAGTCATAACGATGGCTCGCCTTCGACGGGCGCACGTCGAGGATGCGCCGTTCGGGCACATCGACATAATTGGCCTGGTAAGCGAGCGTGACGCGATATTCGATGTCGGGCGGCTTGAACGCGGTCGAACCTTTGATCAGCGCCGCGCCGACGATGAAGGTCTGCGCAAAAACAAAGCTGCGGTCTTTGCCGAACACGTCGAGGCTGCCCGGGCGCTCGGTGGTCTGGACGCCGACGGGAATCGGAAAGGTGCGCGGTTCGAACACCGTGTCGGACACCGCGTTGGCGACGATGAACCAGTCGTCGCCCTTGATCGGCAGCCACGGCACCTTGCTGCGATCGATCGCGCGGTCGCCCTTATAGGTGTTCTGGTGATAGGGGTCGAACCAGCGTTCCTTGACCACCCCCAAAGTCTCGATCAGCCGCCAGCGGTCGGGAACCGGCAGCTGGTCCTCCATCCCCGGAAACGCCTGCGGCGGCGGCGGGCGCAGCGCGCCGACATTGTCCTGACTGAGCGCGTCGGGCAGGTCGGGGCGATAGCCGGGACGGCGGCGGCCGTCGATGATCTGGGTGACCAGATCGTCTTTGATCATATCTTGCCAGTTGACCGGCGGCGGCGGCGGGGTCAGTTCGTCGGCCGACTGTTCGGCGGATGCAGCATCGCCGACGACCGGGGGATCTTCGGGTGCGGGCGGCGGCGGCACCTCGGCCCCCGGCGCGCCCTGCGCCGCGAGGCTCGCGATGATCGGCCAAAGGCTGCCCCCCGCCATCATCGCCTACAGCCCGTCGCAGACATTTTGGTTCGCCGTGTCGAGGAACGGCGCGAAGGGGCAGCTGATGTAGCGCAGCCGCACGGTGCGATTGTCGGCGAGGATCACGACGATATTGTCGGCGCGAATCCCTTTGAGCGCATTGCCAATGCCGCCGACCCGCGCGCCGCCATTATGCGCGCCGAGGAAGCTGATCATGTCGTCCTGGTCGATGCCGTCGCCCGACACGCCGATCGCCCCGACCAGCTGGTTGCCGCGATAGATGGGAACCGAGCCCGGGAAAATCTGGATGCCGTTCTGCAGCCGGTTCTGCCCCGCCGCGACGTCGGGCAGCGTGGTGCAGCGTTGCGGTGTATCGGTCGGACTGGCGCCCGACACAAAACCCAGATGCGCGCCGAGATTGCCGATGATCAGTGCCGATTGCAGCCCGGTCGAGAAAGGATTGAACTGTGCGATCGGACGCGACAGCGGCCCCTGCGGACGCCCGACCTCGCCATCGGGAAAATAGGGGCGCGACAAATTGCCCCCCGATCGGTCGGCGAAAGCGACCGTGCCGGTGAGCGCCGCCGGGTCGTTGAGGAAGGTGCGCGTCGCGGGGACGAACTGGCGAATGTCGGCGCTGGCGTTGGCGCTGAGCTCGGTCGCGGCCTGCGCGCCCGAGAAAAACGCCGCGGTGCGTGCCTTTTGCAGGCTGACGTCGGTACCGAAAATCGGCGCGTCGGGCGAGCGCACGATGCCGAGCACCGAGCCATGCGTGTCGACGATGCTGATCGTCACCTGCGCGCGGCTGTCGAGTGGGCGGCGGATCTGAGCGCGGGCGCGGCTCATCACTGCAAAGGCTTCTTCGAGCACCGCGCGCGCTTCGGCCTGGGTCAGCGGCGCGCTGTTGGTCGCGCCGTCGGTTCCGGCGCGGAGCGGATAACGGTTGGTGCCACTGCCGTCGGTCAGCACGAAAGCATCGCGGTTCGAAAATTCGGCGGCGGTGGAAGCGCGGATGCCCGATGCCTCGCTGCCATAAGCGATGCCGGCGGTCACCGCGGCGTTGGCATAGCCGATCACCGCGACCAGAGTGCCCGCGCTGCCGTTGAGGCTGGCAAAGCTGGCACTGCCGCTGGTCATCACCCCGGCAAAGGTCGCGTCGGAAAAGCGCAGGCTGGTCCCATCGACGGTGATCTTGTCGGCCGTGATCGTCGTCGGTGCCTCGAACCCGCGCGTCCCCGCCAGCGCGATGAACTCTTCGGGGTCGTTGTCGATGTCGAGGATATTGGGGTCGCTGCCATAGACGCCGTCGCCCATCACCCCGATCCCGCCGACCAGCACGCCGTTCTTGTAGAGCGGTAGCCCGCCCGGATCGGCGGCGAGGCCGAGCGGCGAGCGTTTCGGGCCGATCAGCGCCGCACTGCCCGCCGCGCCAAAGCGCGCCGACAGGTCGCTGCACGGCAGCTGGCTGAACTGCACCCCGAACAAGGGACCGCTCTCGAGCCCGACGGTCGTTGGCGCGGGCGGGAAATGTTCCTGGACGATCTGGCTGGCGGTGCGGGTCGAAAAGGCGTTGCCGCCGCTCGACAGATACGCCCCCGTCACCGCCTTGGCGATCGCGCCGCCCTCGGCCGGAAAGGTCACATTTTGCGCGTCGATATTCACGCCGTTCGGCGCTGCGGACGTCGTCGCGGTCGCGCGCGCGCCGGTCATCCGGAACACGCCGAGCACATTGCCGACGCGGTCGGTCACCGCAATCACCGACGGCAGGCTGCGCGCCTGCGCCTCGGCAATCGCCTGCGCCAGCACGCGCTCGACGTCGCTGGTCGTCAGCGCTTCGGCGGCAGGCGGCGCATAGAGGCCGCCCGTCGGGGTCGGGGTTGGCGTGGGGGTCGGACTTGGCGTCGGCGTGCTGCCCCCGCCGCCCCCGCCGCCGCACGATGTCAGCAGCAACGCCCCCATCGCGGCGATGGCCGCTGAGCGGAAAAATTGGCTCTTGGTTCGCATGATCTTACCGCAGCGCCCGGATCGCGCGCACGGCGCTGCCGAACGACGCCTGGAATTCGGCGGGCTTGTACGCGTTGGGATCCTTCACCGCGGCATAGGCGCGGTCGATGTCGCCGCGAATGCCCGCCGCGGCACCGACGGTGACGCGGCCCGACGACACCATCGCGTTGAGCAAGGTATCGACCCCCATCACCGCCTGCTGCGATCCCGAATAATCGGTGAAGCGGTCGCCGATCGCCTTTGCCGAGATCGCGTCGACCATCGCAAAAGCGTCGGTGCCCGAGAAACTGCGCGCCGCAAACGCGCTCTTGAGCGCCGCCACCGTCTGCGACAGCTGCGCCGCGGCGGCGACCGCGCTGGGACGGTCGGTCGCCATCGCCTTGTGGAAGGCCGCGGTGCGCGCCGCGAGCTGGTCCGCGAGCGCCGGGGCGGCCAGCCGCGCCGCGGCGGCGAGCATGATCAAATTTTCGTCATTATAGGGCGGCATTCCCTCGGGAATGTCGCGCCCCGGATTGTTCACCCCAGTGCGCACCGGCTTGGCCTGATCGAAGATGCGGCGGTGGCAGCTGTGACAATCAAGGAAGTAGAATTCGGGGAACATCCCCTCGGCCCCGCGGCGCGACTGGAACAGCGCCAGGCTGCGCTCGATCGCGGTCGCCTGCCCCACCGCCCACATCTGGACATGGTCGGTGCGGCCCGTCGCCGAACCGAATTTGCGCCAGCCATAATCGGCGTCTTCCTGATGGTGCGCCTGCAACGAAGAGAAAAGGTCGAGCTCGAAAGCGATGCGCGGATGCCCTGCCGCCATGATGCGGTGGGTGACGAACTGCCCGTCGCTGGCCGACCCGAAATGGCAATCGACGCACACCCCGGCGCGGACCACCGGATCCTCCAGCTTTTTCAGCCCCGCCGACAGGTTAGCGAGATGTTTCTGACGCATTTCGGCATCGGGATTGGCGCTGGTCCCGACCCCGGCATAATGGCTGGCGAGCCAGCCGCCCGCCGGACCGTGGCAGGATTCGCAGCCGACGCCGTCTTCGGTCGGCTCGCTGCCGCGCATCGCACCCTTGGCGGCAACCGCACCCGCCGTGGCGTGACAGCCGATGCACATTTGCGCGGTGGCTGGATCGCCGATCCCGAGGTTGCGCGCGATGAACTGGCTGCGGTTGTTGCTGAGCACTGCCCAAGCGCGGCTGTGCGCGCCGCCGGGGGTCGAGGGCTCCTGCCATTTCATCAGCTCGTCCTGGCGCACGACGGTCCCGTCGCCCTCCATCCGGCCGTGGCAGGTCGATCCGGCGCAGGAGGCGACGCCGGTATAAACTGCGCCGCTTTCACCCTGCGAGCGGGCGGGGGGCGCGAAGACGAACGCCGCGATGGCAAGCGCAAGCAGCACCAGCGCCAGAGCCACAAACGCAGCCCCAGACCGATCGCCGCGCTCCTTTCCAGCGTGCGTCGTCATTCGCGAAAACCCCTTTTCCCCAACCCGGCGCTTTTACGCCTTGGGCCGAATTACACCACCCCGAAAGCCAGCATCGCGTCAGCAACTTTCTTGAAGCCGCCGATGTTCGCGCCCTTCACATAGTCGATATAGCCGCCGCCCTGATCGCCATAGGTGATGCAGCTTTTGTGGATGCCGTCCATGATGTCTTTCAGCATCTGCTGCAGCTCGGGCTCACTCCAGCTGCGACGCCCGCTATTCTGGCTCATTTCCAGCCCCGACACTGCGACACCGCCGGCGTTAGCGGCCTTGCCGGGCGCGAACATGATCTTCGCATCCTTGAAGACATGCACGCCCTCGAGGTTCGTCGGCATGTTGGCGCCTTCGCTGACCGCGATACAGCCATTCTTGACCAGTTCGCGCGCATCGTCGCCGAGCAGCTCGTTCTGCGTCGCGCAGGGCAGGGCAACGTCACATTTCACCCCCCACGGCGTCTTGCCCGCAGTGAAGCTCGCGCCCTTAAACTCGTCGCAATATTCCTCGATCCGGCCGCGACGGTGGGTCTTGTGCGTTTTGACCCAATTGATCTTTTCCTGATCGATGCCGTCGGGATCGTGGATGAAGCCGCCCGAGTCGGAGAGGGTCAGCACCTTGCCGCCAAGCTGGACGATCTTTTCGGCGGCATGTGTCGCGACATTGCCCGATCCCGAAATTACTGCCGTCTTGCCGACCAGATCCTGCCCTTTGGCGGCAAGCATGTTGGCGAGGAAATAGACCGCGCCGTAACCGGTCGCCTCGGTACGGATCAGCGAGCCGCCCCATTCGAGGCCTTTGCCGGTCAACACCCCGGTAAATTCGTTGGTGATCCGCTTATACTGACCGAACATGAAGCCGATTTCGCGGCCGCCCACGCCGATGTCGCCCGCCGGAACGTCGATATCGGCGCCGATGTGGCGATACAGCTCGGTCATGAAGCTTTGGCAAAAGCGCATGATCTCGCGCACGCTCTTGCCCTTGGGGTTGAAGTTAGACCCGCCCTTGCCGCCGCCCATCGGCAGCCCAGTCAGCGCATTTTTGAATGTCTGTTCGAACGCCAGAAATTTGAGCACCGATTCGGTGACCGACGGGTGAAAGCGGATCCCACCCTTATACGGGCCGATGGCATTGTTGTTCTGGACACGCCAGCCGCGCTGGACGCGGATATTGCCGTTGTCGTCCTCCCAGCAGACGCGGAAAGACACCACCCGGTCGGGTTCTGCAATGCGCCGCAAGATCTGCTGCGCGTGATATTCTTCCTTGTCGGCGATGAAATCAAAGATGTCCTCCGACACCTCCTGCACCGCCTGGACGAACTCGGGTTGCCCCGGGTTCCGCTTCTTTACGCCTTCCATGAACGTCGAAAAATCGACGTGATCCGAAACTGCCATGCACCCCTCCCCTGATATGACTGGGAAAGCCGGTGCGACCCCGACGATATTTTAATCGTTGACCGACCTTGTATGTCAAAGGCTACACCATCGCCAAGCAAAGGCAATATGACAGCGCGCACAGTCGGCATTTTTCCGTGGGCCGCACAAAGGGGCAAAAATGAGCGAGACCAAGAGCATGATGCGCGGCATGAGCGGTACCAATCGCGTGATCCTGATCGTCGCCTTCGTGCTGCTGGCCGCAGCGATAGGCTATGCAATCTGGCGCGATTCGGCGCCTGCGGGGGCCGATCCAGCAGTACCGAATGCCGCCGCGCCGTCCGACCAGCTCGCGGCGCTGGAGGCTCGAACCAAGAGCGAACCGAACAGCGCCGAGGCGTGGACGGCGCTCGGCGCGGCGCGATTCGACCTGAGCGATTTTGCGGGGGCCGCGGCGGCTTATGAAAAAGCGACCGCGCTGTCGCCCGAGTCGGCGGGGCTGTGGTCGGCGCTGGGCGAAGCGCGGGTGATGGGCAGCGACAGCGACCCGATGCCCGCCGCGGCGCTCGCTGCGTTCGACAAGGCGATCGCACTCGATGCGAAGGATCCACGCGCGCGCTATTTCCTCGCGGTGAAAAAGGACATTGGAGGCGATCATCGGGGCGCGATCAACGACTGGTTCGCGCTGCTCGCCGACACCCCGCAGGGGGCGCCGTGGGATGCGGATTTGCGCCGCACGATCGAACAGGTCGGCGCGATCCACAAGATCGACGTCGCCAGCCGCCTCGCGAGCACGCAGGCGCGCCCGCTGACCGCCGACGAAATGCCCGTCGCGGCGCGCGGCATTCCGGGGCCGAGCCGTGCCGATATGGAGGCGGCGTCGCAACTGCCCAAGGGTCAGCAGGACCAGATGATACAAGGGATGGTCGACGGGCTGGAGGCGAAGCTGAAAGCCAACCCCGCCGACGTCGACCGGTGGATCATGCTGATGCGCAGCCGGATGACGCTGGGCGAAACAGCCAAGGCCGCGCAGGCGCTGAAGGACGGCATTGCCGCGAACCCGGCGGCGGCGGGGCGGCTGAAGGCGCAAGCGCAGTTGCTGGGCGTGCCGGGGGCGTAGCGCGCTAACGCATATTGGCAAGTTCCCCCGCGAAGGCGGGGGTCCATCTCCCGTCGGTGCAAGATGGCGCCCTCCGGAGATGGGTCCCCGCCTTCGCGGGGACACACGCCAAAAACGGTAGTGACTATCAGCCCGCCATCAAGGCCGCATTGCCGCCCGCCGCGGTGATGTCGGTGCTGATCGTCTTTTCCTCGGCAAAGCGGTGCAGATAGTGCGGCCCGCCCGCCTTCGGCCCGGTTCCCGACAGCCCGCGGCCGCCGAACGGCTGCGAGCCGACGATCGCGCCGATCTGGTTGCGGTTGACATAGACATTACCGACCTGCGCCCGCGCCGCGATATGCGCCGCGACCCCGTCGATGCGGGTGTGGACGCCGAGCGTCAAACCATAACCCGACGCGTTGATCGCATCGATCAGCGCGTCGAGCTCGCCGCCCTTCCACGTCGCGACGTGCAGCACCGGCCCGAAAATCTCGCGCTTCAAATCGGTGACATGGTCGAGATGGATGACCACCGGCGGCACGAAATGGCCCTCCGTCGGCAGATCGACGCGGTGGGCTTCGGCGATCACGCGGCCCGCGGCGCGCGCTTCGGCGACATAGGCGGCAATGTTCGCCTGCGCCTCGTCGTCGATGATCGGGCCGACGTCGGTCGATAGCAGCCCGGGGTCGCCGACATTCAGTTCGGCCATCGCCCCCGCAACCATCTCGATCATCGTATCGGCGACATCTTCCTGTACGCAAAGCAGCCGCAGCGCCGAGCAGCGCTGTCCTGCCGACTGGAACGCGCTGGCCACGGCGTCGCGCGCGACCTGTTCGGGCAGCGCGGTCGAATCGACGATCATCGCATTGGCGCCGCCGGTCTCCGCAATCAGCGTCGCGATCGGGCCGTCGCGCATCGCCAAGCCTCGATTGATCGCGCGCGCGACCTCGGTCGATCCGGTAAAGGCGACGCCGATGATATCGGGGTTGCCGGTGAGCGCCGCGCCTACCGTCTCGCCGCGGCCGGGGAGATAGTGGAGCACATCGCCCGGGATTCCGGCTTCGAGCAAGAGCTCGACCGCGGCATGCGCGATCAGCGGCGTCTGTTCGGCGGGTTTCGCGAGCACGCTGTTCCCCGCCGCGAGCGCCGCCGCGACCTGCCCAAGAAAGATCGCGAGCGGGAAGTTCCACGGGCTGATGCACACGAACACGCCCTTGCCTTCGAGCATCAGCTCGTTGCGCTCGCCCGTCGGACCGGGCAGCGCGACGGGGTAGGTGAAATCGGCGCGCGCTTGCCCCGCATAATAGCGCAGGAAATCGACCGCCTCGCGCACCTCGGCGATCGCATCGACCAGCGTCTTGCCCGCTTCGTCGATCGCGAGGCCCAGGAACAGCGCATCCTGTTCTTCGAGCAGGTCGGCAGCGCGTTCGAGCCGTTCGGCGCGGAAGGCGCCGCCCGCAAGGCTCCAATTGCCGTGTGCGGCGCGCGCCGCGGCGACGGCATCGACAACGGTGGCCGCATCGGTCTCGATCACCTGACCGACAATAGCGCCCGTCGCGGGGTTGTGCACCGCCGTTTCCGCGCCGCCGCGCGCGACGCCGCCAACGATCGGCGCCGCAACCCGGTCGCTGCGCCGCGCCGCGCCGATCGCCGCAACCAGCGCCTCGGGCACGCCGGGTTCGCCAAGGTCATAGCCACGCGAATTGCGCCGCGCCGGATCGAACAGCCCCATCCCGGTCGCGATGTTCGACGTCGCCGCGCTGGCGACACTGCGCGGGTCGATCGCGAGCTGTTCGGCGCTGACGTCGGGGTCGGAGAATTGATGGACGAAGCTGGAGTTCGCACCATTTTCGAGCAGGCGGCGGACCAGATAGGCGAGCAGGTCGCGGTGGGTGCCGACGGGGGCATAGACGCGCACCGGGCGCGGCGGCGGGAACAGCGCGACGAGCGCGTCATGCGCGCCCTCGCCCATGCCGTGCAGCCGCTGCAGCTCATAATCGGCGCCCGCGAACAATTCGGCGACGAACGCCAGCGTCATCGCATTGTGGCTGGCGAAGGCCGGATAGATGCAATCCTGACAGTCGCGCAGCAGCTGGGTGCAGTGCATATAATTGAGGTCGGTGTGGAGCTTGGCGGTGAACACCGGAAAATCGCTTAAGCCCAGCGTTTGCGCGCGCTTGATCTCGGTGTCCCAATAGGCGCCCTTGACCAGCCGCATCGACAGCTTGACCCCGCGCGCGCGGGCGCGCTCGGCCAGCCAGTCGATCACCGCGGGCGCACGCTTCTGATACGCCTGGATCACGATGCCCAGCCCGGTCCAGCCGTCGGCGATCCCTGCGTCGATCAGCGCCGCGAACACGTCCATATGCGGTTCCAGCCGGTCGCTTTCCTCGGCGTCGATCATCAGCGGGATGTTCACCGCGCGCGCCGCCTTGGCGAGTTCGATCACCCGCGGCACCAGTTCGCCGATCACGCGCGACCGCTGGAGATATTCGTAGCGCGGGTGGAGCGCCGACAGCTTGATCGAAATGCCATGGTTGGCGTGCGGATCGCCCGGCTTCGCATCCTTGCCGATCCGCGTGATCGCGTCGGCATAGCTGTCATAATAGCGCGCCGCATCCTCCGCCGTGCGCGCCGCTTCGCCGAGCATGTCGAAGCTCGCGAGTTCGGACTTCTCCTTATCGGCGCGCTTGACCGCGGCGTCGATCGTCTCGCCCATCACGAATTGCTGGCCGAGCAGCTTCATCGCCGCGAGCGCCGCCTGGCGGATCACCGGCTCGCCCGAGCGGCGCACCATCGATTTGAGCAGGGTGAGCGGGTTCGCCTTGCTGCCCATTGCGTCGAGCATCAAGGTCGCCGACCCCAGCGACAGCCCGCGCGCCGACAGCGCGACGATCAGCGGGCTGTCCTCGTCGTCGCCTTCCTTCCAATGGCGCCCGGCAATCTTGTCGCGGATCAGCGCGTTGGCGGTCGCGCTATCGGGAACGCGCAGCAAAGCTTCGGCGAGGCACATCAGCACGACGCCTTCCTCGGTCGAGAGGCGATAGCGGTTCATCAGCTGCGCGACGAGCGTCTCGCGATCCCCCTCGGCCTTTGCCTTGCGGATCAGTTCGAGCCCGCGCCGGGTCACCGCCTCGACGCTGGCGGACGAGGTGGCAAGGGCGGTGCGCAGATCGGCGACGATGTCGGTTTCGCTGCGGCGGGCGAGGGCACGGATGGCGGCGCGGTCGTTGGGCTGGGTCATGCAGGCAGCATATCGCAGGATCGTGCGGCAATCCGACCGATTATGGACCTTTGAATTTATCTTTTGACCTATTTTTGGATCAGTTTTAGGCCAATGTGATGAATGAAACGCCCCTCGCAGTCGATCTGGACGATTTCGACCGGAAAATCCTGGCGATTCTGCGCCAGGACGGCCGCATCACCTTCACCGATCTGGCGCAGCAGGTCGGCCTGTCGAAAACGCCATGCCAGCAACGCGTTCGGCGGCTGGTCGACAAGGGCGTGATCACGGGCTTTGCCGCGATCGTCGATCCCGCCAAAGTCGGGCTCGACCATGTCGCCTTTGCCGAGGTCAAACTGTCGGACACGCGCGAGGCGGCGCTCAAGCAATTCAACGCGGCGGTGCGCGCGATTCCCGAGGTCGAGGAATGCCATATGATCGCGAGCAGCTTCGACTATCTGCTCAAGGTCCGCACCGTCGACATCCGCCGCTATCGCATCGTGCTGGGCGAGAAAATATCGAGCCTGCCGCACGTCGCCAGCACCTCGACCTTTGTCGCCATGGAAACGATCAGCGAAACGGCGCGCTGACACGAATATTGACCGCCGCGCGCACCTGTGCCAATCGCGCAGCGCCGAGCGGGTGTAGCTCAATGGTAGAGCTTTTGCTTCCCAAGCAAGTGACGAGGGTTCGATTCCCTTCACCCGCTCCAAGACTTTCGCAGCGATTTAGCGGAGCTAAATCGTGATCAGCGAAAGTCCGGCCGACCTCGCACCGCGAGGATCGACGGCATGGCTTTGCCATGCCGCAGCACCCTAGACCGCCTCCACCGTCACCCGCTGGTTCAGCATCTCGATCTCGCCATAAGCGGTCAGGAAACTGATGTCGGCGGCGTCGCGGCCGACCGCGATCTTCGCCATTTCACCCGCCTTCGCCATGCCGGTGGGATCGACCAGATGCCATGCGCCGCCCAGAAACACTTCAGCCACCGCATGGAAATCCTGCGGTTCGACGCCGAGTGCATAGACGCTGACGATGCGCGCCGGGATCGCCGCTGCGCGCGCCAGACTGACCATCACATGGGCATAGTCGCGGCACACCCCCTGCCGTTCGACGAAGCTGTCGAGCGCGCCCGTTTCGGCGTCGCTCGACCCCGATACATAGGTGAAATGCGTCTCGATCCAGTCGCGCATCCGGCCGATCTTGGCGCCGCCCTCGACGTCGCCGAACTCGTCCTGGACGAAGTGGATGAATTTGTTCGCAGGGCAATAGCGCGATTCGTTGAGATACTGGACAGTCTCGCCGGGCAATCGGTGCATCGGCACCTTGTCCAGCGTCCGGTAGTCGGTGAGGTCGCGCTGGATTTCGACCGTCGTGCGATAGCGGACATTGAGCTCGCCGCCGCGGCGCAGCCAGATGCGGTCGCCAATCATGTCCTGCGCCGGGACGCGCGCAAAATATTCGCAATCGCCGACGTCGAGCACCGCATTCAGAATCAGCTGTTCGGGAATCGCGGCGGCTTCGATATGCAGCATGAGGTCGACCGGATCGCCGAGGCGATAGTCGAGCGCGGCGGTGATTGCGAGTTTCATCGGCTGCTAACGCTCCAAAGCGGGATCGGTGCCGCTAGGGCGATAAAAACCGCTGCACAATCGAAAAGCACTGGCGAAAAGCATTGGCGCGATTCGGCGGCAGCGCGCTATGGGCCGCCAACCCACTCTTCGTCGGGGAATTTTGTGACCGCATCGCGTACCATTCCCTTCATTGTTGCGACGATCTTTATCGACGCGGTGGGTTTCGGCATCATCATGCCGGTGCTGCCGCAACTGGTGATGGAGGTCGGGCGCATCGACCTGCCCCACGCGATCGAGGTCGGCGCGTGGATCGGGCTGGTGATGGCGGTCGCGACGTTTCTGGCGTCGCCCGTGCTCGGCAATCTGTCTGACCGCTTCGGGCGGCGGCGGGTGCTGCTGCTGTCGCTCGCAGGCCTCACGATCGACTACGCGCTGCTGACGATTGTCGGCACCCTGCCGTGGCTGTTTGTCGCGCGGGCGCTGTCGGGGGTATTCGGCGGCAGCTATGCTGCAGCGCAGGCGGCCATCGCCGACATCACCAAGCCCGAAGAACGCGCGCGCAACTTCGGATTCGTCGGCGCGGCCTTCGGGGTCGGCTTTGTCGCTGGCCCCGCGATCGGCGGTTTCCTGGGCGAGATCGGCCCGCGCGCGCCGTTCGTCGCCGCCGCAATCCTGGCCGCCGCCAATATGCTCTATGGCCTGTTCATCTTCCCCGAAACGCTGCCGCCCGAGCGCCGCCGCGCCTTTGACTGGCGCCGCGCCAATCCGCTCGGCGCGCTCCAGACGATGCGCGGCCTGCCCGGCATGGGCGGGGTCGCGAGCGTGCTGACGCTGTGGCAGATCGCCAGCCTGGTCTATCCGATGACGTGGAGCTTTTACTGCATCGCGCAGCTCGGCTGGACCCCGGGGATGATCGGCGCCAGCCTGGCCGCGGTCGGGGTGATGATTGCGCTGGGCCAGACCTTTGTCGTCGGGCCGATGGTCGCACGCTTTGGCGAGCGCGACGCGGCGACGATCGGCATCTTGGTCGCGGTCGCCAATTATGTCGGCTTTGCCTTTGTCACCTCGACTTGGGGCGCGTTTCTGCTGTTGCTGCCGATCGCCTTGCAGGCGCCGGTGCAGCCGTCGCTCAACGCGCTGATGTCACGCCGCGCCACCGCCGACACGCAGGGCGAGGTGCAGGGGATTTCGGCGATGGCGATGGGGTTGGGCCAGCTCGTCGCGCCGATCGTGCTGACGGGCACGATGGCCTATTTTACCGCCGCCAAGCCGCCCGTGCATTTTCCGGGCGCTGCGTTCATTGTGTCGGCGATGTTCGGCCTGCTCGCGATCCTGATGCTGCGCCGCCTGCCGCGCATCACACGGACGAGCGGCGATGCGCCCGATCAGATGCCGCCGTCGGTCACCGCATAGCCCGCGGCCTCAAGCCCTGCGGTCAGCATCGCAACGCAAGCCGCGACATCGGCGGCCGACGTCGAGCGGACGACAAAATTGGCGCCGACCTTGCCTTCGCGGAAAAAGGGATAGCTGCCGATCACCACCCCCGCATGGTCCTTTTCACCCTGACGCAGCAGGTCGGCGACCTCGCTTTCGGGCGACCAGGCGCCGATCGTGTGCGCGATCAGCGGCGCGCCGCCCTCGAGCTGACCGGTCAGCGCGTCGAGCATGCCCGCGGTGATATGCGGCACCCCGGCCATCACGAACAGATTGCCGATGCGGATGCCCGGCGCGCCGGACATGCGGTTGGGGATCAGCTCGGCACCGTCGGGGGTGCGCGCCATGCGCAGCCGCGCCTCGGTCAGTTCGATGCCGCGCCCGCCATAATAGCGTTCGAGGATCGCGCGCGCATCGGGATGGATGATCACCCCGACGCCCAGCGCCTTCGCGACCGCATCGACGGTGATGTCGTCGTGGGTCGGGCCGATGCCGCCGGTGGTGAAGACATAATCGTAACGCGCGCGGACCGCGTTCAGCGCATCGACAATCTCGTCCTCGACATCGGGAACGACGCGCACTTCGCGCAGGCGAATGCCCTGCACATCGAGCCAGGTCGCGATCTGCGCGATATTCTTGTCCTGGGTGCGGCCCGAGAGAATCTCGTCGCCGATCACCAGCACGGCGGCTGTCCAGATGCGTTCGTCGCTCATCGCTTTGCCTTAGCCGGACGCGGTGACAAAACAAGTCCGGTGGACTGGCGTAGATGTTCTTGTTATGTTCAATCCCGACTCACAATGCACAAGGGAGAGCCGCGGTGACCGATACGCTGATTTTCTATACCAACCCGATGTCGCGCGGCCAGATTGTCCGCTGGATGCTCGAAGAAGTCGGCGCGCCCTATGAACCGCGCATCCTCGATTATGGCACGACGATGAAGGACGCGGCCTATCTGGCGATCAATCCGATGGGCAAGGTACCGGCGATCGTTCATGGCATTAAGGTCGTGACCGAATGCGCGGCGATCTGCGCCTATCTGGCCGATGCGTTCCCTGAAGCAGGGTTGGCGCCCCCCGCCGCCGATCGCGCCGATTATTACCGCTGGCTGTTCTTCACCGCGGGGCCGGTCGAGCAGGCGATCACTGCCAAGCATTTGGGCGTCGAGCCCGATGCTGACCAGCAGCGGTCGGCGGGCTTTGGCTCGCTGCCCGCGGCGCTCGACGCGCTCGAAACTGCGGTGGCGGGCAAGGCGTTTGTCGCGGGCGACCGCTTCAGCGCAGCGGACGTCTATGTCGGCAGCCAGATCGACTGGGGGCTGCAATTCGGCACCATCGCGTCGCGCCCGGCGTTCGAGGCCTATGTCGCACCGCTGCGCGAGCGCGCGGCGTATAAGCGCGCCAAGGACATCGACAATGCGCTGATTGCCGAGATGCAGGCGGCCAATCCGGCCTAAGGCAGCGCCTTGAGCAATCCGGCGGCGAGCGGCGCGAGCCGCCGGACCTGCGGATCCTGCGATTCGGTGGCAGCGACATAGACGGCGTCGCCAAAGGCGCTGCTGTTGTGGACCGCCGCCAACCCTTCGGCGCTGGCGTAGGGCGCTTTCCAGCGCGCGGTTTCGCTGGGATGCAGCGCCTGGAACCACGCCGCCCACGCAGCATCGTCGATGTCGGGCCGTTTCGCAAGGAACAGCAGCGGCCGCGCCAACCGCCGTGCCTCGCCATGGACATAGGCATGCGACCCCGCTGGCGCGACCTGCGCCGCGATCGCGCCGAGCAGCAGGTCGGCGTCGGCGCGCGTCAGCCGCGGGTTGAGCGATAGCTGCATTAACAGGTCAGCGCCATGCGCGACGCCATGCCGCCAGCCCTCGCCTGCGACGAAGCCGCGATAATCGGTCACGCCGCGTAGGTAGGTCGTCCCGGTTTCGGCGAGCGCGTGAAGTTCGGCATCGGTCAGAAAGGGCTCGACCCGGTCGGCGCGCGCGACTTCGGACAGCGCCAGCGCGGCGAAGGGGCGGTGAAAGCCCGCCTTGTCGTCGGGTGCAGCGAGGATTGCGGTCAGCCGCTCGGCCGCATGGCGGAGACCGTCCGGCTTCAGATGCTTGCCGCGCAGCCCCTGCGTCCATAGCGCAAAGGCAAAATCGTCGCGGACCGCTGGGTCAGGGTCGCCCAAGCATTCGATCAGCGCGTCGAGGGCGGCATCGTCTGCGGCTGAGAAATAGGCCGCTGCAAAGGCTTTTAGATCGCCATCGGCGGGCCGCGCAACGGTGCAACTGTCGCTGGTCTTTGCCGCGACCGGCACCGCCACCAGCATCGCCGCCGCACCCACCGTGCTCCATATGGCTTTCATCGCCGCCCCTCCCCCTCAAAAAGAAAGAGCCCGACGAATCGCTTTCGCCGGGCTCCCTTGTTTCGCGTCTGTCCGTCCGATTATTCGCGGCTGCCCAGCAGATTGAGCAGGAAGGTGAACATGTTGACGAAGTCGAGGTAGAGCGTCAGCGCGCCCATCACCACCGACTTGCCGACAAAATCGGTCCCGCGGACATAGAAATACATGCTCTTGATCTTCTGCGTGTCATAGGCGGTCAGGCCCGCAAAGATCAGCACGCCGATGACGCTGATCGCCATCGCCATCGCGCCCGACTGGAACACGAAAGCGTTCAGCAGCATCGCGACGATCAGGCCGACAACGCCCATGATCAGGAAGGTGCCGAAACCCGACAGATCCTTCTTGGTCGTGTAGCCATAGAGGCTGAGGCCAAGAAACGCCGCCGCGGTCGCGAAGAACGTCTGCGCGATCGAGTCCAGGGTAAAATTGATGAAGATTGTCGACATCGACAAGCCCATCACCGCAGCAAAGATCCAGAACAGGGCCTGCGCTGCCGTTGTTGACAGCTTATTGATGCCAAAGCTCAGCACCAGCACAAACGCCAGCGGCGCCAGCGCCACCACCCACATCAAGGGGCTGCCGATCATCGACTGGGTGAAACCACTGTTGAACGCCAGCATCGCGACAACGCCGGTCAACAGCACGCCCGAAGCCATATAATTGTAAACCGACAGCATGTACGACCGCAGGCCGGCATCGACGGCCTGGTCCATTGCGTTCGCGCCGGCCCCAAAACCGGAAGCCGCCATATTGGGGTCGTTCCAATTCGCCATTGTCATTACTCCATCACCGGCCAGCCCATACCGACCGTAGAGGGCAATATCGTGATTTTCTCTCCGGCTTTCAAGCGAAACCGGAAAGCGCACAAGTTTTGGTGGTTGCGCGGGCGCGGACGCCTATGCTGACCGGACCATGTCGAGCCATCGCCTGTTCGTCGCGCTGCGGCCACCGCAACCGATCCGCGACCTGCTGCGCTCCGCGATGCACGGCATTTCCGCGGCGCGCTGGCAGGATGACGACCAGCTCCACCTGACGCTGCGCTTCATCGGCGAAGTCGACCGTCACCGCGCCGAGGATATTGCCGCGGCGCTGGGCGCACTCCACGCGCCCGCGATCACCGCGCGGATCGCCGGGGTCGGGCTGTTCGACCACCGGGGCGCGCCGCATATGATCTGGGCGGGAGTCGAGCCGCTGGCGCCGCTCGCGACGCTTCAACGCAAGATCGACCAACTGCTCGCGCGCGTCGGGGTTGAAGCCGAAACGCGCGCCTTCGTACCGCATATCACGCTGGCGCGGCTCAACCGGTCGGCGGGACCGGTCGCGGCCTTCCTGAAGCTGCACAGCGATTTGGCAAGCCCGCCCTTCCTCTTCGGTCATGTCATCCTGTACGAAAGCGAGATGGGGCATGGCGGCTCGCGCTATCATCCCGTGGCGCGCTATCCGCTTGACGTTTCGGCGACGAGCGCCACGGCGACCGCACTGACATCGGCCCAGGTTTCGGCAAAGCCGTCGTCGGCGCCATAATAGGGATCAGTCACGCTCTCGCCCTGCCGTCCCGGCACCAGATCGAGCATCAACCGGACGCGGGCGGTCGCATCGGGCGGCGCGAGAACGCGCGCGTCGCGCAGATTGTTCGCATCGGCGGCGAGGATCAGGTCGAAGCGGTAGAAATCTTCGCGCGACAGTTGCCGACCGCGCAGGCCCGAAATGTCCGTGCCGCGGCGCCGGGCCTCCGCCTGCGCCCGCTTGTCGGGCGGATGGCCGATGTGCCAGTCGCCGGTTCCCGCCGAATCGAGCATGGCTGCGATTCCCGCATTGGCGAAGGCGACGCGCGCTGCCGCCTCGGCTAGCGGCGAGCGGCAGATGTTACCGAGACAGAGGAACAGGATCGCGAGCCTATCTTCGTGATCATTGCCCATATTGACGATCTCCTTCCCGAAGTTGAACCGACTTTCAACTTGCGCCATTTTTCGGCTCTGCTAGCCATGCGTCATAAACAGATAGTGGGTCAGGGAGAGGGTTGCCAGATGGCCGAGACCGCCAGCGAAACGAACGCGGCCGCAGCGCCGGAATTTCAGGAGCCAAAAGCGACGGGCTACAGCTGGTACGTGCTGTCGGTGCTGGTGGTCGTCTATATCCTCAATTTCATCGACCGGCAGATCCTGAGTATTTTGGCGGTCGATATCAAGGCGGACCTCGGTCTGACCGATGCCGATATGGGGTTTCTGGGCGGCGCTGCCTTTGCGGTGTTTTACGCGCTATTCGGCATCCCGCTCGGGCGGCTGGCGGACAATTGGAGCCGGGTGAAACTGCTGTCGATCGGCCTCGCTCTCTGGTCGACGATGACCGCCCTGTCGGGCTTTGCGCGCGACCAGATGACGCTAACCTTCGCCCGCATGGGGGTCGGCGTCGGCGAGGCAACCGCGAGTCCGACCGCATACTCATTGATTTCGGACTATTTCCCCAAGAAGCAGCGCGCAACGGCGCTCGCGATCTATTCGTCGGGGCTGTACATCGGCGGCGGCGTGTCGCTGTTCATCGGCGCGTTGATCGTCAAGACGTGGAACGCAACCTATCCCGGCGGCGGCCCGCTGGGGCTGGTCGGCTGGCAGGCGGCGTTCCTGGCGGTCGGCATTCCCGGTTTGCTCGTGGCGCTCTGGGTCGCATCGCTGCGCGAGCCAGCGCGTGGCGCGATGGACGGCGTACCGAGTCCGAGTTCGCCTGCACCGTTCCGCCAGTTTGCACAGGACCTATCGACGATCGTGCCGCCCTTCACGCTGATCGGCGCCTGGCAGCGCGGCCCTGCGGCGCTGGCGATCAACATCGGTTTCGCCACCGCCTTCGTCGCCTTTGCCTGGTGGATGATCGAGCTGACGGATAATCCGCTAACCCCTCATAAGGACGCGCTCGCGCAATGGTCGGCGGTCGCGCTCGGATATTACGCCGTTTTTTCCTGGGCGAGCACGCTGCGCGCACGTGATCCGGCGACCTTTCGCCTGATCTGGGGTACCCCCGCCTTTGTCTGCACGACGATCGGATACGGGCTGGTCGCGCTCGCCGCCTATGCGCTCGCCTTCTGGTCGGCGCCCTATGCCGAGATCGTGCTCGGCCTGCCCAAGCAGGAGTTGGCGTTCTGGCTGGGCGCCAATGGCGCGATCAGCGGCTTTGTCGGCGTGATCATCGGCGGCCGGATGGCCGACGCCTTGCGCACGAAGAATCCGGCGGGGCGGATCCTGATGATCATTTTTGGCGTCGTGGCGCCGATCGTGCCGATCTGGATCGGCTATACGACAGACAATACAACGCTGTTCTACATCATGAACTTCCTAGCCGGGATGTTCGGCGCGACCGCGCTCGGCGCGGCGGCCGCGACGACGCAGGATCTGGTGCTGCCGCGGATGCGCGGAACCGCGACCGCCGCCTTCTTCCTAGGCACGACGCTGATCGGCCTGTCGTTTGGCCCCTATATGGTCGGGCAGATTTCGGATCTGGCGGGGACGATGGTCGACGGCAAGCTGGTCGGCGACCTGCGCACCGGTATCGTGTCGCTGATCGCGGTGGCGCCGGTAGCGCTCGTGCTGCTGCTCTACGCCTATCGCGCGGTGCCGCAGGCCGAAGCGACGATCATCGAGCGCGCGACCGCTTAATCCGCGCCCTTGCTAAACCGGTAGGCGATCAGGCCGCGGGCGCGGGCATAATCACGCCGCAGGCGATGCGGTCGCCGCTGTTGCCGCTGGGATCGGTCTTCATATCGTCAGGACCGGCGTGAATCACGAACGCGGCGCCGTCGGCGTCGAGCATCGCGCCATCGCCGGTCAGGCGGGTGCCGACCAGTTGTAGCGTCGCGCGACCGATGGTGTCGGGTTCGACAGTAAGATTGGGCAGATCGCCATGATGCGCACCCATCGGATTCTCGCGGCCATGCTGCGCGCCGGTCGGGTTCCAGTGCGGGCCGGCGGTGGTGAATTTGG
Organism: Alphaproteobacteria bacterium; assembly: GCA_018823905.1. Lineage (GTDB taxonomy): Bacteria > Pseudomonadota > Alphaproteobacteria > Sphingomonadales > Sphingomonadaceae > Sphingopyxis. The sequence continues at coordinate 19,401 of JAHJHL010000088.1, forward strand.
GGGCGTCGCACCGCCCGGTCGCGTGAACGTGCATGCCATAGGTACCGGCGGGGAAGCCACGCGCGACGAGTTCTAGGCGTAGCCCGCTGCCATCCTTGAAAATATCGACGCGGCCGCGATCGGCGCCGCGCGCATCGACCAGATTGGCATAGGCATCGGGCACGGGCAGCTTGGTGGTTGGCGCCTTGCCCATATTCGCGCAGCCTGTCAGCGCCAGCGCGCCGAGCAGCGTGGCGGCCGGGATCGACCAGGTTCTTGCATAGGATGGCTTGATCATATTCTGCTCCCCAAGTGGCGGTTCGGACGTAGAACGCCGCAACGGCGTTCGCGATCCCTTCGCGGGTAAGGATGCCCGGATTTGGGCTGAGTTCCAAGCTTGATGTCGGTTTTGGGGTGGGAAGCGGACGTTGCCGGTCCTCCCCGGAACGGGGAGGTGGCAGCCCGCAGGGCTGACGGAGG
>JAHJHL010000089.1 GCA_018823905.1 Alphaproteobacteria bacterium
CCTCCCCTGAAGGGGAGGGGCTTATCTGTCGTGAGACGAACGGCTAGGGAGGGTGGATGGCCTCTGCCCCCTACAACTTCACCCACGCGCTCTGCCGCGCGCCGGCCCCCTCGGCCGTCCACGGCATCCGCGCCGACGGCGGTCCCGATCCCGACTTCGCAGGGCTTGCCGCTGAACATACGGCCTATGTCGCCACGCTCCGTGACCTCGGGCTCACCGTCGACATCCTCCCGCCGCTCGACGACTTCCCCGATGCGCTGTTTACCGAAGACGTCGCGCTGACTTTCCCCGAAGGCGCGATCCTGCTCCGTCCCGGCGCGCCCAGCCGCGCTGGCGAGGTCGCGCATATCCGCGCCGCGATCGCCGCACATCATTCGCTGCTGCTCGAAATGACCGGTCCGGGCTACGCTGATGGCGGCGACGTGCTCAGCCTCGCCGACCGGGTGATCATCGGCCTGTCCGACCGCACCGACCGCGCGGGCGCCACCGAACTCGCCGCGCTGCTCGAGACGCTCGGACGCCGCGCCGAAATCGCCGAAACCCCGCCCGGCGTCCTCCACTTCAAGACCGGCTGCGGCCTGATCGACGAAAACACGATCCTGGCGGTCCCCGAACTGGCGAGCTGCCCGCAATTCGCGGGGCTGGAGGTGGTACTGACGCCGCTGGGCGAAAACCCCGCCGCCAACATCCTGCGCGTTCGCGATACGGTGCTCGTCGGCGACCGGTGGGGCGCGACGCGCGCAATGCTCACCGCGCGCGGCATTGACGTTCGCCCGTTGCCAACCGATCAGATCGCCCGCATCGACGCGGGGCTTAGTTGCATGTCTCTGCGCTGGTGATCCGGATTCCACGAACCCAAATCCCGTTCGTGTCGAGCGAAGTCGAGACACGCATCGTTAGCGCGTGTCTTCCCCGTGCCTCGACTTCGCTCGACACGAACGGATAGGGCGAAGCGATGACCGACGCCGCGCCCACCACCCCGCCCGTGCAACGCCGCCTGCTCGGCGCCCTCCTGATCCTGCTGCTGCTCGCGCAGATCGAGCAACCTTATCCCGAAATCGCGCTGCTTCAGCATATCCCGACGATGCTGTTGCTCGTCGCCGCGCCCGCGCTGCTCCGCCGCTGGCCGCTCTCGACCCCCGCGCTCGCCTGCATCGTCGCGTTCTTCGCGCTCCACACCCTCGGCGGCCGCTATGCGTACAGCAGCTTCCCTTACGACGCCTGGGCGCGCGCGCTGACCGGGACCAGTCTGTCCGACGCCTTCGGCTGGACCCGCAACCATTATGACCGCCTCGTCCATTTTGCCTTTGGCGCGCTGTCGGTGATCCCGGTCGTCGAAATCGCCCGGCGCTGGGGCGGGCTTGGCAGTCGCGGCGCCGCATTAACCGTGCTGGGTTGGGTTTTGGCCATTTCCAGCCTCTATGAAATCTTCGAATGGCTGCTGACCATCGTCGCCGCGGGCGAGACCGCCGACCGCTACAACGGCCAGCAAGGCGACATCTGGGACGCACAAAAGGATATGGCGCTGGCGGCGCTGGGTGCGATATTGGTGCTGCTGGTCCAGCGGAGGAGATAGGCGATGCGTAAGATGATGACCCTCGCGATGGTGGCACTGCTCGCCGCGTGCAAACCGGCCCCCGAAAACGTGCCCGCCGCGACCGAAGTAACGGCGCCCCCGGTCCCCGCAGCCAAAGCCGACGGCCCCGCCGCCGCGACCACCGCGGTCAGCCTCGATGGCGAGGGGCTGCGCTTCATCGACAAGACCAGCGGCAAGGCCAGCCTGCTCGCCTTCGGCGTCCCGCGCGCGCAGGCCGAGACCGCGCTGGCGAATGTCGCGGGCAAGGAAGACGACCGCAGCACCAATGACGAATGCGGCGCCGGTCCGATGCAATTTACCCGCTACGACGCGATGACGCTGAATTTTCAGGACGACAAATTTGTCGGCTGGTTCCTCGGTAACGAACCCGGTGCGGCCGCCTATTCGACCGCCAGCGGCATCGCCATCGGTACAACGCGCGCCAAGGCGGGCGAGTCGGTATCGATCATCGCCGTCGAGGACAGCACGCTGGGCGAGGAGTTCAGCATCGGCACCGGCGACAACGTCGTCGGCGGCATGTTCGCCGCGCCGGGCGATGCGGCGAACATCGATGCGCTGTTCGCGGGGGTGAATTGCTTCTTCCGCTAGGTCTTTTTGGGGTATCGCGGATGCAGGCCGCCGGTCACGGACGGCATAGCATCACCGCCCGAACGGAGAATCCATGCCGCGCCCCAAGACCGTTTCCGATGTCGAGGTGATTGAAGCCGCCCTGGCCACCCTGGCGGAAAAGGGGCCTACCTTCACGATCACCGACATCGCCGACCGCGTGAACCTGTCGCGCGCCACGCTGATTCAGCGTTTCGGTGATCGACAGGCGATTTTGCTGTGCATGGCCGATTTTCAGGTCGAGCAAACTCGGTTGTGGCTTGCCGGGCTGGCACCCGGTTCCGGTTCCACAGCCCTTCGCCAGTTTCTGGAAACGATCGTGACCGGCATGGGTGAGGGAGACCGATTCTCCGCCCATGTCACGATCGCCGCGCTCGAAGCGCGCGATCCGGTGCTGCGGGAACGTGCGGCCGAACGCTATCGACTGGTCCAGCAGGCGATCGCCGAACGCGCGGCATTCCATAGCGACCCGATCGGTTTCGCCGGGCATATTCACGCCATCATCGCCGGGGCCACGATGCAATGGGTGGCCGATCCCGGCCAGTCCGGGCTGGCAGATTTCATTCTCGCGCGCTTGCGCTGGGCCATCCCGGAAATGGCACCGGAGAATCCTTGAATATCCTCGATTGCTGAATATAACCTACACAAAGGTTATATTCAGCAATCGAGGATAGGTGAGCGATGTTGCGCCGGATCAACAGACAGGAAAACAGTCGTCATATTTCATTGGCCACGCAGGATTTTGGCGAATCCGATCGTCCGGCCATCCTGCTTGTCATGGGCGCGACCGCCTCGATGCTGGGATGGCCCCACCGGCTGTGCACTGATCTGGCCAGCCACGGATTTCGCGTCATTCGCTTCGATCACCGCGATACCGGCGATTCCGCCACTGTTCCGCCCGGCGAAGCCGATTATGCGGTCGAGGATATGATGGCCGACGTCATCGCGATACTCGATGACTTCGGCGTCGACCGCGCGCATCTCGTCGGCATGTCGCTCGGCGGCTATATCGGTCAGATGATCGCGGTGGACCAGCCGGCGCGCGTCGCGACGCTGACCTTGATCGCTTCCGAGCCGCTGGGATGGGATGGCGATCCGCTGCCGCACATCACCCCCGAATTTATGGCGCATTTTTCCGCGCTGGAGACGCTCGACTGGACCGACCCCGCCGGGGTTGAGGATTTTCTGGTCGGCATCGATGCGCTCAGCGGGGGGACCGGACATCGTTTCGACGCCGCGGCGTCGCGTGCGCAGGTCCGGCGGATGTTGTCGCGCACCGCCAGCCCTGCCAGCATGTTCAATCATGCGACGGTCACGACGCGGCAGGATTGGACCGGAAAATATCGCCAGGTCGAACAGCCCACCCTCGTCATCCACGGAACAGACGATCCCGTGCTACCGATCGAAAACGGCCGCGCTCTGGCGACTGCTATCGCCCACGCGAAGCTCGTCGAGCTGGCGGGCGTCGGACACGAACTTCCGGCCGAACACATACCGGGAATCGCGAATCTGATCGCGCGCCATGCAAAAAAACCGTTAGCCGAACAAGCGGTCGGGGCGGACAACGGCGGCGCGCTACCCTAACCCGCAGTCCTACCGCCGCCGCACCCCATAATCGATCCGGATCCGCACCCACGCCCCCACCATCGGCTTGCCGCCCAGCCGCGGCGGTCGCACCCGGAATTGCCAGGCCGCGGCCAGCACCGCGCGCATGATCCGCGAACCGGTCGGATATTCGTCCAGCCCGACGCACTCCTCGACGCGGAAATCAGGCGCGGTGCGGCAGGCGATCAGGCCCCAGCCGGGGCCGTCGGCGGTCGATAAGTATCCGCGCAATTCGCCGTCGCTCGGCTCGCGGTACCAAGCCGCAGCATAGAGCGGCTCGCCGTTCGGCGCCGTCCCCACCCGTTCGGTGTCGCGCGAGGACGATGCGGACCCGCCGCTGTTGGGCGGCCCGTAAACCTGCCCACCCGGCGGACGCGCCCCGATCCGCGGCACCGTGGTGGGCGGCAGCGGGGGCTGGGGCGGCGCGGGCGGTGTCGGTGCGGCGAGCGGCTCGGCGGCTTTCGGCGGTACCGGTTCGTTGGGTGTCGGCGGCTCGGGCAGGGGCTTCGTCTCGGCCCGCTCGCTCGCGCGCGGGCTCGCTTCGGCGGCTTCTTCGGCCGCCTGCGGCGCGGCGATGCTGACCACGCTGACCCACTCCTCCTTGACCACCGGCGGCTCTTCCACGCCAAAGGTCAGCAGCATCAACAGCAACAGCGCGGGGATCAGGACCGACAAGCCAATGGCAAGCGAACGCCGCCCCGCCCCGATGCTGAGCTGTTCGACATAGGGCGTGGCTGGGAGAGGGCTCAGCGGAAGCGATCTTTGGTGGCGGCACCCGGCAGCGGGTACCCGAAGGCACGGTTCGCGGGGATAGGGGGGCGCCGGGCCTTTGACAAGGGTGGGGGTGTTGAACGGAGCGCGAGCGAATTCTCCCCTCCCTGCAAGGGAGGGGCCGGGGGTGGGTACCGCGCAGCGGCGCTGCGCCCTATCGAGATGGCGCTAAGCTCGCGGCGCTCGCAACCCACCCCTAACCCCTCCCCTGCAGGGAGGGGGATGACCGGACGGGGCTAATTGCCGCCGTCGATCCTCCCTGTGGCGAAGCCATGGGGAGGTGGCAGCGCGCAGCGCTGACGGAGGGGCGATGGCGCTGCCGTCGCGGCCCCTCCACCACGCCCTACGGGCGCGGTCCCGCCGGTGCTGCGCGCCGTCTGCGACAGGGAGGATTTTCCTTATCGTCATCCCGGCGACGGCCGGGATCTCACCCTCTCGGACTGACGCACCGGCGAGATCCCGGCCGTCGCCGGGATGACGAAAATGGGACACGTCCGCTTCCGACCAGTTGCAGACGTTCGTTGACGATGGCACCATCCCGATATGGTGAGACGGCGGCGCGAATTTTGGAAGTATGCTGAGGAGCGTTGGCCCTTGCTCCATAATCTGATGGTGATTCACTTCCATGAGGACTTTAACATAGTGTACGGATCACTCGAAGGCGCGATGAACGCCGCGACGAGCCTCGGTCCACTTGAACAGCGCAAGGCAGTTATTCGAGAGTGGCGCGACTGGAATATATCGGAAGGCGTGAAGGACGATATTAGGCCGTTCCTGCACGCTGGTTTTGGTGTCGCCGTGCTGTTGAGGAAGCCGATCGACGGACGCAACTTTATGAACCGGGTTTATGACGGATTGATAGCAGGGGTTAGGGCCGAGACTGGAACGCACTGGGAGTGATTGCTCCCCACCCCAAAACCACCTGACCCTAATGCCCCATATCCGCCGCTGACGCTTTCGGCGCCCCCGCCCCCGGCGGGCGTAGCAACAGCACCAGCGGCACCGCCGCCAGCGTCATCCACATCATCGCCCAGAAATCGTCGATATAAGCGACCATCGCGGCCTGCCGGTTGATTTCGGCATTGACCATCGCCAGCGCGGTTTCGCCCGCGATGCCGAAGCGGTCGGCGGTCGACGGGTCGATTATGCTGACCGAACTGCTGGTGACATGCGCCGCCAGGTCGGCGTGGCTCGTCTGGATATTCGACCCCAGCAAGGTGGTGACGATCGAGATACCGATCGACGCGCCCAGGCTGCGGAACAGGTTGAGCAGGCTCGACCCGTCGGTGCGGAACTGCGGCGCGATCGTCGCAAACGCCATCGTGTTGAGCGGGATGAAGATCAGCCCCATACCCAGCCCCTGCACCAGCCCGCTGACGATCACCGGCTCCATGCCCATGTTCAGCGACCAGTGGCTCATCTGCCACAGCGAAAAGGCTGCGATGGCGAGGCCGGTCCCGACCAGCCAGCGCGGATCGACCTTGCCCAGCAGGCGCCCGGCGACCGCCATGCTCATCAAAATGCCGATCCCGCGCACCGCCAGCGCCAGCCCGGTGTCGATCACCGGCCACCCAAACAGATTTTGCAACATCGGCGGCAACAACGCCATCGACGCGAACATCACCACCCCGACGACGACCATGAACCCCATCGCGGTGACCAGATTGCGGTCGGCCAGCATCGCGCGGCTGAACAAAGGCGCGCGCGCGGTGAACATATGGATGACGAACATCCACAGGCATGCGACCGCGACGCCGCATTCGATCCATATTTCCACGCTGTCGAACCAGTCGGCATGCGCCCCGCGGTCGAGCATCAGTTGCAGCGCCGCCAGCCCCAGCGCGAGCATCGAAAAGCCGAACAGGTCGAACCGGCGGCTCGTCTTTTTGGTCGCGGGCAGCAGCACCCACATCAGCGCCAGCGTCAGCAGCCCGAACGGCAGGTTGACATAAAAGACCCAGCGCCAGCTCGCCTGCTCGGTCAGCCAGCCGCCGAGCACGGGGCCGACGATCGGCCCGATCATGATCCCCATGCCCCAGATCGACATCGCGCGCGCATGGCGTTCGGGCGGGTTGATGTCGAGCATCACCGCCTGCGACAACGGCCCGATAAAGGCGGCAAACACCCCCTGCAAAAAGCGGAAGGCGACCATTTGTTCCAGCGACTGCGCCGCACCGCACGCCATCGACGCGACGATGAAACCGAAAATCGCAATCAGGAACAATTCGCGCCGCCCGATCCGGTCGGCCAGCCAGCCGGTAATCGGCATCGCAACCGCAGAGGCGAGGATATAGCTGGTCAGCACCCACGTCACCGTCTCGCTCGTCGCGCCCAGCGCCGACTGCATGTGCGGGATTGCGACATTGGCGATCGTCGTGTCGAGGATCTGCATGATCGACGCCCCCATGACCGCGACGGTCAGCAGCGCGCGGTGGCGGACGCGTTCGTGCAACGGGACGCTGTCGTCGGCGGGCAGCGCGGTCGCGGCGGGGCGACGGGGGAGCGAGCGCGAGGCCATGGCCTAAAAACCCCTCCCCTTCAGGGGAGGGGTTGGGGTGGGGTCTGTCAGCGTAGCGCAAGGCTGCGAAACCCCACCCGCTGCGACTAGGCAGCAAGCTGCCAAGTCTCGCTGCCCTCCCCTGAAGGAGAGGGATGAGGTTGTGTAAAG
>JAHJHL010000090.1 GCA_018823905.1 Alphaproteobacteria bacterium
CGTCTCGATGTAATTTTCGCCCTCGCACGCCAGCGCCAGTTTTTTGCGCAGCTTGCAGATGAAGACGTCGATGATTTTGAGTTCGGGTTCGTCCATGCCGCCATAAAGGTGGTTCAGGAACATTTCCTTGGTCAGCGTCGTACCCTTACGCAGCGAAAGCAGCTCGAGCATCTGATATTCCTTGCCGGTCAGATGCACGCGGGTCGTGTCGACCTCGACCGTCTTGGTATCCAGGTTGACCGCCAGCTTGCCGGTCTTGATCACGCTTTGGCTATGGCCCTTCGACCGGCGGACGACCGCATGGATGCGGGCGACCAGTTCGTCGCGGTGGAACGGCTTGGTGACATAATCGTCGGCGCCAAAGCCGAACGAGCGCACCTTGCTGTCCATTTCCGAAATGCCCGACAGGATCAGCACCGGCGTCTGCACCTTGGCGGTGCGGAGCTTTTTCAGCACGTCATAGCCGTGCATGTCGGGCAGGTTCAGGTCGAGCAGGATGATGTCGTAATCATAGAGCTTGCCCAGATCCAAGCCTTCTTCACCGAGATCGGTGGTATAGACGTTGAAGCCTTCGGTCGTGAGCATCGTGTCGATCGCCTTGGCGGTCGTCGGCTCGTCCTCGATCAGCAATACGCGCATTGGGCACCCCTTGATTGTTTCCCACGACAGCCCTGCCTTTTCGATCACCTGGCTATCGTGCGATGCCACCGACCGACCCCTCTTGCGGACTGCCGGAACATTAACCACGAAACTAATGAAGGGAAAAGGTTAATTTTGATTTAACCCGCGGAATCCGGCGAGTCGCGGCCGATGCACGACCGCTTCAGCGTCTCGACCAGATGGTCCGACAGCGCCCGCACCCGCGCCGGGCGCAGCCGCGATGGTGGCGACAACAGATGCAGATAGGCCTGCGGGATCGACCAGTCGGACAGGATACGGACCAGCGCGCCCGACGCCAGCGCCTCCTCGGCGATAAAGTCGGGCAGCGCCGCGATACCGCCGCCCGCGATCAGCAGCGGGATCATGATGTCGCCATTGTTGGTGAACAGCGGCCCGGTCGGGATCACCGTCGCTTCCTCCCCATCGCGATGGAAATGCAGCGGCAACGTGCGCTCGCGGTGGCCGTAACCGATCAAGCGATGCGATCCGAGATCGAGCGGATGGCGCGGGGTGCCGCGCTGGTCCAGATAGGCGGGGCTGGCGATCACCGACGCCGCGACCGGCGCGATCGTCCGCGCGAGCAGGCTCGAATCCTCCATGCTGGCGATGCGCAGACTGAGGTCAATGCCCTCGGCAATCAGGTCGTGGCGCGCGTCGCTCAGCATCACCTCGATCTCGACCGCCGGGTGCATCGCAAGGAACGCCGCAAGCGGGCCGCCGAGCACCTTGATCCCGAAGCTCATCGGCGCAGCGAGGCGGATCGGGCCGGCAAGATCGACGCGGTCGCCACGCGCCGCTTCGGTCGCCGCGGTCGCCGCCGCGACCATCGCATGCGCTTCGCCGAGCAATCCCGCGCCTGCGGTCGACACGGTGACCGTGCGCGAACTGCGATGGAGCAGCGCGATACCGAGCGATGTTTCGAGGCGGGTCACCGCCTTTGACACGCTCGCCTTTGACATGCCCAGCGATGTTGCGGCGGCGGTAAAACTGCCGCTGTCGGCAACCGCGGCAAAACAGGCCCAGCCTTCGTAATCGGGTAGCGACATCAAATCCTCCTTCGCCCTCCCCTTCAGGGGAGGGCAGCGAGACTTACCAGCTTGCTGGTTAGTCGCAGCGGGTGGGGTTCCGCGGCCTTGCGCCAACCAAACAGACCCCACCCCAACCCCTCCCCTGAAGTGGAGGGGCTTTCATATCATCTTCAAAATGGAAACGATAGATTTCTATCTACGCTATTTTAGAAACAATCCCAATCGCTATCTTGTCCTCAACACCGCAGCGCCGCCAGGCATTCCGCCAGCCGCGGCGCGACAGAAGGGACAAGGCCATGATCGACATTCGCAAATTCGACACCCTGGGCCACGCCGACCACGGCTGGCTCGACGCCCGCCATCACTTCTCCTTCGCCAACTATTATGACGAAGGCCGGATGGGCTGGGGCGCGCTGCGCGTCTGGAACGATGATGCCATTGCGGCGCAGTCGGGCTTCCCCCCGCACCCGCACCGCGACATGGAAATCATCACCTATGTCCGCACCGGCGCGATTACCCACCGCGATAGCATGGGCAACACCGGCCGCACCGCGGCGGGCGATGTCCAGGTGATGAGCGCCGGGACGGGCGTGACGCACAGCGAGTTCAACCTCGAGGATGAGCAAACCACGCTGTTCCAGATCTGGATCATGCCTGATCAGGCTGGCGGCAACCCCGGCTGGGGGGCGCGCCAGTTCCCCAAGAATGATCGTTCGGGCCAGTTCGTGACGCTGGCCAGCGGTATCGAGAGCGACGCCGACGCGCTGCCGATCCGCGCCAACGCCCGCGTTGCGGCAGCCACGGTGAATGCGGGTGAGAGCGTCTCCTACGACCTCGAAGCCGGGCGCCACGCCTATCTGGTGGCTGCCAAGGGCCGCATCCGGGTCAACGGCACCGACGCCGATCCCCGCGACGGCATCGCGCTGCGCGATGTCGGGACGATCATAGTCGAGGCCATCGACGACGCCGAGTTGGTGCTCGTCGACAGCCTCTGACGACGCCCCTTGGGCCGCCGCCTTGTCCCCTCCCGTGAGGCGGCGGCCCACCCTGGTGCCGCGAGTTCCCTCGGCTCGCGGCACCTCCCCTTCCCCTCCAAGTCCAACGCAAATCAAAGGAGCATCATATGTCGCATATTCTTCGCATCGACGCCTCGGCCCGCCACAGCGGTTCGACCACCCGCCAGCTTGCCGACCAGCTCGTCACTCGCCTGATCGAACAGGGCTATGGTAGCAGCGTCACCCGCCGCGATCTGGCGCTCACCCCGCCCGCGCTGCTCACCGAAAGCTGGGTCGGCGCCAATTTCACCGACGACGCCGATCGCAGCGACGACCAGCGCGCAGTACTCGCCCATTCGGACGAACTGATCGCCGAACTCGAAGCCGCCGACACGATCGTCATCGGCGTCCCGGTTTACAATTTTGCTATCCCCGCGGCGCTGAAAGCGTGGATCGACCAGATCGCCCGCGCCCGCCGCACCTTCCGCTACACCGAAACCGGCCCCGAAGGACTGCTGACGGGCAAGAAGGCCTATCTGGTCGTCGCATCGGGCGGCGTGCCGGTCGGCAGCGATTATGATTTCGCGACCGGTTATCTCCGCCATGTGCTCGGCTTCGTCGGGATCACCGAGGTCACAATTATCGAGGCGGGCCAGCAGATGATGGACAGCGAAGCGGTGAGCCGCGCGACTGCCGCCATCGAAGAGTTGAAGCAGGCGGCTTGAGTAAAAATCCTCCCCGTGGCGCAGCCATGGGGAGGATTTTCCCCTCATCGTCATACCGGACTTGGTCCGGGATCCATCGCAGCACTGTCGTCATGGATCCCCCTGAGTTCACAAACGAAGTGCAACACCTCACACAGGTGCTGCCATGTCGAGATACCGTCAGTTA
>JAHJHL010000091.1 GCA_018823905.1 Alphaproteobacteria bacterium
CCGCCGCACGCAGCGCAAGGCCATCTTCAACAAACCAGCATCATATTATCTGAAAAGGGGGTCCCTCTTCGACGCCGATCGGGGGTCCCTTTTGAACGCCGTTTGACAGTGATCATGCAGCGCGGTGTCCGCGACGTACTTCAAAAGCCTTATACACTTGCTCGATTGAGGGCCGCCCTGGAGGAACTCCGCAGTTTGTATGGTCGGCATCCGTGATCCAGCGGCTGCTGACCAGTGCAGTAATGCCATGTGCTGCGCGATCATGGGATCGCTGGTTGCTTCCGTGATTGGCGGCAAATTGGTCGATGCGCTTGGTGTAACAGCTCAGGTTGTTCCAAAACCCTGAGCGAGTAACGTGAGCGCCTGCATCCCCCTTGAAAGGGCGGCGGTTGACGTTTCCCGAGGCAGCCTAGATGGGACTTTGCCGTGCGACTGAAAGTGTTCCCGATAGCTCTCATCGCCATTGCAGCCGCCAGCGGGGCAATTGCCACGGGGCACGTCGAGCCTGCAAGGGGAACCAGCCGGGCCGAAGTGACGGCCCAGCGGCGCGGGTTGGCATTTGCCCAGAAGCATTGCTCTGCCTGCCATGCCGTCGATCAGGGAATCTCACCCAAGCCGGAGGCGCCATCCTTCGAAACGATCATCAATACGCCCGGACTGACTACCCATACATTGAACCCATGGCTTCGCGAGTCGCACAATTTCCCCGAGATCATGAATTTCGAGATCGAGCCTGGGCAAATCGATGCGCTTGCAGCTTACATGTTGACTCTCAAGAACCACGATTATCGGCCCCCTATTCAATAGCCGCTGCGGTCAGGGCACCCGACCGGCCCGACCGCGGGCACAACGGTTCTGGGCGAGTTGGAAGGTGCCGAAACCTGGCTTCAGAGCGCGGGTGGATCGTGGTAGAAATCGACCTGCATGCGCATGGGGCCCATTGCCGTGACGAAGTGCGTTTGCTGCGGCGCGACCAGACCCGGATTGCCGGGCGTCAGCAGTTTTTCGGAGTGCGGTTGCACATAGGTCAGCTTCAGTTCGCCTTCCAGTATCCTGATTAAACCCCAGACCCCTTCCTTCGTCTGGTGGCTGCTTCGCAGGGCATCCGGCAATGTGTTCTCGTCGAAAACCGGCGTCGAGCGATAGGGTTCGGTCATGTCCATGCCTCGCTTCCGTGATCCTTTGCGGCTTCCGCCTGAATTTGTCATGCAGCAGCCGGTGCGGTTCGTCGGCCGGGCTCAGGACCACGGTACGGGCTTCGTTCTCTCCGTTCAGCAGCCGCAGGTCGACCAGCACGTCTCCATCCTGGCATCGCCGATGAGAATCTCAATGCCAGGGGCGGCGGATGCCGGCGTTGCGATGCTGAGGAGCGCGCCGGCGCACGGCCATGCGAGGTTTGCCTTGCTCATCGCTCCGACCGCAGCACTGCAAGGGTGTGACCGGCGATCATCCGCTCTTCGTCGGTCGGAATGATGAGGACCTTGACACGGCTGTCCCTGGCCGAGATGGTCAGGGCGTGTCCGGCATTGGCGCACACGTCGATGGACAGACCCAGCCAGGCGAGCCGCTGGCATATCCGTTCGCGAACTTCGGCGTGGTTCTCGCCGATCCCGGCCGTGAAGACGATACCATCGACGCCGCCGAGCGAGGCGGCAAGCGCCCCGAATTCGCGCGCGGCGCGCCAGACGAAAAGCTCCACCGCCTCACGGGCTTCCGCGCGCGGGTCGGCCGTCAGGGTCCGCATGTCGCTTGAAATCCCGGAAACCCCCAGCAGGCCGGATTTGCGGTATAGCATGTCGTCGACGTCGGCGGCGCTCATGCCGAGCTGGGTCTGGAGGTGGAGGACGACGCCGGGATCGAGCGTGCCGCAGCGCGTCCCCATCATCAGGCCGTCCAGGGCTGTGAATCCCATGGTGGTGTCGATACTCTTGCCGGCCCGCATGGCGCACAGGCTTGCGCCGTTGCCCAGATGCGCCGCGATCACCCGCCCGGCTGCAAGTTCCCCGTCGACGGTTTGCATCTGTCCGGCGATATACTCGTAGGACAGCCCATGAAATCCATAGCGGCGAATCCCCTGTTCATGCAGCGCGCGGGGGAGTGGAAGCCGCGCGGCGACCTCGGGCTTGTCGTGGTGAAAGGCGGTATCGAAACAAGCGACCTGGGGAAGGCTCGGTGCCAAGGCTGCGATCGCGCGGATCGCTGCCAGATTGTGCGGCTGATGCAGCGGTGCGAGGGGGCAGAGCGCGTCGAGCTCGGCGAGAAGACCCGCGTCGACGCGTTGCGGTGCAGCGAAGCGCATCCCGCCGTGCACGACGCGGTGCCCGATCGCCACGACTTCCCGGCCTTCAAGGTGATCGATGGCCCAGTCGAACAGATCCTTGAGCAGTTCCGCATGTGTGAGGCCAGCGCCGCCCGCCCAGGTTCGCTCGACAAGGACGGTCCCGTCCGCCCGCCGCGCGACCAGCGAGGGGGCGATCCCGATCTTCTCGATCTTGCCGCCTGCCGAATGTTCCGGATTGCCCGCATCATCGAGGGTAAAGAGCGCGAACTTGATGCTCGAGGAGCCGGAATTGAGGCTGACGACGGCTTTCATGCGGGAAGCCCGGGCGCTGCCTTCGGGGCAGCGCGTGCGAGCAATGCCGCGATCGCGCAGGACGCAAGACGCGTCCGCTCGCTGTCCGCGCGGCTGGTGAGGATGATGGGCACCCGCGCGCCGAGGACGACGCCCGCAGCATCCGCGCCGCCGAGGAAGGTCAGCTGCTTGGCGAGCATGTTGCCGGCCTCGATATTGGGGACGACTAGGATTTCCGCCTTGCCCGCCACCGGCGAGACTATCCCCTTCTCGCGGGCGGCGGCTTCGCTGATCGCGTTGTCGAAGGCGAGCGGGCCGTCGAGGACGCCTCCGTCGATCTGGCCCCGGTCGGCCATCTTGCACAATGCAGCCGCATCGAGCGTCGAGGGCAGGTCGGGATTGACCGTCTCGACGGCAGAGAGGATGGCGACCTTGGGCACGGCGATGCCGATGACATGGGCCAGATCGATCGCGTTGCGAATGATGTCGGCCTTGTCCTTCAGGGTCGGCGCGATGTTGATCGCGGCATCGGTGATGATGAGGGGCGTCGGATGCCCCGGCACGTCCATCACATAGGCATGGCTGATCCGCCGCTCCGTCCTGAGGCCGGTAGCGGCCGGCACGACCGCCGCCATGAGCTCGTCGGTATGCAGCGAGCCCTTCATCAGCAGTTTCGCATCGCCGCTCCGCACGAGCGCCACGGCCTTCGCGGCCGCGTCGTGGCTGTGATCGGCAGGTACGAGCCGGAAGGCGGAAATATCCTTCGCCGCTTCCTCGGCCGCGGCCCGGATCCGCTTTTCCGGACCGACGAGTATCGGGGTGATCAGCCGCGCTTCCGCTGCATCCACCGCCGCCGCGAGCGCCGCCGCGCTGCAGGGGTGGGCGACCGCGGTGGCGATGGGTTCTCCGCCTTGCGTCTGCTCGATCAATCGCCTGTATTCGCCATGCGTCGCCACCCGCACGTCGGGGAGCGCCATGCGCGGGCGACGGACCTTCTCGGAAGGCGCGCGAACCTCGGCCTGGCCTGTGATGACGGTCTCGCCGTTCTGATTCACGCAGCGGCAGTCGAGAACGAGGATGCAGCCCTCGGGCTTCTTTTCCGTCACCGTGACGGATGCGGTGATGACGTCGCCGATGCCGACGGGAAGGGTGAAGCGCAGCGACTGGCCGAGATAGATCGTGCCGGGCCCGGGCAGCTCTGTTCCGAGCACAGCCGAGATGAGGCCGCCGCCCCACATGCCATGGGCGATGATCCGCTGGAAGAAGTCCGTTTGCGCAAAGTCGGCATCGAGATGCGCCGGGTTCACGTCGCCCGAGACGAGTGCGAACAGCTGGATGTCCTTCTCCGAAAGCGTGCGGGAGACACTCGCCGTCTCCCCCACCTGAATCTCGTCGAAGGTCCGGTTCTCGATGAATGCGCTGTCGGTCACCGCTCATTTCTCCAGGACATATGTGCCGGGCGCGTCGGTGACGGGCGCATAGCGCTTGTCGGGCGCGCCCATGGACGGCGGCGGCTCCGGCGCTCCCGAGTGACGATCGAGCCATACGCCCCATTCGATCCACCATGACCCCGACTTGCGCTCGGCCCGTTCCAGCCATTCTTCGGGATCATAGGAGGGGCCGCCCGCCTCGCGGGTCAGCAGACGATAGGAACGTCCCGCATGACCCGGCTCGGAAACGATCCCGGCATTGTGTCCGCCGCTGGTGAGCGCGAAGGTGATCTCCGCCCCGGTGAGCAGGTGGATCTTGTGCACCGAGCGCCATGGGGCGACGTGGTCGCGCTCGGTGCCGACCGCGAACATCGGCGCCCGGATCGCGGACAGCGTGATCGTGCGGCCATCGACCTTGTATTTCCCTTCGGCCAGCTCGTCGTTCAGGAACAGACGGGCCAGGTATTCGCTGTGCATGCGATAGGGCATGCGCGTTCCGTCGGCATTCCAGGCCATGAGGTCGCTAATCGGCTCGCGCTCACCCATGAGGTAGATGCCGAGCACGCGCGACCAGATGAGATCGTTGGATCGCAGGATCTGAAACGCGCCTCCCATCTGGGCGCTGTCGAGATAGCCGCGGCTCCACATCATGTTGTCGAGCACGTTGAGTTGGGCTTCGTCGATGAACAGGCCAAGCTCGCCCGGCTCGCTGAATTCGGTCTGGGCCGCCAGCAGGGTGACGCTGGCGAGCCGTTCGTCACCGTCCCGGGCCATCGCCGCCGCTGCGATCGCCAGCAGCGTGCCGCCAAGGCAGTAGCCGGCGGCGTGCACCTTCCGTCCGCCCGTGATCGCTTCGATCGCGTCCAGCGCGGCCATCGGCCCAAGCCGGCGGTATGCTTCGAGATCGAGGTTGCGATCCTCCTTTCCGGGATTGTGCCACGAGATCATGAAGACGGTGAAGCCCTGGCCTGTCAGCCAGCGTACAAGCGAGTTCCCGGGCGAGAGGTCGAGGATGTAGTATTTCATGATCCAGGCCGGCACGATCAGGATCGGTTCGGGCCGCACCTGCTCCGTCGCGGGCTCATACTGGATGAGTTCGACGAGCTCGTTGCGATAGACGACCTTCCCCCTGGCGGTCGCCACCTTCTCGCCCACGGGGAAGCTCTCCGCGCCTACGGGCGGCTCGCCGCGCACCAGGCGCTGCATGTCCTCCATGAGATTGCGGAAGCCGTCCACGATGCACCGCCCGCCGGTTTCGACGATCTTGCGCTGCAGGAGCGGATTGGTGGCAAGGAAGTTGGTTGGCGCGAAGACATCGAGGATTTGCCGAGCCGTGAACTCGACGATGTCTTCATGGTGTCTGCTCACCCCGCCGATCCCGGTGGTGGCGGCGTGCCACCACTGCTGGTTCAGCAAGAAAGCCTGAACGATCAGATTGAAAGGCGGCTCCTTCCATGCCGGATCGGTGAACCGACGGTCCTGGGGCAAAGGTTCGATCGCGGGGGCTGCAGCAGGATCGCTGAGGCTTCGTCCGATATAATCGGACAAGCGCCAATATTTTCTCGCGGCCTTGGCGCCCAGTTGCAATTGCTTGCCGGGGGCGCTGGCGAGGTGCAACATCCAGTCGGTTGCCGCGAGGATCATCGTCACCGGCGATAGCCCGTGCGTCAGGTGCGCGATGCCAACCGCAGCCGCGCGATCGAGGGTCTGGCTGATGCCGTCGAGCGGGTCGGCGGCAACATGCTGTATGTCATTCATCATCAACCTGCCGCGCGTGGATCATACTCTAGCGTGTTGTGCACCTATCCGATCGGCAGCGGCCGACCGATACGTATACATCCCAATTCTTCGCATGGAACCAATCAGGGTAAAGAGACTGCGTTTCCGTGGGAGAGGGCCTGCATTTGATCGCAACCGATGGTTGCGGCCCGGTGACAGGCGCGTCTCGCGGATATCATGATGAGGAGGATCCAACGATGACATTTCCACTCGATCAGGTCGTGGCCATCGCCGGCGCCAACCGCCAACTCGCGCTGAAGTTTTTCGACATCGCACGCACGACCGGCGCGCGGCAGGCCGCAATCGGGGCCCATGCGCTGGGCGCGTTCTTCGAGCCCGGCAAATTCTCCGAAGTGGCCCAGGAGGCGGAGCAGAACCGCCTGGTCCTGATCGCCGACACGAAAGCGGCACTCGAAGAATGGCAGGAAAGCGCTGGAGATTTGTTCTCGCCGGAAAGCGAGACGACGCAGTTGGCCGTCGCCCTCGAGCCGCTGCGCGCCTTTTTCCTGTCGCCGCTGCAGGCCTTCGCTGCTGCTGCGCCGGCGGCAAGCGATGCCGGGGCCAGCACCTGAGCCGCAAGCCGTCGTTGCGGCCGCGCCATGCAAGCCCTGCAAATCGCTTTGTTGAGAGACGCGCCTTGTCGCCACTGAGACTTGCTGACCGCAAACGGGATAAGCGCCCGCTGCTTCGGCGCTCCGCTATCGCGCTTATCCCGTTTGCCGCGGCGGCCTGCTCGTTTGCGCCGGACCATGTCAGGCCCGCGCAACCCGTACCGGCGCGATATTCCGACCGGTTGCCCGATGGACCGAGCATTGCGCGAATCGGCTGGCGCGATTTCTTCCGCGCGCCTGAACTCCAGCGGCTGATCGATGCCGCAATGGCGAACAACCGGGACATCCGTATCGCGACGGCTCGTGTTGATCAGGCTCGGGGCGCTTGGCGCATCGAAGGCGCCCCGCTTTATCCGCAACTCGATGCAGTGGGCACAGGGAGCAGGGGGCGCACTCTCTATACGCTGCCGGGGATGGGCGCGACAGCGGTCGACCTTCGTCAGGTCAGCGCTCAGCTCAGCGCGAGCTGGGAAATCGACTTCTGGGGGCGGCTGCGTAATCTCAGGGATGCGGCGCGTTGGGAGTATCTTGCCACGGAAGAAGCACGCCGCGCAGTTGCTACCGATCTGGTGGCCCAGGTCGCGAACGGCTATCTCCTCGAACGTGAATATGGGGAGCGCGTCGCGCTCGCCCAATCGTCGATCGCCACGCGAGAGGACTCACTGCGGATTATCCGCCGACGTTATGAGGTCGGTTCCGGCTCCAAGCTCGACATGACCCAGGCCCAAACGCTGCTTGCCCAGGCGCAGATTACGTTGCAGGTGCTTGAGCAGGATCGCGCCGTCAATCGTAATGCGCTCGCTCTGCTGGTTGGCGAACCCGTTGAAATCGCACCGGGACCGCTTGGTTTGACAGCGGTCCAGGATCATCTGGCGCTCCCAGCCGGCCTCCCATCCGACCTGTTGACCAATCGCCCGGATGTTGTCGCAGCCGAACATCGGTTGCGCGCTGCGAACGCCAACATCGGCGCGGCCCGAGCCGCCTTCTTCCCGAATATCAGCCTGACCGGCGGCTTTGGGACGATGAGCACTGCGCTCGACGGGCTATTCAAGGACGGCACGGAAGCTTGGAGCTTTACACCAACGATTGTGCAGCCGCTCTTCAACGCGGGCCGACTCAAGGGCAATCTCGACGTCGCCAAAGCGCAGCGCGATGAAGCGGTCGCGAGCTATGAGCGCACGGTCCAAGCGGCGTTCCGCGACGTGTCCGACGCTCTCGTGCGCAAGCAGCAGCTTGGCCTCCAGATTGCGACGACGCGCGAGATGGTCGGCGCGCAGCGTGAACGGGCCCGGCTCGCCCAGCTTCGCTTCGACAACGGGCGCTCGGCCTATCTCGAGGTCCTCGACGCGCAGCGCGATCTCTTCGACGCGGAGCAAGCTCTCGTCCGGCTACACCGGGCCGAGATCGCCAGTGTGGTGGCGCTCTATGCTGCGCTCGGCGGGGGCTTCGTTGGCCAACCTACACCACCGAACAGCGGGGAACGGACACCATGACGCAAGCGACCGGCAAGACCTGGCTCGTCAGGGGCGGGATCGCGGCGGCCGTGATCGCCGTCGTCCTGATCGTCTGGTCGTTCGTCAAGCCCTCGGGCCTTCCCGAGGGGATCGCGAGCGGCAATGGCCGTCTCGAGGCCGTGGAGATCGACATCGCCGCGAAGTCGCCGGGGCGCATTCGCGATATCGTCGCGGACGAGGGCCAGTTCGTCAAGGCGGGCGCGGTAGTGGCGCATATGGACACCGACGTCTTGCGCGCCCAGCTCTCAGAAGCCGAGGCGATGCTGGCGCAGGCGCTGAACGCGGTCGAGATCGCCGCGTCGCAGGTCGTGCAACGCCAGAGCGAGCGCGCCTCCGCACAGGCCACCGTGCGCCAGCGCGAGGCGGAGCTGAATGCTGCCCGCAAGCGCTTCGCGCGTTCCGAAACGCTGGCGCGCGAAGGCGCTACCCCCGTGCAGGAACGCGACGACAATCAGGCGTCGGTCGAGGGCGCGGACGCCACCCTCGAAGCGGCGCGGGCGCAGCTCGCCGCGGTCGATGCGGCGATCGCCGCCGCCCGCAGCCAGGTCATTGGCGCCCGCTCGAACGTCGATGCCGCGCGGGCGACGATCGAGCGCATCAAGGCGGACATCAGGGACAGCGATCTGCGCGCGCCGCGCGACGGGCGCATCCAGTATCGCGTCGCCCAGCCCGGTGAAGTCGTCGCCGGGGGCGGGCGGGTGCTCAACCTTGTCGACCTGTCCGACGTGAGCATGACCTTCTTCCTGCCCGAGACCGTCGCCGGACGGGTCCGGCTCGGTAGCGAGGTCCGCGTCGTTCTCGACGCCTTGCCGGACTACGCGATCCCGGCGAAGGTCAGCTTCGTCGCCGATGTAGCCCAGTTCACGCCCAAGACGGTGGAGACGGCCAGCGAGCGGCAGAAGCTGATGTTCCGCGTCAAGGCCCGCATCGCTCCGGCGCTGCTGCGGCGCCACATGACGCTGGTGAAGACGGGCCTTCCGGGCATGGCCTACCTGCGGGTGGACCCCAAGGCGGAATGGCCCGAGGCGCTTTCGCGGGTCGTGAAAGAATAAGCGGCCATGTCGTCCGCGCCTCGCCCCCGACGCCGCCGACGCCGCGCCGGTCATCCGGCTAGCCGGCGTAAGGCTCCGCTACGGGAAGACGCTGGCGCTGCGGGGGATCGACCTGGCGATTCCCGCGGGCAGGATGGTCGGCCTCATCGGCCCGGACGGCATGGGGAAATCGAGCCTGCTGTCGCTGATCGCCGGCGCGCGGGCGATCCAGGAAGGAGAGGTCGAGGTGCTGGGCGGCTCCATGGCGGACCGGCGTCACCGCGGCGCCGTGTGCCCGCGCATCGCCTATATGCCCCAAGGCCTCGGCAAGAACCTCTATCCCACGCTGTCGGTCGAGGAGAACCTCCAGTTCTTCGCGCGGCTGTTCGGCCACGGCGAGGCCGAGCGCCGCCGCCGCATCGACGACCTCACCCGCAGCACCGGGCTTTACTCTTTCCTGTCGCGCCCGGCGGGCAAGCTGTCGGGCGGCATGAAGCAGAAGCTCGGCCTGTGCTGTGCGCTGATCCACGATCCGGACCTGCTCGTCCTCGACGAGCCGACTACCGGCGTCGATCCGCTCGCCCGCGCGCAGTTCTGGGATCTGATCGCGCGCATCCGCCGCCAGCACCCCGCCATGAGCGTCATCGTCGCGACGGCCTATATGGACGAAGCCCAGCGTTTCGACTGGCTCGTCGCCATGGACGACGGCGGCTTGCTCGCGACCGGGACCCCGGCGGAACTGCTGGAGCGGACGAAGAGCGCCTCGCTGGAGGATGCCTTTATCGCCTTGCTGCCCGCGGAGAAGAAGCGGGGCCACGCGCCGGTGGTCATCCCGCCGCTGGCCGCGGACGATACGGATATCGCGATCGAGGCGCGCGATCTCACCATGCGCTTCGGCGCCTTCGTCGCGGTCGATCACGTCAGCTTCCGTATCCGCCGCGGAGAGATCTTCGGTTTCCTCGGCTCCAACGGTTGCGGCAAGACCACGACGATGAAGATGCTCACCGGCCTCCTCCCGGCGAGCGATGGCCAAGCCTGGTTGTTCGGTCGGGAGATCGATTCCCGCGACATCGCTGTCCGCCGCCGGGTCGGCTACATGAGTCAGGGCTTCTCGCTCTACAGCGAGCTGACGATCCGCCAGAACCTCGAACTCCATGCGCGCCTGTTCGATGTGCCGGCGCAGGAGATCCCCGACCGCGTCGCCGAAATGATCGATCGCTTCGGCCTCGGGGCGGTCCTCGACGACCTCCCGCCCAAGCTCCCTCTCGGTATCCGCCAGCGTCTTTCGCTGGCGGTCGCGATGGTTCACAAGCCGGAGCTTCTGATCCTCGACGAGCCCACTTCGGGCGTCGATCCCGTGGCGCGCGACGCCTTCTGGCGGCTCTTGATCGAGCTTTCCCGGCGAGACCGTGTCACGATCTTCATCTCCACGCATTTCATGAACGAGGCGGAGCGGTGCGATCGCATGTCGATGATGCACGCCGGCCGCGTGCTGGACAGCGACACGCCCGCCCGCCTGGTCGAGAGACGCGGCGCCGCCACACTCGAGGAAGCCTTCATCGACTATCTGGTCGAGGCCGGAGGGGAGAGTCCCGCGGACGACCGGCTCGCCATTGAGGAAAGCGCCACTCCGGCCCGGCCGCAGGCGGCCAGACGACGTACTTTCAGCCCGCAGCGCATGCTGAGTTACATGTGGCGCGAAACTCTCGAGCTGCGGCGCGATCCCGTGCGTAGCACGCTAGCCCTGGCGGGTTCGGTGATCCTGCTGCTGGTCATGGGCTTCGGCATCAGCCTCGACGTCAACGATATCCGCTACGCGGTCCTGGATCGGGACCAGAGCAGCATCAGCGAACGCTACCAGCTCGATATCGCCGGATCGCGCTATTTCATCGAGCAGCCGCCGCTCACCGGCTATGACGATCTCGACCGGCGCATGCGCGCGGGCGACATCAGTCTCGCCATCGAAATCCCGCCCGGCTTCGGCCGCGACCTGCTGCGTGGTCACCCCAAGCCGATCGCGGCATGGTTCGATGGCGCGATGCCGATGCGTGCCGAAACCGTCCAGGGCTATATCCAGGGCCTGCACCAGAGCTGGCTCACCGATCAGATGCGCGCCGCCGGTGTCACTGGCGCGGCCCGTGCCGGCGCAGGATCCACCGTCTCCATCGAGAACCGGTATCGCTACAATCCCGATGTCCGAAGCCTTCCGGCGATGGTGCCCAGCATCATTCCGCTGCTGCTGCTCATGCTGCCGGCGATGCTCGCCGCGCTGGCGGTGGTCCGCGAGAAGGAGGTCGGCTCGATCATCAACCTGTATGTGACTCCCGTCACCCGCACCGAATTTCTGCTCGGCAAGCAGATCCCCTATGTCGGGCTCGCCATGATCAACTTCGCCATCATGGTGATGATGGCCGTCACGCTGTTCGGCGTGCCCGTCAAGGGCAACTTCCTTGCGCTGGCGTTCGCGGCGCTCCTCTTCTGCATCATCGCGACGGGCATGGGCCTGCTCGCCTCGGCCGTCACGCGCAGTCAGATCGCCGTCCTGCTGCTCGCCTTGATCGGCACGCTGATACCGGCCGTCACCTATGGCGGCATGATCGACCCGGTCTCTTCGCTCGAGGGCTCGGCCCGCCTTTTCGGCGAGGTCTATCCGGCGTCCCACATGTTCACGATCAGTCGCGGCGTCTTCAACAAGGCTCTCGGATTTCGTGATCTCGCCGGATCGTTCTGGCCGCTGCTGATCGCGGTTCCCGTCATCACCGGCGCCTCCATCCTGCTGCTCAGGAAGCAGGAGCGCTGACATGCGGCGGACGCTCGCGAACATCTACCGCCTCGGTGTGAAGGAGCTCTGGAGCCTTTGGCGCGACCCGATGATGCTCGTGCTGATCCTGTTCACTTTCACGATCGCCATCTACAGTGCGGCGACGGCGATGCCCGAAACGCTGCACAATGCCTCAATGGCGATCGTGGACGAGGACAATTCACCGCTTTCACAGCGGATCGTTGCGGCCTTCTACCCCCCGCAGTTCAAGCGTCCGGCGATGATCACCACGCGCGCCATCGATCCCGGAATGGATGCGGGCGACTATACCTTCGTCATGCACATTCCCACCGGCTTCCAGCGTGACGTCCTGGCTGGCCGGCCAGCCGAGATCCAGCTCAATACCGATGCCACCCGGATGACCCAAGCCTTCACCGGTAGCTCCTACATCCAGCAGATCGCGCTGGGTGAAGTGACCGCCTTCGTGCAGGGCTATCGCGGGCAGGCGGCCATGCCCGTCGATCTCGAGCTGCGCGCGCGGTTCAATCCGACTCTCGACAAGTCCTGGTTCGGCGCGCTCGCGGAGATCATCAATCAGATCACCATGCTGTCGATCATCCTGACCGGCGCGGCGCTGATCCGGGAACGCGAGCACGGCACTGTCGAGCACCTGCTCGTGATGCCGGTGACGCCTTTCGAGATCATGTCGAGCAAGGTCTGGTCCATGGGGCTGGTCGTGCTGCTGGCGTCGTTTCTCTCCATTAACCTCGTGGTTCGGGCCTTGCTCGACATTCCCGTCGCGGGATCGCTGTCGCTGTTCTTCGCCGGGGCCGCTCTCTCCATGTTCGCGACCACGTCCATCGGCATCTTCATGGCCACCATCGCGCGTAACATGCCTCAGTTCGGGATGCTCACGGTCCTCGTCCTGCTGCCGCTCGAGATGCTTTCCGGTAGCACGACGCCGCGCGAAAGCATGCCGGAAGTCGTCCAGAACGTCATGCTGGCCGCGCCGACCACCCATTTCGTGGAGTTGGGCCAGGCTATCCTGTTTCGCGGCGCGGGTATCGATGTCGTGTGGCCTCAGCTCCTCGCCATAGTTGCGATCGGGGGCGTTTTCTTCACCATTGCGCTCGCGCAGTTCCGGAGGGCCATCTCGGAGATGGCCTGATGAGGGCGGCTTCGGTTACGTAGACTTCCCAAGCCCATCGAGCCCGTCGGTCGGTTATCCTGATGATCCTTTCTGCATGGGCCGAGATCGAAGAAAGGTGATCGCATGTCCGGTATTGCTTCCTCCACCGAGGTGGTGACCCGATCGGGGCTCAGGCTGTCCGTGAGGCCGGTCGCGCGCGACGATGGCCCTGTGCTGAAGGACTTTTTCGGCAGGGTCACTCCCGAGGATCTCCGCTTCCGTTTCCTCACGGCGATGCTCGAGGTGTCCGACGACCGGATCGCGGCCATGGTCGATGTCGACCACAAGCAGACCGAGGATCTCCTGGCCTTCGTCGATGACGGAACGCTGGTCGGATCGGCGATGATCGCGATCGACCCGTCGGGCGATCGCGCCGAAGTGGCGATCGCCGTCCGGGCGGACTACAAGCACCGGGGCGTGGGCTGGACGCTTCTCAACCGCGCCGCGGACTATGCGAAGGCGCGGGGCAGCCGCACGCTGGAAGCGGTCGAGAGCCGGCTCAACCAGAAGGCCATCGAAGTGGAGCGGGACTCGGGCTTCACGGTGAAGGCTTATCCGGGCGACGCGACGCTGGTCATCGTGTCGAAGCAGCTTCAATGACGGGCATGTGGGCGATGGAACTCGGCGCGGTGGGCGGCCCGCTCCGACTCGTCGCCCGCGCCGTTCCGGACCCGGGGCAGGGGGAACTGCTGATCGAAGTAACCGCCTGTGGTGTCTGCCGGACAGACCTCCACATCATCGACGGTGAAGTGGCGGCCCGGCTTCCGATCATTCCGGGCCATGAGATCGTAGGGATCGTAGCCGCGCTCGGGGAGGGTGTGACCGGGTTCCGGCCAGGCGACCGGGTCGGCGTTCCGTGGCTCGGCCATAGCTGCGGCTACTGCTACTATTGCCGTTCCGGGCAGGAAAATCTGTGCGACACGCCGGGCTTTACCGGATGCACGCGGGACGGGGGTTATGCGACCCACGTCGTCGCCGACGCTCATTTCTGCTTCCAGATTCCCGATCTCTATTCGGACGAAGAGGCGGCGCCGCTGCTTTGCGCGGGGCTCATCGGCTGGCGATCACTGCGGGCCGCCGGCGATGGGCGACGCATCGGGCTCTACGGCTTCGGCGCCGCGGCGCATATCATCGCGCAGATCGCCGTCTGGCAGGGCAGGGAAGTCTTCGCTTTCACGAAGGCGGGCGATCGCGAGGGCCAGGACTTCGCCCGGTCGCTCGGCTGCGCCTGGGCCGGATCGTCGGACGAGCGGCCTCCGGTGGAACTCGATGCCGCGATCCTCTTCGCATCCGTGGGCGCGCTGGTTCCTCTCGCGCTCCGCGTGGTTCACAAAGGCGGGCGCGTCATCTGCGCCGGTATTCATATGAGCGACATCCCTGCGTTCCCTTATGCCGATCTCTGGGGCGAACGCGTGATCGCCTCGGTCGCGAACCTCACCCGGGACGATGGGACGAGTTTTTTCAGGATCGTGCAGAAGGCTCGCGTCAAGACGGTCGCGACCGCGTTCTCCCTTGCCAATGCCAACATCGCCCTGGAACGGGTGCGCGCAGGCGCTCTGGTTGGCGCGGCCGTTCTCCTTCCGGGAGAACCGGGAGACTATCGACGCTAGAAGCGATTTCAGCCTGTTATCCGGCGCGCGCTCAACGCAAGTCGCCCTTGGTAAAGTTACGGAGTGCCACGCCGGTCGTTCGGAACCATGGTGCGACCATGAACAAGAACACATCCATTAAGGACGTCCTCGCCGTTGTCGACGGCACGCCCTCTTCGCTGGCCGCGGTTGATCAAGCGCTAGCCTATGCAGACATCCATGAGGCGACGCTCACGATCGTCGTCGTAACCGAGAACCTTGCTCTGGCGGCAGCGATCGATCCGATGGCCTACGCCGAAGCCATAGCGGCGTCGGACACCCTGCGCAAAGAGCATGTCGCGGCGGTTCGCGAGCGCGCCAGAGGTGCTTCGGTTCAGGTCGAGGTCCATGCGCTGTTCGAAGCGCCCGGCCTTCTCCCCGGCCTCGCCAAGGCTGAGGGACAGTACGCGGATATCGCCCTCATCCCCGGAGCCGGTAGCTGGCAGAGCGACGGCTTGCGCCGCCATGTCATCGAAGTGCTCATGTTCGCGGGCGTACCTACAATGGTTGTGCCGGCGACCTGGCGGCCGGCGCGCATCACGCATGCCGCGCTTGGGTGGAACGCTTCGCTTGAAGCTTTCCGCGCGGCCCGGACGGTCCTTGATCTGGTCGAGTCTGGCGCGGCGATCGATGTCATCGTCGTGGACTCGCTCGACGGCCATCGATCCGACCGGCCCGTGCCGGGGGCTCAGGTCGCTCGCCATCTCGCCCGTCATGGTCACAATGCCGTCGTTCACGCCATCGGTTCGGCGGAACACGGGACGTCGGGCGCGCTGCAGATCTTCGCGTCCGAGCAGCATGCCGATGTGCTCGTCATCGGGGGCTACGGACGCTCGCGAGCCCTGGAATTTGTCCTGGGCGGCGTGACGCGCGAACTCATCGCGCACCAGCGATTGCCAATCGTCTTCGTGCACTGACGATTGCTCAAAAATGACTGCAAACGGAGCGTGCCATGAAAGCCCTAGTATATCACGGCCCTGGTCAGAAAAGCCTGGACGAGCGCCCCAGGCCGGTTCTTCAGGCCCCCACCGACGCGATTGTCCGCATCACCAAGACGACGATCTGCGGCACCGACCTGCACATTCTCAAGGGTGATGTCCCTACCTGCGAACCGGGCCGGGTGCTCGGCCATGAAGGTGTCGGGATTGTCGATGAAGTCGGCTCCGCGGTAGGCAGCTTTAAGGCCGGCGATCACGTGTTGATCTCCTGCATCACGTCCTGCGCGCGCTGCGAATATTGCCGCCGGGGAATGTATTCGCACTGCGCCGACGGCGGGTGGATATTGGGCAACAGGATCGACGGAACGCAGGCGGAATTCGTCCGCATCCCCCATGCCGACAACAGCCTCCATCCGATTCCGGCTGGAGCGGACGAGGAAGCGCTCGTCATGCTCAGCGACATCCTTCCCACCGGCTATGAATGCGGTGTCCTCAATGGCAAGGTTGCGCCGGGGAGCAGCGTGGCGATCGTGGGTGCGGGTCCGATCGGACTTGCCACCCTGCTCACCGCGCAGTTCTACGCGCCGGCACTCATTGTCATGATCGATCTTGACGACAACCGCCTGGCCGTCGCGCGCAGGTTCGGCGCCACGCACACGTTCAACAGCGGGCGCGATGCGGTCGTTCGCATGGTTCGCGATCTCACGGGAGGGAAGGGCGCCGACGCGGCGATCGAGGCGGTCGGCGTGCCCGCCACGTTCGAGCTGTGCGAGGAACTGGTGGCGCCGGGCGGCGTGATCGCCAATGTCGGGGTGCATGGCGCGAAAGTCGACCTCCATCTGGAAGAACTCTGGTCGCGCAACATCACGATCACGACCCGCCTCGTCGATACCGTCAGCACGCCGATGCTGCTCAAGACGGTCGAATCCAAGCGGCTCCGGCCGGAGCAACTGGTTACCCATCGCTTCGCGCTCGATGACATCCTCGGCGCATATGAGACCTTCTCGAATGCGGCCGATACCCAGGCTCTGAAGGTGGTTATCGCCGCGTGATCCAGAATCCTGCCGGCGGTCTCGCCGATCCGTTGCAAGGGCAATACGATCTCGGTGTTTCGGGCCGGGTCGAACCGTCTATCGCGCGCGCGCGCCGATTGCGGCTTCATACCCATGACGAACTGGTCGCCGTCATGCGGACCGACAGTCCGGTGTGCCATGCCGAAGGTCTCGCCCCGCACACCCAGATCTTTGTCCGCAACGGCGGCCGGCCGATCGTCGCGACGCTCTTCCAGGTCGATGACGCGTTCCTCGCGGAGGATGAGATTGGTCTCTCCGAAGCTGCCTGGGAAGCACTTGGAGTAGACGAAGGGACCACTGTGGACGTCGGCCACGCGCCGCCGCTTGAATCGATCGCCTGCGTCCGCCAACGCATCTATGGGCACAGGCTGAATGCCGCCGCATTGAGCAGCATCGTCGAGGACGTTGTCGCCGGCCGCTATGCGGACGTGCATCTTGCCGCTTTCCTCACCGCCACGGCGGCGCTGCCGTTCGACGAGGACGAGACCTACCATCTCACCAAGGCAATGGTCGATGCCGGCGACCGCCTGAGCTGGCCCGGTGGAATCATAGTCGACAAGCATTGCGTGGGCGGCTTGCCTGGCAATCGCACGACTCCGATCATCGTCGCCATAGCAACCGCCTGCGGCCTCACCATGCCAAAGACGTCCTCACGGGCGATTACCTCGCCAGCCGGCACGGCCGATACCATGGCGACGCTGACCAGCATCGATCTCGATCTTGACGCCATGCAACGGGTGGTCACGGCCGAAGGCGGATGCCTCGCCTGGGGCGGAGCGGTCTGCCTGAGTCCTGCCGACGATATCTTCATCGGCGTCGAGCGCGCGCTCGACATCGACACCGAAGGACAACTCATCGCTTCGGTCCTGTCGAAAAAGATCGCCGCCGGCGCCACCCACGTCGTGCTCGACATCCCCGTGGGGCCGACCGCCAAGGTCCGCAGCGCGGAAGCCGCCGACCGTCTTGCCGCGACGAGGACATCCGTGGCCGGCCGGTTCGGCCTTGTTACCCGCTGCATCCAGACCGATGGAGCGCAGCCGGTCGGCAGGGCGATCGGCCCCGCGCTCGAGGCCCGTGACGTGATCGCCGTTCTCAAGGGTGACCCCGACGCACCTCCGGATCTTCGCGATCGCGCCTGCGTCCTTGCGGGCGTCATCCTCGAAATCGGCGAGGCGGCCGCGGCGGGGGCGGGGCGGGCACTTGCCGAACGCACGCTGACCGATGGCTACGCGTGGAAGAAATTCCAGCGAATATGCGACGCCCAAGGCGGAATGCGCACGCCGCCCACGGCAAGGCTCACGCACCCGATCGTTGCGACCCACAGCGGCCGTGTCACGCACATCGACAATCGCCGGATCGCCCGTCTGGCAAAACTTGCCGGTGCGCCGGATACACCGGCGGCAGGAATGCGCCTGCATGTGCGCCTCGGCGATGACATAATCGCCGGTCAGCCCCTGCTGACCCTTCATGCGGAATCCCAGGGTGAAATGGCCTACGGCCTAGCCTACGCCGCCTCTAATCCAGACATGCTCATGATCGCTCCATGACGATGACGCTGTTCCCGATGCCCAGAAATGAGCGGCTTGCCGGCACCATCGCCGACCGGGCCGGGTTCTCGGTCGGCAAGCTCGAATTGCGCCGTTTCCCGGACGGCGAAAGCTATGTTCGGCTCCACTCACTGGTGGCGGGGTGCGCCGTCGCGGTGGTGTGCACGCTCGCGCGCGCCGATGAGCAGTTCCTGCAGTTGCTTTTCACGGCGCGGCTGTTGCGCGAAAACGGAGCGCGCTCGATCCAACTTGTCGCCCCGTATCTCGCCTATATGCGGCAGGATCGCCGCTTTCAGGATGGCGAGGCCCTGACCTCCCGCCAGTTCGCGCAGCTCATCTCATGTGAATTCGACGGGCTCATCACGGTCGATCCCCATCTGCACCGTTACCGCGCTCTGCAGGAGATCTATTCGATCGAGACCGAGTCGCTGGCAGCCTCGCCACTTCTTGCCGAGTGGGTTCGCGACAACGTCGAAAGGCCGCTCATCATCGGTCCCGACAGCGAAAGCGAGCAATGGGCCGGAGCTATCGCCACACATATCGGCGCGCCGCACGCCGTATTCACCAAGTTGCGCCGGGGCGACCGGGATGTCCTTATCGCAGCCTCGGATCTGACGGTGTGGAGGGAGCGTACTCCGATATTGGTCGATGACGTGATCTCTTCGGGACAGACGCTCGCCCACGCCGCGCGCGAGATCACCGCTCAGGGGTTTCCAGCCCCGATCTGTCTTGCAGTCCATGGCCTTTTCGCTCCGGGAGCGGAGGAACTCCTCAAGGCGATCGGGTGCCGCATAGTTACCACTGACAGCATAGCTCATCCGAGTAATGCTGTCGCCCTTGGGCCGCTGCTCGGCCAGGCACTGGTCAGACAGCTCACGGTGGTCGACGCGAAACGACTACGTAGAACACCCAAATGAATCCCTCTCCGGCACGCGGTAGCAAAATGCCGACAAGCGGAGGTAAGAATGGCTATCAAGGATATTCTCGCCGTGGTCGATACCGGCGACACGGACGAGCAGTTCCTGCATGACGCGCTCGCCTTTGCCGAATTCCATGATGCCCATCTATCCATCGTCATCCTCTCGGCGCTTCCGTCGGCGGACTATGCGCTGACGATCGTACCACCCTATTCCTTTCTTCAGGACTATACGGAGGCGGTCGAAGCCAAGCAGCAGCGCATTGCCAAGCTTGCCGGCGCCTCCAATGTCGAGGTCCGCACGATTTCCGACCAGCCGGCGATCATTTACGGGAAGGCTGCAGTCTACGCGCGTTACGCCGATATCGTCCTGTTCGGCCCGGCCGACAACTACGACTATCCGCCAATCCGGCGCGAAACGATCGAACGCATATTGTTCGCGTCGGGCCGGCCGGTTCTCGTCGCTCCGAACGGACACAAACCGCGTGCGATCGAGCATCTCGCGATCGGCTGGAATGCGACGCGCGAGGCGACACATGCCCTGCGTAATGCAACGACCTTCGCCGCGCCGGGGGCCAAGGTCGACGTGCTGGTTCTCGACGCGCAGCCCTCGGCAAAGGGCCACGGTTCCGAGCCGGGTGCGGACATTGCTCACCACTTGGCCCGGCACGGGTTCATGTCGTCGGTGGTCCCTATCCACGCGACCGCGCTGTCTGACGCTGAGGCGCTGGTCAAAGCTGCTTGTGAGCGCGGTGTCGCAGTGCTGTCGCTCGGAGCCTACGGACATTCCCGCCTCCGCGAGATGGTCCTCGGTGGCGTTACCCGAGACCTGCTTGGCGGGGCATCGATTCCGCTGCTGTTTTCCCACTGACGCCTGCGCTATTCGATACATCGATCATTGTCAGCAAGGCTGGCGATGATCGGACAATCGGGCCGGTCGTCGCCATCGCAGCGCTCGGCGAGCTCCACCAGTGTGCGGCGCATAGCCTCGAGCGCGGCCGCCTTGCGCTGAAGCTCGTCGGCTCTTGCCATCGCGAGGGCCTTCACTTCGGCGCTCGAACGCTCTCCATCGTTCCACAGGTCAAGCAGCTGGCGGATATCCTCGATCGGGAAACCAAGGTCACGCGCATTGGCGATGAACCCGAGACGATGAAGGTCGGTTGCCGAGTAGTCGCGATAGCCGCTGCCGCGGCGCGGCGCGGCGGCGCCGGGATTCTCATAGTGGCGGATCATCCGCTGCGAGACGCCGCTCGCTTCCGAAGCCTGGCCGATGTTCATATGCCGCTTATGCCGCGGACGGCGCGCCGGTTGGACTCGAAAAGGCCGTTGCGGCGTCGGCGACCATGCGGCCAACGCACCAGCGCGCATAGAAGCCGCCGAGCAGCCGGCCCAGCAGCGCGCCGAGCCAACCGCGCGGCAGCCAATAGTCGATCCAGACCGTCAGTTCGCAGCCGCCGGGCGCGTTGGCGATCCGAATGCCCATCTCATAGCCGCCGACGATGACAAGCTGCGGCGTTCCAACCGTGCGCCAGACCTTGCGATACGGCGGCGTCCGCTCGGTCACGACCTCGTCGACCGCCATGGTCAGGCCGAAGGCGGACCCGCCCATATGAATGAGTGAGCCCACGGCCATGCCACGGTTCGCGTCGAACGCGTAGGTCATCCGTCCGCCGCCCATCATCGCGGACGGCTTCTCCATATGCGCGGCAAGACGGGTTTGGTCGTCGAGCCGGGCGAAAACCGCGACCGCTGCGGCGGGCAGCAGGCGTCTCGATTCAAAATGCCGTGGCCGCTGCGTCGGGCGACCTGGATCGCCGAGCGCCGTCGGCGCCATTGTCAGGGCGTCCGCGAGGGCGGCGAAGCATCACCGCCGCTATGGTACTGGTGACCGCCGTGGCCATGATGCATGAACAGGTGCATGAGTGGACAGGCCAGGAACAGCAAATAGGGCAGCGCCCCCAGCGCATGGCCCCAATGGTCGCGCAGCAGCCAGAACAGCGCCGCCGCTACGATCGCGGTGGCGAGCATGATCGCGAAGTTCCTGCTGAAACCGGTCATCGTTTCCCCCTTCGTGGGATCGGCCGCGTTACCGCGGTTTGCTAGTGGGCGGATGGTCGTGGTTGTGCTGCTCCTCGGGTGCCGGAGCGGGCGTCGCGGCGGCCCCGTGGTGCATGCATTTCGTTTCGGCCGTGCCGCCTGTCACGTTACCCGTGGTAGGATGCTGGGCACCGCCCTGTGGCATCGCCTTGCCGTCCATCTTCATTTCATCATGCCTCTGCATCATCGGGCATGGCACTTCCCGCGGCTTGGGGGCCTGGCCCTGCGGCGTCTGGGACTGGCCGGCTGCACCATGATCGCGCGCCTGCGCGAGGGCGGGGGAGGCAAATAGCGGTGCGAAGAGCAGCGCAGCGGCGCATGCGGCGGTTTTGATGGACGTCATCTCGGTTCCTTTCATCGGCACGCACGCGGTTCATTCAGCTTTCTGGAGAATTGTGAGCGCCCTGCGCCAGCATCGCATGATCGTCGGCGTAGATCGCCGACAAGCCGAGCGAGATGGCGAACAGGCCGCCCGATTGCAGGGTCAGGTCGAGCCGAGACGTATCGGCGCCGCGCACGATGACCGCGAGCTGCTGGAGTGCGGCGTCCTCTGTCAGCCCGTATCTGTCGAGGAAGGCATCGAAGCTGCATTTCTCCCCGACATGGCTCAGCTCCGCGCCGGGGATGTCATAGGCGATTGCGCCTTCGGCCTGCGCGACCGCGAACACCTGGTCGGCGGGCACATAGAGAAACTCCGGCGCCTCGTCGATGAACCTCGCCACCAGCCAGGGACAGGCGATCCGGTCGATCTTGGGGCGCTCGCGCGTGACCCATTTCATGGCAACCTCCTGTGTCAGGTGCGGGCGGCGGCGATCGCTTGCGCGTAGCGGCGATCGACCGCCTCCCAATCGAGGTTCTTGAACCAGGCGTCGATATATTTGGCGGCCTGGGTGCCGTAATCCATGTGGAAGCTGTGCTCGTACATATCGAGCACGAGTAGCGGCACGCCGGCCGCAGCGCCGTGCATATGATCCCATGCCCAATGATTATTGAGCGAGCGGGTGTGGAGATTGTAGGCGAGGATCGTCCAGCCCGAGCCGCCCGCGAGGCTCATGCCGGTGCGGCGGAATTCGGCTTCCCAGGTCGCGAACGAGCCGAACGCTGCGGTGATCGCCTCACGCACCGAGCCCGCGGCCTGGCCGTTGCCGCCCAGACCGTCGAAATAGATCTCGTGCAGCACCACCGAGCCGGTGCGGTGCAGTTCCTCGCGCTTGAGGCCGCCATAGAGCGCGGGCGGCGTTTCGCTGTCGGCGAGCGCGGCGGCCAGCCGGGTGCGAACCGCGTTCAGCGTCTTCACCGATCCCTGATAGTTGTTCTCCCAGTGCGAGCGGACCAGCCGCTCCGACAGGCCGTCGAGCTTCGCCGGATCGAACTTCAGGGGCTTGGGCTGATACCCGCCGGCAAAGGCCGGCGCGGGGGCCGGCGCCGGTTGCTGCGCTTCCACGCTATCCATTGCTGCCATTGCAACTGCTCCTGTTCCAAGGGCCTTGACGGCCGTGCGTCGTGAGACTTCCGTCACCCAACCTCTCCTTCTCAAACGATGAGCACATAGGCCGCGCCGAGGCCGGCACAGGCGAACAGTACCGGGATCATGCCGGCCTTGAAGCGGAACACCGCGACCGCCGCGCCGAGGACGAGAACGAGCGCCGGCAGGTTGAGCGACGTGAGCACCGGCACGTCGAACCCGCCGCCGACGATGCCGACGGTCCGCACCTCGCGGAACAGCGTGTGGATCGCGAACCAGAGCGCGAGGTTGAGGATCACGCC
>JAHJHL010000092.1 GCA_018823905.1 Alphaproteobacteria bacterium
GACTTGCGATGGGGAGGTGGCAGCCCGCAGGGCTGACGGAGGGGCCGCGACTTTGCTGCCCTCCACCACCGCCTGCGGCGGCGGTCCCCCTCCCCATCGCAAGTCGATGGGGAGGACCGGCAACGTCAGCTCCCCGCCCCATTTCGGACAACCGGCCTGGCTGCCTCACCTTCGTGCCGTCGTGTGCGGAGCGTTGCTGCGAGCGCAGCAAGTCTGCGGCGTAGCTTGCGGTCCGCTGTTGAGCCGCATGTCTGCAGAAACGGGAAGCTTTCACTTCCCGCTAACCGGTTATAGATGTTAGTAAAATTGGTCGGGACGAGAGGATTCGAACCTCCGACCCCCACACCCCCAGTGTGATGCGCTACCAGGCTGCGCTACGTCCCGACCGGCCCTGTTGGGCAGGCGAGGCCACTAGCGCGGGTTGTCGGGGGATGCAAGGCTTCCCTGCGCAAAGTCGATCCTGCGCAAAGGGGATCGACGCGGTGGCCGGAGGGGTCGCGCGCCGCCGCGGTCTTGACCTTGCCGCCACGCTCCCCATTTCGGCGGCGCCTGTCGAGGGGGACGCGGCGTAGCCACCGGTTGCGCGCGGCGCGCCTGCGTGATAGGCGCCGCGCCATTCTATGCGCGCTGGTTCCTTGCGGAACGGGCTGCGTTTTCAAACGGAAAGTTTTTCATCGATGTCGACGCAATTGCTTCTGACCCAGGCGGCCGGATCGGGCGGCGGGGCTGCCGGTTTCCTGATGCTGGTCCCCTATCTGCTGATCTTTGTCGTGTTCTGGTTCTTTCTGATCCGTCCGCAGCAGGTGCGCGCCAAGGAACATCGCAACAAGATCGCGGCGGTGAAGCCGCGCGATCAGGTGGTGACCGGCGGCGGGATCGTCGGCAAGGTGACGCGCGTCGACGATGATTACGCCGACGTCGAAATCGCGCAGGGCGTCAAGATCAAGGTCGTCAAGGCGACCCTGGCCGACGTGATGCAGCCCGGCGGCAAGCCCGCCAACGACTGACGCGGCGGGGTCGGCGTCGCCGCCGCTCCGCGCATGCTATCGGACCATTGACCATGCTCGATTTCCCGCGCTGGAAGACCATCAGCATCAGCATCATCCTGTTGCTGGGCGTCCTCTTTTCCATCCCCAGCTTTCTGCCCGAAAAGACGCTAAACAATCTGCCGTCGTTCCTGCAGGCGAAGGTCAACCTGGGCCTCGATCTGGCCGGGGGCAGCCACTTGCTGCTCGAGGCCGACATCGACGATCTGCGCAAGACGCAGCTGACGAGTATGGAAAAGACCGTCCGCGCCGCAATGAACGGCGAACGCGGACCCGACGACGATATTGCGATCGGCGAGCTGTCGACGGATGGCGGTCGGATCAGCTTTCTGGTGCGCAATCAGGCGCAGCTTGACGATGCGCGCGACCGATTGTTCAGCCAGACGCAGGGCGCGGCGATGACGGGTCAGCGCGACTGGAATATCGACATCGTCGACACGACGCGCATCGTGATGACCCCGACCAGCGCCGGGCAAACGCAGGCGGTTGCCGATGCCATGGATTCTGCACGCGACATCATCGACAAGCGCGTCAACGCGCTGGGCACGCGCGAACCGACAATCATTCGCCAGGGCAATGACCGCATTGTCGTGCAGGTGCCGGGTTTGCAGGACCCGACCGCGCTGAAAGAGCTGATCGGCAAGACCGCGCGGCTGGAATTCCGCATGGTCGATCCCAACGCCGATCCTGCCGAAGCCGCGGCGGGGCGGGTGCCGGTGGGCAGCGAGATCGTCCCCTATGCCGAAGGCGAAGGCAGCGGTGCGACGTTCGAAGTGCTGCGCCGCCAGGTGATGATCAGCGGCGAACAACTGATCAACGCGCGGCAAAGCTATGATCCGCAATCGAACGAGCCGGTCGTGACGATCGGTTTCGATTCGGGCGGGTCGAGCACCTTTGCCAAGGTGACCGCGCAGAATGTCGGCAAACGCTTCGCGATGGTGCTCGACGGCAAGGTACTGTCGGCGCCGAACATCAACGAGCCGATCCTGGGCGGCAGCGCGCAGATTGCGGGCAGCTTCACCGTGGCAAGCGCCAACGCGCTGGCGATTTCGCTGCGCTCGGGCGCTTTGCCGGTGAAGATGGCGGTGGTCGAAGAACGCACCGTGACTCCAGAACTCGGCGCCGATTCGATCCGCAAGGGCGCGATCGCAGGGATCATCGCAACCGTCGCAGTGCTGGTGTTCATGATCATCGTCTATGGCCGGTTCGGTATCTACGCAAACATCGCGCTGATGTTCAACATCGCGCTGATTATCGCGATCATGGCGGCCTTTAACGCGACGCTGACCTTGCCCGGCATTGCTGGGTTCGTGCTGACCATCGGTGCCGCGGTCGATGCCAACGTGCTGATCAACGAACGAATACGCGAGGAGTTAAAGCGCGGCCGACGGGTATTCCAGGCGATTGACGTCGGTTATTCCGAGGCGAGCCGGGCGATCTTTGACGCGAACATCACCAACGTGATCGCTGCCGGGTTGATGTTCTGGTTCGGGTCGGGCCCGATCAAGGGTTTTGCCGTCGTGCTGACGATCGGCATTATCACCAGCGTCTTTACCGCCGTGACCGTCACGCGCATGTTCGCAGCCCATTGGCTGCGCAACACGCGCCCGACGTCGCTGAATATTTGATAAGGGATCGACACCATGCGTTTGCTGAAACTCGTCCCCGACGACACCAACATCCAGTTCCTGAAATGGCGCAAACTTGCCATGGCGATCAGCATATTGATGATCGTGGCGTCGATCGCGCTCGTCGCGGCGCGCGGGCTTAATCTGGGCGTCGATTTTGTCGGTGGCCAGTCGGTCCGCGTCGAATTCCCGCAAGCGATGCCGCCGATTGACGAAATTCGCAGCAAAGTTGCGGACATCGGCTTGGGCGAAGCGACGATCCAGCAATTCGGGACCGACACGGCGGTGTCGATCCGCACCGCGCTTCCCGAAGGCGACAAGGCCGCGGCGGATCGTGCCGGGGCGCAGTTGGTCGCCGGGATCAAAACGGCGTTTCCCACCGCCACCACCGGGTCGGTCGAAACCGTGTCGGGCAAGGTGTCCGAGGAATTGCTGCAAACGGGCGCGCTCAGCCTGCTGCTCGCGATGGTGGCGATCTCGATCTATATCTGGATCCGCTTTGAATGGCAGTTCGGGGTCGGGGCGCTGTTTGCGCTGTTCCACGACGTGGCGTTGACCTTTGGCTTTTTCGCGCTGACGCAGATGCAATTCGACCTCAACATCGTCGCGGCGTTGCTGACGATCATCGGTTATTCGCTGAACGATACGATCGTGGTGTTCGACCGTATTCGCGAAAACCTGAAAAAATATCGCAAGATGGAGATCATCCCGCTGCTCGACCTCAGCTTGAACGAGACGCTGGCGCGCACCGTGATGACCAGCTTTACCATGCTGATCGCGCTGGGCGTACTGTTGTGGGTTGGCCCCGATGTGATCTTTGGCTTCACTGCGGCGATGCTGCTGGGCATTTTTATCGGCACCTATTCGTCGATCTATATGTCGGCGCCGATCCTGGTGTGGTTGAAGGTTGGCCCCGACAGCTTTGTGCCGCGCACGACCGCGGGCATGGACGGCGGCGAACGCGTCGAGAGCAAGGACGACGGCGCGGTCGTTTAACGTCCGGCGCAGCGGCGCAGATGTTCGGCCAATTCGCGGCCGTTGCGGTCCCAGTCGAAGCGGCCCGCGAGGGTGGCGGCGACGTTTGACGCGGCGGGCGGAGCGGCGAGGATCGCCTGCACCGCGGTCGCGATAGCTTCGGGCGTCCGTTCGACAATGCGTCCCGCGATGGGCGACGTGACGAGTTCGGCAGCGCCGCCGGCATCGCTGATGACGATCGGGGTGCCGCAGGCGAGCGCCTCGACCCAGGCATTGGCTAGGCCTTCGCTGACCGACGGCATCACGACGACATCGGCGGCGCGATAGAGCTGCGGCAGATCGGCGTTGGCGACCGGACCCATGACATGGACGCGCGCTTCGACGCCAAGCCGTTGCGCCAGCGCGCGGTAGCGGCCTTCGGCTTCGCCTGTGCCCGCCAGCCAATAGTGGACGCCGGGTAGCGCGGGGAGCGCCTCAATCACCAGCGCCTGACCCTTGCGCGGGATAAGCGCGCCGACGGTCAGGATCATCGGGGCGTCGTCGATGCCGAGCGCGGCGCGGGCGGCGGCGCGGTCGCCGGGCGCAAAACGGGTCGTGTCGATGCCGGTGTAGTGGGTGGTAACCTTGGCAGGATCGATGCCGATCGCTGCCATGTCGCGGCGCATCGCGTCCGATACCGCGAGCAGGCCCGCCGCCTTGTTGGCGGCCGCGAGCAATTGCGGCGCGGTCGCCGGGTCATAACCGAAATGGCTGATGTCGGCGCCGCGCGCCTTGGCCGAGAAGGGCAGGCCGAGCGCGGCGGCGACGCGCATCGCGGCGGGGCCGTCGGGGTAGAAGAATTGGGCGTCGACGACGTCGAACGACTGGCCGCGCACCGCCGTCAGCACGGCGCGCGCGACCATCGCGGGGTTGCGGCGGGCTCCGATGCGCGGAATCAGCGCGAAGCGGGGGCGATGGACGGTGAGGCCGTTCCAGCTTTCGGTTCGCGGCAGGGCGCGGAGCTTGCGATAGCGCGGGTGGAGCGACAGCGGGAAGGGCGGCAGGCCGACGGGCGCGACGATGGTGAGTTTGATCCCCGGTTGTGCGATGAGCGCGCGCAGGCTCTTCTCGACGAATAGCCCGAAGTTGGGGCGCGCCGCATCGGGGAAGAGCGTCGCGATCGACAGGATGCGGAGGCGAGTCATGCGTCCACTTCCATCCCCTCGTCATTGCGAGCGCAGCGAAGCAATCCAGGGCGGTTTACGCACACTCTGGATTGCCGCGTCGCCTTCGGCTCCTCGCAATGACGATTCAAAATATGGCCCCCTGCTTCAGAGCGTGCGGATCAGTCGTACCGCCACCGCTGCCCATGGCGGGTTGCTGACCACTTGCTGCCGCGCGCCGGAACCGAGCGGCAGCAGGTGCAGCCTTTCGCCGTCGACGTTGAGCAGGCGCGCGAAGAAGAAGCGCCCGGCGGGGCGCGGGACGAGCAGGTCGCGGTTGAGCGCGCTGGTCCAGTCGCCTTCAATCCGGCGGCACCAGATTTCATCTCCCGCGCGATAATCGCCGATCGACGAGGTCACGCGCACCGCCATCATGTCCTCGCCCGGTCGCGCAGTG
Source organism: Alphaproteobacteria bacterium (assembly GCA_018823905.1). Taxonomy (GTDB): domain Bacteria; phylum Pseudomonadota; class Alphaproteobacteria; order Sphingomonadales; family Sphingomonadaceae; genus Sphingopyxis. Next base: position 5,249 of record JAHJHL010000092.1, read on the forward strand.
AGCGCCTGCTCGACCCGCGTCGGCGCGTGCGCGCCATCGGCGCCGAGATGGGCGGTGATGGTGAGCTGGGTATCCTGCGGCAATTGCACCAGCTCGGCGGCTTCGACCCCGAGCGCGGCGGCGATGCGGTTCATCCAGCCGAGCGACAGCGTGCGCGTCCCGGTTTCGAGGCGGCCGATCGTCTGCGCGGTGGTCGGCGGATCGCAGCGCGCACCGACTTCTTCGAGCGTCAGTCCCTTGGCGCGGCGCACGGCGCGGATGCTGTTGATCATCGCAAAACCTTCAAATAACCAAATCGGTTTCTTCTTTCCTACAAAATAATCCAGTGTCAAGACCTGTCTTCGAATCAAGGAGATTGGAATGACCGCACGCCAGCTTGCCACCCGCTCGCATCCCGACGACCGGATCGATCCCGCCAAACGCGGCCCACAGACGATGCGGCAGGTAACCGTCAATATCGCCGAGAGCCCGATCGCCTGGCTGGCCGCGCGCGGCCATTTGACGTCGGCGCAACTGGACGCGGGCGAACGGCTGCGCGCCGATTATGAGCGCGCCGGGTTGGCGGCGCGGGTGACGATGCGCTGGGACGCGGCGCCGCCTGCGAAGAGCCGCGGCGGCGCGTGGGCGGCGGATGCGTCGCTGGCGCGGATCGACGCGCACCGGCGCTTTCATGCGGCGCTCGATGCCGCGGGACCGGGGCTGGCCGACATTTGCTGGCGGGTGATTTGTGCGGGTGAGGGGATTGCCGGGGCGGAGAAGGGGCTGGGCTGGCCGACGCGGTCGGGCAAGCTGGTGCTGGGGCTGGCGCTGGACCGGCTGGTACGGTTCTATGGGACAGGGTAGCCGGGGTGCACGGTCAGAATCCGTTGCTCCTCCCGATTGCGCAGCGATGGGGAAGATTTCCGATATCCGCCGACCCCTAAGGCCGATGCTGGCGTTAATCGCACGCTCGGTGCAGTTTCACGGCCAGCCAGGCGCTGATCAGGCACATCACCGCGCTCATCAATAGCTGGTCGACGACGCCGATTCCGGCGAAGCCCAGCCCGATGGCGAGGAGCGAACCCGCGACCATCGCGCCCGAATTGACGATATTATTCGCGGCGACGGTGCGCGCTGTCTGGTCTTTGGGGACGGTCGTGGTCAGGAAGGCGTACAGCGGCACGACGAACATGCCGCCGCTGATCGCGATGCCGAGCAGGGCGACAAGCAGCGGAATGACGTCGGCGTGACCGAGGAATCCGGCGATGCCGTACATCGCGCCCGACGGGTCATGCTCCCAGTTACGGCATACCCAGTAAAAGGCGAGAACGAAGCCGCCCATCACGAGGACGCTTGCGGGGCTGTAGCGCGCCGACACCTGGCCCTTGAGCAGGCGGTTCACCGCGACCGAGCCGATGGCGATGCCGATCGAAAAGACCGCGAGGAACAGGCTGGCGACGCTTTTGTCGGCGTGGAGGATGTTTTTCACCAGCGGTGGGAACTGGATGAACAGCACCGCGCCGATCGTCCAGAAAAAGCTGATCGACAGGATCGCGAGATAGAGGCGCGGGATGTGCATCGTGCCGCGCACGAGGGTGACCGACGAGCGGATAATGTGCCAGTCGATGCCGGTTTCGGCATGTTCGGGCGGCGCGGGCGGCACTTGGCGCCCGGTCCAATAGCCGATGGCGGCGACGAGCACGACGGCAAGCGCCGCCCATTCGACATCAATGACCCCCGCCAGGATCGTTCCGGCCAAGATCGCGATATAGGTGCCTGCCTCGACCAGCCCGGTACCCGCGAGCACTTCGTTGCTTTTCAGATGCTGCGGCAGGATCGCATATTTGATTGGGCCGAAAAAGGTCGAGTGGATGCCCATCGCGAACAGCGCGAGCATCATCAGCGGAATGGCAATCAGATGCACCGCAAAACCCATCCAGGCGAGAACGAGTCCGGCGGCGCCAACCAGCATGATCAATATTTCGCAGAATTTGACGATGCGGATGATCCGCGCCTTGTCGCGCGTGTCGGCGAGCTGGCCCGAGAGCGCCGAGAGTAGGAAGAAAGGCAGGATAAACAGGCCTGTCGCAACCGCACTGAAGGCTGTTTCTGAAGCTTCGTCGTTAAACACGCCGTAAACGACGAACAGCACCATCGCATTTTTGAACAGATTGTCATTGAACGCGCCGAGCAGTTGGGTGACGAAAAGAGGCAGGAACCGGCGTTGCTTCAACAGCGCAAAGGAACCGGTCATGCGTGGTCCAATCTCTTCAAAATTCGTCGATCACCGCGCGATCTGCGGGCAATATGGTTGTCGCCGAGGGGGCTTATCGGCTAGGGCTGACGCGGTCAAAGCCCATTTTGGAACGGACCGCCAGCGGGGATCATGCTCAGTCTTCCCAATATCCTGACCTTGTCGCGCATCCTGGCGGTGCCCATCCTGCTGTTCCTGCTGTGGCCGGGGGTGGTCGAGGGTTCGCACCAGCCCAAGCCGATCGATTATGCGCTGGCGTTCGGTCTGTACTGCCTGATGGGCATTACCGATTATTTTGACGGTTATGTGGCACGGTCGCGCGGCATTGTGTCGCGGCTGGGTGCGTTTCTGGACCCGATTGCCGACAAGATCATGATCGCGGCGGTGATCCTGCTGCTCGTCTTTACCCGCGACATCACCGGCTATCATGTCATCGCGGCGCTGATGATCCTGCTGCGCGAGATCATCGTCTCGGGGCTGCGCGAATTTCTGGCGACGTTGCAGGTGTCGATGCCGGTGACGCAGCTGGCGAAATGGAAAACGACGTTCCAGCTTGTCGCGTTCGGCGCACTGATCCTGGCCGGGGCGCTGCCCGCGATCGAGTGGGTCAAGCTGGTCGGGCTGGCGTCGCTGTGGGGCGCCGCGGTGCTGACGCTGATCACCGGCTGGGATTATCTGCGCGTCGGCCTGAAGCATATGGACTAGGCATGTATGGCGCTGAGCATCGCCTATTTTGCCTGGGTGCGCGAACGGATGGGCATGGCTGACGAGGTTGTCGAGCTGCCCGCCGAAGTGACCGATCTGACTGCGTTGCTGGCGTGGTTGGCGGCGCGTGACGACCGTGGAGCACTGGCCTTTGCCGAACCGCAGCGAATTCGCGCTGCAATCGACGGCGTGATGATGGGACCGGGGGCGCCGTTGATCGGCGCGCGCGAGGTCGCGCTGTTTCCGCCGGTGACGGGCGGGTGATCCGCGTCGCGGTGCAGGGGGCGGCGATCGATGTCGGCGCTGAGTTCGACCTGCACGATGCGGGCGGGCATGGCGCAAGTGCCAGCTTTATCGGGCGGGTGCGCGGCGACGGCGGGCTGGTCGAGCTGTTCCTGGAACATCATCCGGTGATGACCGAAGCGGGGCTGGGCGATCTGGCGCATGCCGCGGCCGACCGCTGGCAGCTGGCAGCGCTGACGCTGGTTCACCGCGTCGGCGCGATGGCACCGGGCGACACGATCGTGCTGGTACTGGCGAGCAGCCCGCATCGCAGCGAGGCGCTGGCGGCGTGCGAGTTTCTGATCGACCGGTTGAAGACCGACGTGATGCTATGGAAGCGCGAGACGTTTGGCGATGGGCGCGTGACGTGGGTCGAGGCGCGGGCCGGGGATGCGGTACGGGCGGAGCGGTGGGAATAGTAGGCAACCCGACAGGACGCGCCGACTTAGACGTGTTTAGGTACCCTCCATAACTTCGTCACCCCGGACTTGATCCGGGGTCCATGAGCCCTTGCACCGTCCTATACCGAGAGGGCGAATGGATCCCGGATCAAGTCCGGGATGACGAGATTATAGGTCGGCTACCGATCTCTTCTAGCGTTTCGGATTGCTAACCCTCCCGGTGTTTCCGGAAGATATCCGCCAGCATCTTGAACTCATCGGCGCGCGGGCTGCCTTTGCGCCACACCAGCGCGATCGTGCGCCAGTCGTGGTCCGAATCGAGTGGGCGGGTGTCGATGTCGGTGTGGTCGAGGATGCCGGCCTCGATCGCCATCTGCGGCAGCATGGTGATGCCCAGGCCATTGTCGACCATCTGCACAAGCGTGTGCAGCGACGTCCCCATCATCCGCGCCCCGGCGCGCAGTTCTGGCCGATTGCACGCAGCAAGCGCGTGGTCCTTGAGGCAATGGCCATCCTCGAGCATCAGCATCTGCGCCGGGTCGATCTGGTCGGCGCTGACCATCGCGGGCAGGTTTTCGGACTGGTCACCGGGGAAAGCGACGAACAGCGCGTCGTCGAACAGGGCTTCGCTCTCGACATCGCCGCACGCGTAGGGAAGCGCGAGCAGGACGCAATCGACGGTGCCGTGGTGGAGCGATTCGCACGCCTGCGCGCTCGGCTCTTCGCGCAGGAAGAGTTTGAGCGCCGGGCGCTCCTTGCGCAGCAGGCGGAGCATGCCGGGGAGCAGGAAGGGCGCGATGGTCGGGATGACGCTCATCCTGAGGTCGCCGACCAGCGGGGCCGCAGCGGCAGCGGCCATGTCGGCGAGTTCCTCGGCCTCGCGCAAAACCCGGTGCGCCTTTTCGACGATCGCGTTGCCCAGCCCGGTGAAGCGGACGACGCGGCGGGTGCGTTCGACGAGGGTCGGCCCGAGCAGCGTTTCCAGCTCGCGGATGCCCGCCGACAGCGTCGATTGCGTCACGTTACAGGCGTCGGCGGCGCGACCGAAATGGCCATGTTCGTGCAGCGCGACGAGATATTGCATCTGCTTGAGCGTCGGGAGGTAGTTGGACATTGATCGGATATAGCCATGAACCGGGTCGTTTTGAATGGTTTTGACGATAATTATTTGCCGCCATAGTGGCGCCGATTGTTGCCGATTTCTGCGATGTTGTGATAGCCAATGGGATCGGACGAGGCGGAGGGACGGATGGCGATTTCCCGTTTTCTGATCGGCGGCGTGGCGAGCGCGCTGCTGCTGACCGGCGGCCTGTTTCTATGGGCGGGCTATACGCAAATTGCCGAGGACGAGGTGTTGCCCGAGCCGCCGCCTGCGTTGGCAGCGATTCCGGTGGCGGGCGCGAATGCGCCGAAGCGCGGACCGGCGCCGCCTGCTCTGCCCGCCGCGAAAGAGGCTTCGCGCGAGGAGCGGCGCTTCAACCGCTTTGACCGCGACCGTAACGACCGGATCAGCCGCGTCGAGCTGATGTCGTCGCGCACCGCGGCGTTTCGCAAGCTCGACAAGGATGGCAATAATCTGCTGACGTTCGAGGAGTGGGCGGCGGCGACGGGCGAGCGGTTTGCGGGGGCTGACGGCGACAAGTCGGGTGATTTGACGCGCGCAGAGTTTGCGACGACGGCGCCGAAGCGGGCGGTGAAGGCGAAGTGTAATTGTTGAGGTTTCCACCCCCTTGATGGGGGAGGCAGCGAGACTTGGCGGCTTGCCGCCTAGTCGCAGCGGTGGGGGTGCGCTGTCGGCCTGAGATGATGGTCGAAGGACGCACCATCACCCCCATCCAACTTCGCCCATGGAGGCGAAGGGGCGGTTGGCGCCCAAGTCGGGTTTGCTTACAGCTTGAAGCCAAGCCGCTTCGTCTCTATGTGCGCCGCGGGCGCGGTCCGTTTGAGGTCGTGCAAGTTCGGGAAAAAATGATGTCCAGCCTTTTCACCTTCATCCTCGTTCTGCAGGCGCTCGTTGCTGCGGCGATGATCGGCGTCATTCTGATGCAGAAGTCGGAAGGTGGCGGCCTGGGGGTCGGCGGCAGCCCTGGCGGGATGTTGTCGGCGCGCGGCGCGGCGGATTTCATGACGCGGGCGACGACCATCCTCGCGTGCCTGTTCGTCGGCTTGTCGATCGTGCTGGCGGCCATGGCTTCGGTCGGTCGCAGCGGTTCGACGATCGACACCTCGCTGTCGAAATCGGCGCAGACGAGCGGCGCGGCGCCGACCTCGTCGCTGACCGGTCCGGCACAGCCGACGCAAAGCGCGCCCGCGACGGCGGCCCCTGCACCGGTTAGCGATGATCCGCTGGCTGCTGCTGCTGCGGCAGCGACGCAGGAAACCGCTCCGGCGCCGGCACAGGCCCCCGCCAAACAATAACCGACAGCTTCGGCTTTCAGTTTAGCCCGCGCGGCGGAAATAAATTCCGCGTCACGCGATTCGACGGCTTGCGCCGTCCCCCTCCCGTTGAGTAAGTCTTTCCTCCCATGGCGCGGTTCATTTTTATCACCGGCGGCGTGGTCTCCTCGCTTGGCAAAGGTTTGATGGCGGCTAGCCTCGCGGCTTTGTTGCAAGCGCGCGGCTATCGCGTCCGGATTCGCAAGTTCGATCCCTATCTGAATGTCGATCCGGGGACGATGTCGCCGTACCAGCATGGCGAGGTCTATGTGACCGATGACGGGGCGGAAACCGACCTTGATCTGGGCCATTACGAGCGCTTTACCGGCGTTGCGGCGCGGCAGAGCGACAATATCACCTCGGGCCGCATCTATCAGCAGATCATCACCAAGGAACGCCGCGGCGATTACCTCGGCGCGACGGTGCAGGTCGTCCCGCATGTGACCGACGCGATCAAGGCCTTCGCGCGCGCCGAGCTCGACGATCTCGATTTTGTGTTGTGCGAAATTGGCGGCACCGTGGGCGACATCGAATCGTTGCCGTTCATCGAGGCGATCCGCCAGCTGCGCAACGAAGAAGGGCGCGACAAGACGCTGTCGGTGCATGTCACTTTGGTGCCGTACATTGCCGCGGCGGGTGAGCTGAAGACCAAGCCGACGCAGCATAGTGTGCGCGAGCTCGCCTCGCTCGGGGTTCAGCCCGAAATCCTGCTCTGCCGCTGCGAACGGCCGCTGCCCGATGGCGAGCGCGCCAAGATCGCGCAATTCTGCAACGTCCGCAAAGAGGCGGTGATCCCGGCGCTCGACGCCGACAGCATCTATTCGGTGCCGGTGCAATATCATGGCGAAGGGTTGGACAATGAAGTGCTGCGGCACTTCGGGCTCGACGATGCACCTGCGCCCGACCTGTCGCGCTGGTACGACATCATGGACCGCAAGCAGCACCCCGAGGGCGAGGTCACGATCGGGGTGGTCGGCAAATATGTGTCGCTGCCCGATGCCTATAAGTCGCTCAATGAAGCGCTGGTCCATGGCGGTCTGGCGCACCGGGTGAAGGTCAATATCCGCTGGCTCGACGCCGAAATGTTCGAGCGCGACGAGGACCTGGCGGCCAATCTGGAGCCGCTGCACGGCATATTGGTGCCCGGCGGGTTCGGCGAGCGCGGGTCCGAGGGCAAGATTTCGAGCGTGCGCTTTGCGCGCGAGCGCGGCGTGCCTTTCTTTGGCATCTGCCTGGGCATGCAGATGGCGTGCATCGAAGGTGCGCGCAACACCAGCGGCATCGCCGACGCGTCGAGCACCGAATTCGGCAAGACCGACGAGCCCGTCGTCGGCATGATTACCGAATGGATGAGCGCCGAAGGGCTGCAAAAGCGCGGCGC
>JAHJHL010000093.1 GCA_018823905.1 Alphaproteobacteria bacterium
GCGGATCATGATCAAATTTTGAGGCGTGGTGGCGCTTGAAGATGTGCAGCGGTGAGCGTCGGCTTTGGGGTGGTGAGCGGACGAAGCCGATCCTCCCCGGAACGGGGAGGGGGACCAGCGAAGCTGGTGGAGGGGTACCGTCGGTTTACCTTGGCGTAGAGATAGTCTCTGTGGCTCGGGTCCCCGAAAAGTGGGCTCAACCGCTCCGATGCTGCTTAAACCGCCTGTGCCCCTCCACCACCCTTCGGGTGGTCCCCCTCCCCCATTGGGGGAGGATCGCTTATGTCCGCAATCGGTCACCAGCTGCCACACAAGCCACGCATAGCAAAACGCCCGCGGAAATCCGCGGGCGCCTTGTTTCAGCGATGTCGAAGCGCGTCAGCCTTTGGCAACGCCCGCGATCGCCTGATCCACCAGCGCTTTGTCGGCGTTGGCATCATGCTTTTCGGCAATCAGCGCAGCCGCAGCAGCAGTAGCCGCCTTGGCGGTTGCGGCGCGGACTTCGGTCAGCGCCGTCGCTTCCGCCGCCGCAATGCGGTCTTCAGCCATCTGCTTGCGGCGACCGATCAGCGCGGTAGCGTCGGCTTTCGCCTTGGCGACCAGCGTTTCGGCTTCGCTTTCGGCGCGAGCGCGCATATCCGCGGCTTCCTTGACCGCACCGGCCAGCTTCGCTTCATATTCGGCCTTCAGCGATTCGGCGTCGAGCCGAAGCCGCTCGGCTTCGTCCAGCTGTTTCGAAATCTCGGCAATGCGCTTGTCGAGCATCGCTGCGATCGCTTTGGGCACACCCTTCCAGACGAGAATGCCCAGAAACACGAGCATCGCGATCGATACCCAGACCGTCGCGTTCAGCCCGAACGCGGTTGGCTCAACGGCGCCTTCTGCAAAGATCAGCGTGAGATTAGCCATGGATCACCGCCTTTACCGCCGCCTTGGCGTCCGCCGCCGCGATCTTCACGCCCGACAGCTTGGCGACGAGGTCGCCCGCCGCTTCGGCTGCGACCGACTCGATTTCGGCCATTGCCGACTTGCGTGCCGCTGCCACATCGGCTTCGGCCGCCGCCAGCTTGTCGCCCAGTTCGGCGTCGACCTTGGCCAGACGCTTTTCGGCGTCCTTCGCGGCCTTGTCCTTGGCTTCGGCAACCGCCTTTTGCGCGGCGAGGCGGCTGGCGTCGCTTTGCTGACGATAGCTTTCCTCAAGTGCGTCGGCGGTGGCGTGGGCCGCCTTGGCCGCCGCCAGATCGTCCGCCACCTTGCGGTCGCGGGCGTCCACGGTCGCTTCGATCTTCGGCAGCATGCCGCGGCCGATCACCAGGTAGATCCCAGCGAATACGACCAGCAGCCAGAACAGCTGCGAGGCAAGATACCAGTTGTCAGCGGTGAGCTGGGCTATTTGGGGCATGAAAGGCGAACCTTAACTTACTGAAAAACCTGCCACGAAGCCGATCCCGCCGGGACCGGCCTCGCATATCGTCGTCGAATCAGACGACGAAGAGCAGGATCATCGCAACGACGAACGCCAGCAGGCCGAGAAGTTCGGCAGCGGCGAAGCCGATAAACAGGCGACCCTGCTGGCCGTCGGCGGCTGCCGGGTTGCGCAGTGCGCTTTCGAGGAAGCTACCGAACACGTTGCCCACGCCGATGGCGGCCATGCCGGCACCGATGGCTGCCAGACCGGCACCGATCAGCTTTGCTGCTTCTGCGTCCATTATAAATACTCCTTGGTGTAATCGTTTGAAATTAAACGTAACTTAGTGAAGGTTGACCGCGTCGTTGATATACAGCGAGGTCAACAGGGCGAAAACATAAGCCTGGATACCGGCAACGAGCAGCTCAAGCGCGCTGATCCCGATCATCAGGATGAAGCTGAGCACCGACACGATCGAACCGAGCCAGAGCGTTTCGGCGTTGAAGCCGTTTATCACGAAGCCGGACAGCACCTTGAGCAGGACGTGGCCCGCGGTCATCGCGACGAAGAGACGCAGGCCGAGGCTGAACGGGCGGACCATGAACGACACGAACTCGATCGGCGCGATGATCGGGATCATCGGCAGCGGCGTACCGTGCGGCACGAACAGCGAGAAGAAATGCAGGCCATGGCGCCAGAAACCGACGACAAGGACGATCGCGAAGCTGATCAGCGCCAGAACGCCGGTGATCGCGATGTGGCTGGTGACGGTGAACGGGTGGAGCCCCAGCACGCCCAGCGGCAACATGCCAAGCAGGTTGCAGAACAGGATGAACATGAACAGCGAGAAGACATAAGGCGTATATTTGCGGCCTTCGGTGCCGATATTCGCCATCATCATGTTCGAGATAAAGCCGGTGAAGCCCTCGACCGCGGCCTGCCAGCGGCCCGGGACGAGCTGGCGGCGCATCCCGCCCCACATGAACAGGCCAAGCGCGATCGCTGCGACGATCATCCACAGCGCGCTGTTCGTGAACAGGATGTCGTGCCCGCCCAAGTTGAAGCCACCGCTAAGCGGGGTCACCTCGAACTGGTGCATCGGGTCGATCTTGCCGGATTCCGCCGCCACTCTTCACTCCACGCGTCTGGCGAGGCGGCGGGGTTCGCCGTCTCGCTGAAAACATCTTGCGCACCCCGTTATTTGGGCGGCGTCTTGGACAGGCGAATGATGTTCCGAAAGGCCACAATTATGCCCATGAACAACATCACCAACAAACCCCAGGGCGACGTTCCCGCGAAGCGGTCAATCAGCCAGCCGAACAAGGCGCCGCCGATCAATCCACCCAACAGTTCAGCCAGAACGCGGTTGCCGAGCCGGTAATTGGCGTCGGATTCCGGTCCGGCGTTCACCGCGGTCCGTTTTGCCTCTGCGGCTTCGGCCCGGTCCAATCGCTTGTTGAGCGAGACCAGGCGCGAATCCTCTGAGCCAAGTTCCGGATCGCTGCCGTTCCCCGTCATTTTGTGCCATCCTCCTGAAACAGAACCGGAAAGCCCCGATTCCGCCTGCGAAAAAAGGCCCGAAAATTCGGGGGACCCCTAAGGCGCGGTTCGTTTAGGAATGACGCCCGATTAAGTCAATGCTTGTGCGCAAGTGACAAAAATGCCGCCGCGTTTAGGGGCGCGGCGGCATGTGGCGCCCGCGGGCGCCCTTGGAAGCTGGACGCGTTACGGACAGCTGGCGTTGCGAACCGGCGGGCTGCCGTCGCGGGTCAGCCAGCGGCCGTCGGGCGCCTGATATTTCTCGCCCGGTTTGGTGTTGGCGATCAGGTTGCAGCCGCTGGTAAAGGCGAATTGCTCAACCGTACTGCCCGTCGCCTGCGCGCGTTCGGTATAGGCGGCTTTGCGCTTGATGTTGAGATCCTGCACCAACGCCCGGATTGCCGGAGTCGGGGTGCTGGCAAAGCCCAGATAGCCATCGGGCTGCTCGCCGATCTGGCCCGCGGCGCGTGCCGCGGCATAGGCGGGATCGCGCTGCGCCATCGCCGATGGCACCGCGAGCGCAACGGCGGCGGTCGCCGCAATCGCAGCAAGCGCCAGTCCGGTCGGTTTCCACATCTTCACACGCATCATGTCATTCCCTGTCATCAGAATATTTCGCTATTCTGCTCGATGAGCTTTTTGGCGTCACCATCCAGCCTGTACACCACTTCCTGACGAATGTTGATGTTCAGGTTGATTTCGATCGGCTTGTCGGGCGTTTCGATCTGTACGCAGCCGGTCAAGGCTGTCGCACCGATCAGAACCGCCAGACCGTGACCGACGATGGTCCGCCTCCTTGCTCCTGTCTTGGGTGTGGTCATCGCATGGGCTCGCTTTCTGGAGGCTGAACGGGGGCAGACCTGGCTTTTTCGGCCGCTTCGGCATCTTCCTGGGCGCGCATCAGCGCCGGGAGATTCTGTTCGATCAGCAGCGACGGGTCGTAAAATCCCTTCGCCGAGGTCAGCAACTGGCGAAACGGCGCGGTGATCTTCACATTAAAGACCAGCGGGATCCTGGCGACCGCATTGGTCAGGAAATTGCGCGTCGCACCCTCGCCCTGCCCCACGCCGCCAAAGCGGATGTCGGTCACCATTTCGCCGTCGAGATCCCCGTTCAGAATGATCGTCAGATCGTCATATTGCAGGCTGCGGAGCGCGCCAAAGGCAAAATTGGCGATGACGCCCAGATTGCGGTTCGACAATTCGCCGACATAGGCCAGCGTGCCGCCGCCTTCGCGCGAATCGATGCGCCCGCCGACGATGCGCCCGCCCAGCCCGCTGAACTCGACCGGCAACGTCCCATCGAACTTGCCCGTCGCGTTGATATTGTCGAACCCGAAGCTTTGCAGGAACACCGCGGCGTCAACCCCGACGATGTCGAACGACAGCCGCCGCGTCTGCTCGGCGCCGAAATCGAGCGTTGTCGGATGGAGCAGCAATTGCCCGCCCGCAAAGGGCCAGCTGCCGCCCTCGACCCGCACCCGATTGTCGCCGAGCAGCTGATATTCAATTTCGCCGTCGAGCACCGGGATGCCGGGATTGATTTCCTTGATCTTCGCAATCTGGCCGGGCGCCGACTTCAACCCGATCAAATCGTCGAAGGTCAGCGTCGACGTCAGCCCGCTCACCGGGCCGAACGCTGCGGCCAGATTGGCGTCGGCGGTAGCAAAGGTGCCGCGGCTGGTCACGCCATCGGCGGTCCACTCAATGCGCCCGTCGCCGACGACCGATCCCTGAACATTGGCGACGACGCCGAGCGCGAGGCTGGTCAGCTGGTCGGGCTGGAAGCGGTCGTCAAACCGCAGCTCCTTGACGAGCAGGTCCGCCGAACCGCTGCTGTCGGTCAGCCGGTGCCGAATGACGGTATCGAGGATTTTGGTGCCGGTCTGCCGTTCGTTGAACCCCGCCTTGGCGTCGATTACCCCGTCGGCAAAGCTCAGCGTGGCGTCGTTGCTGGTCAGCGGCGCAAAGCGCACCTCGGGCGCTGCATCGGTCAGCAACAACCCGCCATCGAGCGTCAGTGCGCCGTTGACCAAGCGCCATGCGCCAGCGATTTCGCTCATTTTCAGCGGCACTGCACCAATCTTGCCGCTGGCGCCAACCAACTCGCCGGCCATGCCCTGCGCGGTGGGCCGACCGGCGATGCTCTGGGCGCCGAAACGCGTGACACTCTCGCCCTCCCCCAGTCGAAAATCGGCGAGCGCGAGCGACCAGCGCATCGCGGTCAGGTCAATATTCGCCGGACCGCTGGTCACCGCGAACGGTGAACTACCGCTGGTACCGCGTAGATTGAGCCCGGGGATGCGAATATGGCCGCGCAGCCCGCCTGGTCCGGCGCTCAGCAACGGCGTTCCGGGGCGGCTACACAGGTCGATTGCGCTGCGGCCGATCTGGAAACCCGATATGCTAACGCGATCCGCGCTGACCCGGCTACACCCGCCGTTGAGTGCCAGCGCGCCGGTCGGTGAGATGAAGCCGTTCAGCGGCACGCTCAGCTGCTCGATACGCCCGCCTGCCAATGGCCCTGACAGGTCGGCGCGCGTCGCAAAGCGCAGCAGGCCGGTGCGGTCGCCCGAAAAGCGCACCGGCGCCAGCGCGAGCCTTGCGCCGCCCGCCTGATAGGGGTCGAGGTTCGCCAGCCCGGTGATCGTCCCGTCGCCGCGACGATCGAGACTGACCGAGCCCGTCGGCAAGTCGCCGCCGCCAAAACTCCAGCGGCCCGCGGCGAGAAGCGCGGGCTGCGACGCTCCGTAAACATAGCTGATGTGGCTGTCTGGGCTACCGGTAAAGCGCGCGCCGCTTGCGCTCGCCAGTTGCGGCGCGATCAGGTCGATGCGCGCCAAATCGCCCTCGCCAGCCAGCGTAAAATCGGCGCTGCCGCCAACATCGGCCAGCATCCGACCGAGTGCGGCGCTGGCTTTGGTCGCCAGCGGCCCGAGCGGCGTTTCGGCAAAGCTGCCGACACGCTCCGTCAGCGCGCGCCGCATTGCCGCGCTGCCGCTGGCGCGCGCAAAGCGGATCTGTCCGTCTAGCTTCGGTGCGGCGCTACCGACGACACCCTTGGCATCGATGCTCACCATGTCGGCGGCAAAGTCGGCACCGCTGACCCGCGCCATATCGGCGTCCACGTCGACCTTGGTCGCCGCCGCGGTGCCTTCGAACTTGGCCAGCACGCCCAGGCGATCGGCCCGGACTGGCCCCGCAACCAGCGCTGCAATGCTGGCGTCAGCTTCGCCCTTCCAGCTTTGCAGATCCTCCGACAGTGACAAATCCAGCGCGACCTGCGGTGACGCGGCGGTCACCCCGCCATCGGCGCACGACAGGCCGCTTCCGCGCAATGGCCCGACAAGCTGCGGGCGGACATCGCGAACAAGGAGCGTTCCGTAAAAACTGACATCGCGCCCGCTGCACCCGGCGGCGGTAAAGCTGGGTGCGACCAGCGCCAGCTTGCCGGTGAAATCGCGGCGCAAATTGCCGCCACCGGTCAACGCCGCGCCGACATTGCCCCACGGCGTTTCGACGCGCGCCCGCGCATCGCGCAGCACGACAGTGAAGTCGGGCAAGGCGAAGGGGTCGGTGCTGGCCGGATCGCGAAACTTGTCGAGCGCCCCGAACGAAAGCCGGTCATCGATAAAGCGGCCATAGAGCCGGACGCCCTCGGCACGGATTTCGGTCACATAGGGGCCAGACCAGCCATAGCCCAGCAGCACTTCGACCTTTTTTTTGCCGTCAGGTCGGGGTTGGCAGGGTCGCCGATCACGACATTCGACAGCCGCTCGCTGCGGAAACCGATCGCATCGATCTGATATTGTGCCGGGACGCCGCGGCTGCCGAGTTGGTCGGTGATAAAACGGTCGGCAATGGGCTCGCGCGCCACCCACACCCCGGCGATGACCACGATCACCGCGCCTGCGGTCATCCAGCGCTTTTTGAACAGTAGCGTCCGGTGGTGCCATTTGCGCCGTGGCGGCTCCTCCACGTCAGTCATGGCAAAGCCGCGCGGTGCCGGAAATGTCGCAATATCGCAGGGCCGCAGATGACGTCATGGCGCTCAGTTCGTCCCTCGACCCGCCGGTTACCATCAGAGCAACGCCGGAAATCCCGTTTCGCTGCAACAAATTGGTCCGGATCGCCATCATCTGTGTCCTATGCCCGTTGAGTGCGCCTCACAAGGCGGTTATTCGGACAGCGATGGCCGATGCCGATACGCCCGCTCCTTCCTCCGATTTGGCTCCCGACCATGCGGGCCACCGCGCGCGGCTGCGCGGGCGGCTGATCGGCGGCGATGCCGACGGCATGGCAGATTACGAGCTGGTGGAATATCTGCTCGCCCTCGCCATCCCGCGCCGCGACACCAAACCGCTCGCCAAGGCGCTGCTGCGCGAATTCGGATCACTGGCGCAGCTCGTCAGCGCCGACCCCGAATCGCTCCGCCGCGTCGATGGGTTGGGAGATACCGGCATCGCAGCACTGAAGATCGTTCAGGCCGCCAGCCTGCGAATGCTCAAGGGTGAATTTCGCGACAAGCCGTTGTTGTCGAGCTGGGACGCGGTGCTTGACTGGCTGCGCGCCGACATGGGACCGATCGATGTCGAGCGGGTGCGCGTCCTCTATCTCAATTCGCGCAACATGCTAATCCGCGACGAACTGGCGAGCGAAGGGTCGATCGACCAGTCGGCCATCTATGTCCGCGAAATCGTCAAACGCGCGCTCGAACTCGGCGCTTCGGCGATCATCCTCGTTCATAATCATCCCAGCGGCAGCCCTGAACCCAGCCGTCAGGACATCGCGATGACGCGCGAGATTGCCGATACCGCGAGTCGGTTGGGGATCGCACTACACGACCATATCGTCATCGGCGGATCGGAGTTTCGTAGCTTTCGGGCGATGGGCCTTTTGTAACGCTCAAACGGATGCAGCCGCCGGATTGCTCCGACGGCTGCACCACCCTCGCGTTGCTGATTAGGCGCCGCGCGAAAGGAACCCGGTCAGCTCGGTCTTGTTAACCGCGCCCGATTTGTCGGCATCGGCCGCGGCGAACGCCTGACCGATCCACGTCTTCACGTCGGCCGATTCAGGATCGACGCCCGGTTCGGTCGCGGCGCGCAGCTTTTTCATCCAGGCCGAGAACTCGGCCTCATTCAGATCGCCGTTGGCGTCGGCGTCGTAGGTCGGAAATTCCGTATCAACGATCTGCGCAATCTGGGCTGGCGTGGCCGCTGTGCTCGAGGGTGCCGACTGCGCTGCCGCTGGGGGAGCCGACGTATCGGGCGTCGGAGCCGGTGCCGGACTGGTCGGCATCGTCGAATCCGGCATCGGTGCCGGTTGGCCAGCCGTCGGCGGCGTCATCGGGTCGGCGGGGGCGGTCGTCTGCGCCAGTGCCGGGAAACTCACGGCGGCGGCGCCGATGAAAAGCATCTGTTTCAACATAGTCTTTCTCCTAAATCACTCGTTGGATTGTTATTCCGGGTCCGGTTCGGAGGTCGGTTCGGGCTCCGGAGCAGGTTGGTCAGCCGGCGGGTTCGGCTCGGCTGCCGGGGGTGTATCGGTCGGCATGACGTCCTCGGTCGGGGCCTTATCGTCCGTGGGATTGGCTTCGTCGGCGGGCTTTTCGTCCGGCGCCGGTGCCGTGGTATCGGTGGGGGCTGGCGGCATCTGAGTGGTGGGCGCCGGTTCCTCACCGGTTGGGGCCGTCGCCTGCGCCAGCGCCGGGAAGCTCACGGCCGCCGCGCCGATCAAAAGCATTTGTTTCAACACAGAATTTCTCCTTTCGCGGCGACTTTCTGGGTGATTGCGACCCGTCGCCTTGTTAGTGGGGCATGGAAGCAACCCACCAAATTCCGCGATGGTTGCGGTGCCGCGGGGTTTGGCGAAACGCCTTGTCCCTGCTACGGGGCGGCCCGTCACGGTTCGGCTGCGATTCCGCGACAGAGCGCCCGTTAAGGAAGGAAATTCAATGGTTCCGCGTTACGCCAGGCCGGAAATGACCGCGATCTGGTCGGCCGAGAATCGCTTTCGCATCTGGTTCGAGATCGAAGCACACGCCACCGATGCCCTCGCCGAGCTCGGAACCGTTCCCAAATCGGCCGCCAAAGCGCTGTGGGATTGGTGGGCCACTAACCCTTCTATTGATGTCGCCGCGATCGACGCAATCGAGGCGGTCACCAAGCATGACGTCATCGCCTTTCTGACCTGGGTGTCCGAAAACGTCGGCGACGAAGCGCGCTTCATGCATCAGGGAATGACCAGCTCCGACGTCCTCGATACCTGCCTCGCCGTCCAGCTCGCGCAAGCCGCAGACTTGTTGATCGCCGACCTCGACGCGCTGCTCGCCGCGATCAAGCGCCGCGCCTTTGAACATAAGCTCACCCCGACGATCGGCCGCAGCCACGGCATTCACGCCGAACCTGTCACCTTCGGGCTCAAACTGGCGCAGGCTTATGCCGAATTCGACCGCTGCAAGACGCGTCTGATCGCCGCGCGCGCCGAAGTGGCCACCTGCGCGATCTCGGGCGCGGTCGGCACTTTCGCCAACATCGATCCGCGCGTCGAGGCGCATGTCGCTGCCAAGCTCGGCCTGTCGATCGAACCCGTTTCAACGCAGGTCATCCCACGCGATCGTCATGCGATGTTCTTTGCCACCCTGGGTGTCGTTGCCGGGTCGATTGAGCGCCTTGCGACCGAAGTCCGCCATTTGCAGCGCACCGAAGTGCTCGAAGCCGAGGAATATTTCTCGCCGGGGCAAAAGGGCTCGTCGGCTATGCCGCACAAACGCAACCCGATCCTGACCGAAAACCTCACCGGCCTAGCGCGCATGGTGCGTAGCGCCGTCGTCCCGGCGCTCGAGAATGTCGCGCTGTGGCACGAACGCGATATCAGCCATTCGTCGGTCGAACGCTTCATCGGCCCCGACGCGACGATCACGCTCGATTTCGCGCTCGGCCGCCTGACCGGGGTAATCGACAAGCTGCTGGTCTATCCCGAACGGATGGAGAAGAACCTCGATCGCATGGGCGGCCTCGTCCATTCGCAGCGCGTCCTGCTGGCGCTGACGCAGGCGGGTGCGAGCCGCGAGGACAGCTATTTACTGGTTCAGCGCAACGCGATGCGGGTGTGGGAAAGCGACGGCCAATTGTCGCTGCTCGAACTGCTGAAAGCGGACGCAGATGTCACGGCGCGACTGTCCGCCGCACAGCTGACGGAACTTTTCGACCTCGGATATCATATGAAGCATGTCGACACGATCTTCGATCGCGTCTTCGGCGCGGCATAGCCGGACTGGAAAGCCGCGCCAATCTGGCTTAGGGTCGTGACCGACCGACAGAGGAGCATGGAATAGTGGGAATTCTGCGGACGATTATCTGGGTCTTGCTGACCGCTGTGCTGGTCATTTTTGCCATGGCCAACTGGCTTGCCGTTACCGTCACCATCTGGCCAGGTCAGGTGCTCGACACCAAATTGCCGGTGCTCATCCTGGCATCCTTCCTGATCGGCAGCGTACCGATGTGGATCGCTCTGCGCACGACACGCTGGTCGCTCAAGCGCCGCCTCGACGCCAGCGAGCGCCAGCTTGCCGACATGCGCGCGCTCGCCAACCGCCCCGTCGAGCCCGCTCCGGTGGTGACGCCCGCGTCTGCTCCGGCGCCCGCCCCCGGCACCGCCTCTCCCACCCTGCCACTGGATATTCCATGAGCTCACCGCTTTATCTCGCCATTGACCATCCGCACCTCGACGCCGCAGTCACGCTGGCGCAAAAGGTGCGGCATCATGTTGGCGGATTGAAATTGGGCCTCGAATTCTTCTGCGCCAACGGCCACCATGGCGTGCATGAGATGGCCAAGCTTGGGCTGCCGATCTTCCTCGACCTCAAGCTTCACGATATTCCCAACACCGTCGCCAAAGCCATACAGGCGCTGCGCCCGCTCGAACCCGCGATCCTGACCGTCCACGCCGCGGGCGGCCGCGCAATGCTCGAAGAGGCCAAAGCGGTGGCGGGGCTGAATACCAAAGTTGTCGCCGTGACTGTGCTGACCAGCCTCGATGCGCCCGACCTCGACGACATCGGTGTCGGGGGCACCCCGCACGATCAGGTCGTCCGCCTCGCCGCGCTGGCGCGCGAATCCGGGCTCGACGGGATCGTCTGTTCGGGACAGGAAGTAAAATCGGCGCGCAAGGCGTGGCCCGGCGGGTTTTTCGTTGTCCCGGGCGTGCGCCCGTCGAACGGCAGCGCGGGCGACCAGAAACGCGTCGTCACCCCGGCGCAGGCAATGGCCGATGGCGCGTCGATCCTGGTCGTCGGCCGCCCGATCAGCCAGTCGCCCGACCCCGACCTCGCCGCGCGCGAAATTGAAGCGACGCTTTAATTCATGATGAGTGCATTTGACTGGATGTTATAGCCCACCAGCACCGGACCTTTGGGCGATGATTTGAAAGTGAATGTTTCCATCGCTTCGCCCTTTTCATAGACTGTTTTCATGTTCAGGACGGTCATGCTCATCCCGTTCACGTAATTGATCCGCCACCCTTCCTGGGTGGATGTCCCAGCCTTGCCGAGCTTGTTCTGCACAACCCCGAGAAACTTTTCGAAATCGGCAATGTCGGCAGCATTCTGCATTTCGTCGCCTGACTCGAAATAAATGTCGTCGAAATTGCCGGCATTCGCATCGGCGTGAAACGCAGCGATCGCCTTTTTGGATTCAGCAAGCTCGGCGGTTGCATTGGCCGGATTGCACGCGGCCAAGCACAAGATCAATAAAGCGACGAACATTCGGTGCATGGCAATCTTCCCCTTGGATATTGATCCTAGCATAAGTTTCGTCGCTGCCAATGCGGGTTGCCTCGGCACTGATTGGCGAGCAAAGAGCGCCCATGTCCCTACTCGTCAAAATCTGCGGCCTTTCCACTCCCGAAACCGTCGACGCCGCCATTGAACTTGGCGCCACGCACATCGGCCTCGTCCATTATGAGCCGAGCCCGCGCCACGTCGATCTCAAGACCGCTGCCGAGCTGCGCAAGCGCGCCGGGCGCCACGTTCAGGTCGCGCTGCTGCTCGTCAACGCGTCGCAGCAGTTGACCGGTGAAGCGCTGGCGGCGGTGCGCCCCGACATCATCCAGTTCCACGGCAACGAAAGCCCCGAATGGCTCGCCGTCGTCAAGCGCATTGCGCCCGCACAGGTCTGGAAGGCCGTTGGCCTGAAGGACGCCGGAACGCTCGAACGGATCCGGAAATATCAGGGCGCCGCCGACCGCATCCTGTTCGACGCCCCCGCGGCCGCACTTCCCGGCGGCACCGGCACGCGCTTTGACTGGTCGCTGCTCAAAAACCATCGGCACACGATGGATTGGGGCGTCGCGGGCGGCCTGACCCCCGCCAACGTCACCGAAGCGATCGCCGCGACCGGCGCTCCGCTGGTCGATGTCTCGTCCGGAGTCGAAAGCGCCCCGGGCGTGAAGGATGTGGACAAGATCGCCGCTTTCCTTAAAGCGGCCCGGTCATGAGCACCCAGCCCAACAGCTTTCGCAGCCAGCCCGACGAGCGCGGCCATTTCGGGATTTTTGGCGGGCGCTTCGTCGCCGAAACGCTGATGCCGCTGGTTCTCGATCTCGAACGCGAATATCGCGCCGCGCAGAGCGACCCTGCCTTCGCCGCCGAATTCGACGATTTGTTGACGCATTATGTCGGGCGCCCCAGCCCGCTCTATTATGCCGAACGGCTGACCGAGGAACTGCGCAAGGACGCTCCTGCGGGCAAAGGCGCGCAAATCTGGTTCAAGCGCGACGAACTCAATCACACCGGCGCGCACAAGATCAACAATTGTATCGGCCAGATCCTGCTCGCGCGCCGCATGGGCAAGACGCGGATCATTGCCGAAACGGGCGCGGGTCAGCATGGCGTTGCCACCGCGACGGTATGCGCGCGCTTCGGCCTGCCCTGCGTGATCTATATGGGCGCGCGCGATATGGAGCGGCAGCAGCCCAACGTGTTCCGCATGAAGCTGCTCGGCGCCGAAGTGATCGGGGTCGAAAGCGGCGCCCGGACACTAAAGGACGCGATGAACGAGGCGCTGCGCGATTGGGTCGCCAATGTCCACGACACTTTCTACATCATCGGCACCGCTGCCGGACCGCACCCCTATCCCGAACTCGTCCGCGATTTTCAGAGCGTGATCGGCAAGGAAGCGCGCGCACAATTGCTCGAACGCACCGGGCGCCTGCCCGACCTGCTCGTCGCTGCGATCGGTGGCGGATCGAACGCGATCGGGCTGTTCCATCCCTTTCTTGATGACCCGTCGGTCCGGATGCTCGGCGTCGAAGCGGCGGGCCATGGCCTCGACAAGGAACATGCCGCCAGCCTCGCGGGCGGCGCGCCCGGCATCCTCCACGGCAATCGCACCTATCTGCTCCAGGATGAGGACGGGCAGATCGACGAAGCCCATTCGATCAGCGCTGGCCTCGATTATCCCGGCATCGGCCCCGAACATGCGTGGCTGCGCGACGTCGGCCGCGTGGAGTACACCAGCGCAACCGACAAGGAAGCGCTCGACGCCTTTCAGCTGCTTTGCCGCACGGAGGGCATCATCCCCGCGCTCGAACCGTCGCACGCGATCGCCGCGGTAACCAAGGTGGCGCGTGAGATGGACCGCGACGCGATTATCGTCGTCAATCTGTGCGGTCGCGGCGACAAGGACATCTTCACCGTCGCCGAGGCGTTGGGAACGCAGATATGACCCGCTTCGCTAACGCTTTCGCCAAGCCGCACGCTTCGCTCGTCACCTTCGTCACTGCCGGGGACGGCGACACCGCCGCCGTCCTCGACGCGCTCGTCGCGGGGGGAGCGGACGTCATCGAACTGGGTATGCCGTTCACCGATCCGATGGCCGACGGCCCCGCGATTCAGGCCGCGAACCTGCGCAGCTTTGCCGCCGGAACCACCACCGCCGACATCCTTGCCATCGCCAAGGGATTTCGCGCCCGCCATGCCGACATCCCGCTCGTCCTGATGGGCTACGCCAATCCGATGACCGTGCGCGGCGCCGACTGGTTCGCCGCTGCCTGCAAGGATTCGGGCGTCGATGGCGTCATCTGCGTCGACATTCCGTTCGAGGAAGACGACAGCCTTGGTCCTGCGCTGCGCGCCGCCGGGGTCGACCAGATCCGCCTTGCCACCCCGACCACCGACGCCGCGCGCCTGCCCGCCGTGCTCGATGGCGCGGGCGGTTTTCTCTATTATGTCAGCGTCGCCGGGATCACCGGCCTGCAACAGGCGGCGCAGGCGAGCATCGAAGAAGCGGTCGCGCGTCTCCGCAATCAGACTGACCTGCCGATCGCAGTCGGCTTCGGCGTCCGCACCCCCGAGCAGGCGGCGCAGATCGCCAGGGTCGCCGATGGCGTCGTCGTCGGCTCGGCACTCGTCGAACTTGTCGCCCAGCATGGCGCCGACGCGCCGCGCCACATCGAAACCTTCACCCGCAGCCTCGCCGCGGCTATCCACGGTGCAAAGGAGATCGCCGCATGAGCTGGCTCGACCGCGTCCGCAACGCCCTGCCCTTCACGGCCAAGCGCGATACCGCCGACAATCTGTGGCATAAATGCCGCCAGTGCCAGCAGATGGTGTTCGTCAAGGAATGGGAGGATAATCTCAACGTCTGCCCGCGCTGCGACCACCACGACCGCATCGGCGCGACCGAGCGCTTTGCCCAGTTGTTCGACGGTGGCCAGCACGAAATCCTGCCCGCTCCCGCGGCGCCCGAAGATCCGCTGAAATTCCGAGATACCAAGAAATATGTCGATCGGATCAAGGCGGCGCGCGCGCAGACCGGCGATCGTGATGCCTATCAGAACGCGTTCGGCCGCATTGCCACCCAGCCCGCGGTCGTCGGCGTTCAGGATTTTGCCTTCATGGGCGGGTCGATGGGGGTCGCAGTTGGCGAAGCGTTCGTCGCCGGGGTCGAACAGGCGATCAAGCGCGGCTGCCCCTATATCGCCATCACCGCTGCGGGCGGCGCACGCATGCAGGAAGGCACATTGTCGCTGATGCAGATGCCGCGCGCGACCGTGGCCTTGGCCCCGCCTCCGCCGCGCGGGGCTGCCCTATATCGTGCTGCTTACCGATCCCACGACCGGCGGCGTCACCGCCAGCTATGCGATGCTCGGCGATGTGCAGATCAGCGAACCCAAGGCGCTGATCGGCTTCGCGGGCCAGCGCGTGATCGAAAACACGATCCGCGAGAAATTGCCCGAGGGCTTCCAGCGTGCCGAATATCTGCTCGATCACGGGATGATCGATATGGTGGTGCACCGGAAAGAGTTGCCGGAGACGCTGGGACGGTTAATCGGCTATCTGGCGCCGGAGAAGGCGGCGTAAGACTTCCCCTCCCTGCAAGGGAGGGGTCAGGGGTGGGTAGGCCGTTGCCAAGCAGCGGCAGTTCGATCTCGCCGA
>JAHJHL010000094.1 GCA_018823905.1 Alphaproteobacteria bacterium
CGCAGCGTTTTCCGCAACGGCGAGATCCCGGCCTGCGCCGGGATGACGATGAAAGGGAGCCGTATGCAACCCGATGCCTCTCAATCCGTCACTTTGCGCAGCGAGAAGGCGAGCAAATTGCCGTAGGTTTCAAAAATTTCGCCGTCGATCTCGTCATCGTCGATCAGGATGCCGAGGCGATCTTCCATCTCGGTCAGCACGGTCGCGACCGCCATCGAATCGAATTCGGGCAGCGCGCCGAACAGGCCGCTGTCGTCGGTCAGCGCGGCGGCGCGGTCTTCGCCGAGGCCGAGGACGTCGGCGAGCAGGGCGCGGAGGGTGGCGTCGACGGTATCGGGTTCGGTCACGAGTCTTTCCTCAGCAGGGAACGGGCGAAGGCCTTGAATGCCGGTCCCCATGCCGCGGGGCGCGACGGATTGAAAGCTTCGATCCGCCACAGCGGGTCGTGGCGGTTCATCCAGTCGCGCTTGTAGGCATCGTTGCCGGTGCCGAAATCGACGCGTTTCACCCTGTCGATCTCGATAACATGGCGGAACAGTGCTGCGGAGAGCAAGGTGCCAGGGGAAGCTTTCAGGCTGTCCTCGACATGCGCGAGCTTGTGGAT
Organism: Alphaproteobacteria bacterium; assembly: GCA_018823905.1. Lineage (GTDB taxonomy): Bacteria > Pseudomonadota > Alphaproteobacteria > Sphingomonadales > Sphingomonadaceae > Sphingopyxis. The sequence goes on from JAHJHL010000094.1 coordinate 605, forward strand.
GAAGGCGGTGCCGTCCTCGACGGTCCAGAACTGCGCGGCGACGGGTATGCCGTCGATGCGCGCGATCCCCAAGCGCAGGCGGCCGCCGGCGCCTTCGCTTTCGGCAAAGGCGCGGAGTAGCGCGGGATGCCCCTCTTCAGGCTTCCAGCTCGCGGCATAAATCTGTTCATAGGCCGCCCAGCTGCCATCATCGAATTCGGTGAGCAGCTGGATGTCGACGATACCTTTTTTCGCCTTGCGCTGGACGGTGCTGCGCAGCGCGCCGGGGCGGCTGGCCCACCAGGCGTCATGGTTCATATCGCCAAGGTCGAGCCAGTGGCGGTCGCCAGCGGGGGTGGTTCTAACCCACCAGCCTACGGCGCGGAGCGCGGCGGTGAGGGCGTCGGGGTCGCTGACGGGGTAAAGCGTCAGGTGGGCGGCGGAGTGGCGGAGATTGTGGAAGAGCGCGCGCAAGGCGGGGCCGCGGTCGCCGTCGCCGGTGTAGAGCGGGTGGATCGCGAAGCTGTACCAGTTGGTGAGGCCCGCGGCATCGCCCGGCTTTTCGATCCGCAGCGGCAGCCATGCGGTGACGGCACCCGCGCGGCCATGCGCGTCGACGCGGCCTTGTCCGGCAAAGCCATAGGCTTCGAGCAGGTCGAACCAATGCGCACGGTCGAAGGGCGAGGCAAAGCCATCCGCGCGCGCAGTGGCGGGCAGTCGCTGATCATTAGCGTGATGTTCACCGTTCCCTTGCATGGTGTCGCCCTCTATCACTTCACTCCTAACAGCCGATGACCAAAGCCGAAAACCCATCTTCCAGGCCGATCGACCATCTCGCCCTGCGCGGCGCGCCGGAGGCGGCTGCGCTGTTGGTTGGCGATAGCGTCATGACCTTTGCCGAATTGGATGCCGGGGTGGGGCGGCTGGCGGTGTGGTTGCGCGAACAGGCGGGCGGGCCCGGTGAGCGAGTGGCTAGTTGGAGCGCGAAGACGCGGCTGGCGTGCCTGATGCCGCTGGCGGCCGCGCGCGCGGGGCTGATCCATGTGCCGGTCAATCCGCTCCTCAAAGGGCCGCAGGTTGCACATATTTTGGCCGATAGCAGCGCGAAGCTGCTGATCACCAACGGCGCGCGGGCGGCGATGCTGGGCGACGGGCGGACCGATGATTGCGCGGTGCAGGATTTGACGGTCGCCGAGGCGGTGATCGATTCGGACGGGGACGGGCTGGCGCCATCGTCAGCTGATCCCGACGATCTGGCAGCGATCCTCTATACCAGCGGGTCGACCGGGCGGCCGAAGGGCGTGATGCTGAGCCATGCCAATTTGTGGCTGGGGGCAGAGAGCGTGGCGTCTTACCTGAAGCTGTCTCCCGATGACCGGGTGCTGGCGGTGCTGCCGCTGAGCTTCGATTATGGGCAAAACCAGTTGCTTTCGAGCTGGTATGCGGGCGCCGCGGTGGCGCCGCTCGATTATCTGACCCCGCGTGACGTCGTGAAGGCGGTGGCGCGGCACCGGGGGACGACGCTCGCCGGGGTACCGCCTTTGTGGGTGCAGCTGGTCGAGACTGAGTGGCCTGCCGAGGCGGCGGCGCATTTGCAGCGGCTGACCAACAGCGGCGGGGCGCTGACGCCGTCGCTGATCGACGCGATGAGGGCGACCTTTCCGAACGCGGAGATTACTCCGATGTACGGGCTGACCGAGGCGTTTCGTTCGACCTATCTGGAGCCGAAACTCGTCGCCGATCATCCGACATCAATGGGCCGCGCAATCCCTCACGCCGAGATTTTGGTGTGCCGCCCCGACGGGACGATCACCGCCGACGAGGAGCCGGGCGAGCTGGTGCATTGCGGGCCGCTGGTCGCGCAGGGCTATTGGCAGGATGCGGAGCGGACCGCCGAGCGGTTTCGGCCAGCGCCGCGTGCGTCGGAATATGGCGGGACCGCAGTATGGTC
>JAHJHL010000095.1 GCA_018823905.1 Alphaproteobacteria bacterium
GCGAAGCGACGCGGCAATCCAGAGTAGGCGGTAACCGCTCTGGATTGCTTCGCTTCGCTCGCAATGACGGAGTGGGGGTTGCTACCTCATTGGGTGCGCGCGATAGCGGCTGACGATGACCATCCTCGACGCTACCCATCGCCAATCGGCGCTCGACCGCCTCACCGCCAACGCACCGTTTCTGGCGCGGCTCGCCGATCTCAACCCCGATGACGTTACGCGCTTCCTGGCCGACGGCACCGACGCGGCGCTCGCGCAGGTCGCCGCGCCGCCTGCCGACGACGACATCATGCGCGCGCTGCGCCAATGGCGCGGCCGCATCGCGCTGCTGCTCGCGCTCGGCGATCTGTCGGGCGAGCATGATGTCGCGACCACCACCCGACTGCTGTCCGATTTTGCCGATCAGGCGTGCGACGCCGCACTCGCCGCCGCCTTTGCCGAGCGCGTTCCGGGCGAGGAACCGCGCGGGCTGTCGGTGATCGCGCTGGGGAAGCTTGGCAGTCACGAACTCAACTATTCGTCCGACATCGACCCCATCCTGATCTTCGACCCAGACACACTACCGCGCCGCTCGCGCGACGATCCGACCGAGGCGGCGGTACGGATCGCGCGGCGCATGACCGAAATATTGTCAGCGCGCACCGGCGACGGCCATGTCCTGCGGGTCGACTTGCGGTTGCGCCCGCATCCCGAGGTCACCCCGATCGTGCTGCCGGTGGACGCGGCCATTTCCTATTATGAATCCGAAGCGCTGGCGTGGGAGCAGGCGGCGTTCATCCGCTCGCGCGCCTCGGCGGGCGACCGCGCGCTCGGCGGACAGTTCCTGTCGGCCATCCAGCCCTTCATCTGGCGCCGCAGCCTCGATTTCCGCCAGCTCAAGGAAATCGGCGCGATGAGCGACCGGATCCGCGACCATTTTGCGCAGGGCCAGGCGTTCGGGCCGGGCTATGACCTGAAGCGCGGGCGCGGCGGCATTCGCGAAATCGAATTTTTCGCGCAGGTCCACCAGCTGATCTATGGCGGCCGCGATCCGTCGCTGCGCGTTCCCGCAACGGTCGATGCACTGGCGGCGCTGGCGGCGGCGGGGCGGGTGGAGCCCGAGGTCGCGACGCGCCTGTCGGGCCATTATGCGACGCTGCGCCGCATCGAACATCGCTTGCAGATGGTCGAGGACCAGCAGACGCATGGCCTGCCCACCCAGCCAGCCGCACTCGATGGCGTCGCCCGGCTCGATGGCAAGGCCGACGGCGCGGCGCTGCTGGCGATGCTCGAACCCGTCACCGCCGATGTCGGTGCCTGCTACGACCGGATTGTTGCCGAACGTGCGGTGACTACCGGCTTGCCGCGCGACGACGACGGGCTGGCGGTGCAGCTGCTGGCTGCGGGGTTCGATCCGGCCGACGCGGCGCTCAAAACGATCGCCGAATGGCGCGGCGGCAAATTGCGCGCGCTGCGTAGCGCGGCGGCGCTCGACGCGCTCGAGACGATGCTGCCCGAATTGATCAAGGCGCTCGGCGCGGCGCCCGATCCCGACGCGACGCTGACGCGCTTCGACAAGCTCGTTGCGGGGCTGCCGAGCGCGATCAACTTTTTTCACCTGCTCGCCGCGCAACCCGCGTTGGCGCGAATCGCGACGCGCATCCTGGCACTCGCGCCGACACTCGCCGATGCGCTTGGGGTGCGCGCGCAATTGATCGAGGGGCTGATCGACAGCCGCGCCTTTGATGCCCCGGCCAACAAGGAACAACTGCGCGCCGAGTGGGCGCCGGGACTGGCGGCGCTCGATTATGAACGATTGCTCGACCGCGTCCGCGATCTCGTCGGAGAGCGGCGTTTTGCCTATGGCGTCCAGCTCGTTGCGGGGGCGACCGATCCGCTGACCATCGCCTGCGGCTATTCCGAACTCGCCGAGGCCGCGTTGTGTGTCCTTGCCGACGCAACCGCGGCCGAATTTGTCGCCGCGCATGGCCGCATTCCCGACAGCGAGCTGGTCGTGCTCGCGCTTGGGCGGCTCGGGGGCAGGGCGCTGACCCATGCGTCCGACCTCGACCTCATCTATCTGTTCACCGGCGACCATCTCGCCGAATCCGACGGGCCGCGCCCACTCGGCGCGACGACCTATTACAACCGCCTTGCCCAGCGCGTCACCGCCGCGATGTCGGTGCCGACCGCGGCGGGCAAGCTCTACGACGTCGATACGCGGCTGCGGCCGCAGGGCGCGCAGGGGCCGCTCGTCGTCACGCTCGACAGCTTCGAACGCTATCAGCGCGAGGAAGCCTGGACGTGGGAGCATATGGCGCTGCTCCGCGCGCGGCCGGTCTATGGATCGGACAAAGCGCGCGCCGAGGTCGAGCGGATCATCGCCGACCTGCTCGCAGCGCCGCGTGATCGAGTCAAGCTAACCGCCGATGCCGCCGAAATGCGCGACAAGATCGCGGCGCACAAACCGCCGCAGGGCGCGCTCGACATCAAAGGCGGCCCCGGCGGGCTCGTCGATCTGGAATTTGCGATGCAGGTCACCCAGCTCGCCACCGGTCAATGCCACGACCCCAATATCGCCGCCGCGCTTGGCTGTCTGAAGGCGGCGGGTCTGACGCCCGACGGGGTGTGCGAAGCGCATGGCCTGCTTGCGCGAATGCTCGTGATGCTGCGGCTGACCGCGCCCGAGGGCGAGCCGCCGACCGCGGCGGCGCGGCAGCTTGTCGCCAGCCAATGCGGCGAACCCGGCTGGCCGCAACTGCTTGCCGCGCATGATGCGGCGCGGCAGGAGATTGCCGACTGGTGGGCGACGATTCGCCCGCAGCAGGAGAGTGAAAAATGAGCGGTCTGAAACTGGGCGATACCATTCCCGCGGTGAAACTTCTCGACGCCGATGGGGCGACGATCGATCTCGCCGCAATGGCGGGCGCGCCGCTGGTCGTCTATTTCTACCCCAAGGCCGACACGCCCGGCTGCACGGTCGAAGCGCAGGACTTCACCTGCCTCGCGCCCGAATTCGCGCATCTCCGCGCACAAGTGCTCGCGGTGTCGCGCGACGCGCCGGCAAAGCTTTGCAAATTCCGCGACAAATATGGCCTGACCGTCCGCCTCGCGTCCGATGAAGACGGCGCGGTGTGCGAAGCGTTCGGCACCTGGGTCGAAAAGCAGAATTACGGGCGCAGCTATATGGGAATCGAACGCTCGACCTTCCTGTTCGACGCCGATGGCAAGCTCGCGAAAGAATGGCGCAAGGTGCGCGTCAAAGGTCACGCCGACGCAGTGCTGGAGGCGGCAAAGGCGCTGTAAATGCCAACACTGGGTGAAGCCGCGCGCGCGGTCCTGCTGACGCCGGACCCGCACGACAAACGCCGCGCGGCGCGGAGTCTGGTGCGGGCGTGGCGGCAGGGGCGGCTCGACCATCGCTGTGACACCGCGATGCCCGACCAACCCGCCTGGCCCACGGCGCCCGAACTACTGGAACCCAGCCGGATGCCGCGCCGCGGCAAGGGCGGTTCCGAACGCGGGCGGATCGCGCTGCTTCACGCGCTGGCGCATATCGAATTCGTTGCGATCGACCTCGCGGTCGATCTGGTTGGCCGGTTTGGCGGAGAATTTCCGCGCGCATTCGTCGACGACTGGATCGGCGTTGCCGCCGACGAGGCGATGCACTTCGCGCTGCTCGACCGCCGCCTGCGCCAACTCGGCAGCCATTATGGCGCGCTCCCGGCGCATGCGGGCCTGTGGGAAGCCGCGCAGGTCACCGCCGACGACGTGCTGGCGCGCCTCGCCATCGTCCCGATGGTCCTCGAAGCACGCGGGCTCGACGTCACCCCGCCGACGATCGCACGCTTCCGCGACGCCGGTGACGAGACGTCCGCGCAGATTTTATCGCGTATTTTCAACGATGAAATCCGCCATGTGCGCGCGGGCACAGTCTGGTTTGGCTGGATGTGCGACGAACGGGGATTCAATGCGGTTGAAACGTGGCACGCCCTCGTAAAATCGCGGTTTCGCGGGGCGCTGAAGGCTCCGTTCAACGACTCGGCGCGCCACGACGCCGGTTTAACGCAAGAATACTATGCTGTTATTGCGTCTTAACCATTGGGGCAGCACACAGGCTTCGCGGGGGATGAGCAATCATCCAAACCAACAAACACCGGCGCCAAAGCCTATTTATGACTTTGGCGACATGGCACACGCGGGGTCGTATTTTGATAAACACTCTTCTGACGCAGAAGTTGCATCAAGTCGCAATCGTCTGCGCCGCAGCATGTTTCGCTCTGGCCACTCCGGCGGTCCAAGCCGCTGAAACCAGCGCCGACGCTGGCATTATCGCTCCCGACGAACCCGATGACGACAGCTTCACCGCTGGCGTTCCCTCGGTCGGCGAAGATACCGAGGCCCGCGCGATTTTTCAGGCGTGGAAACGCCTCGACACCGGCCTGACCGCCTCGATCGGCGTTGCGGTGCCGTCGCGCCGCCCGATCGACCAGATGTCGCTGTCGTCCTCCTATGGCATGCGCGTCCACCCCGTCACCGGCAAGGTCGCTCGCCACAACGGCATCGACATTCCGGCACCGCACGGCACCCCGATTTACGCGACCGCCGACGGCATCGTCGGCCGCGCCCAGCGCCTCGGCGGCTATGGCAATTATGTCGAAGTCGAACATGGCAACGCGATCCAGACGCGCTACGGCCATATGTCGTCTTACGTCGTCATCCCCGGTCAGTCGGTCAAAAAGGGCGACGTCCTTGGTTACGTCGGTTCGACCGGCCGTTCGACCGGCAACCACCTCCATTATGAAGTCCGCATCGAAGGCGCGCCGGTCAATCCGATGCCGTTCGTGCGGTCGGACCAGATGGCAATCGCCGCGATCACCGGCAAAAATGTCGCGATGGGCGGTCCCGAATAAGAGATAATGACGAGCTTTCCTGGGTCGGAGAGGAGGGGCGCCAGGCGGGATAACCGTCGCGGCGCCCTTTTCATTTCCGTGCGAAGCCCTATCTAGCGCTTATGGCCACGCAGCTTTCCGATATCACCCTGTCGCCCGCTGCCGCGGCGCGCGTCCGCTGGATCGCCGACCGCAAGGGCGAAGCGCAAGCGGCGCTGCGCCTCGCGGTCGATGGCGGCGGCTGTTCGGGCTTCACCTATCGCTTCGGCTTGGCCGAAGGCATCGACGCCGACGACATCATCACCGAAACCGACGGGGTCAAGCTGGTCGTCGATCCGGTCAGCATCGACCTGGTACGCGGCTGCATCGTCGATTTCGTCGATTCACTGGGCGGATCGTCGTTCAAGGTCGAAAATCCCAACGCGGCCTCGGGCTGCGGCTGCGGGTCCAGCTTCTCGATCTGACGCCTTTCGCCGCGCCATGCTTGCTGGCATAGGTGCGCCATGAAAATCGCGACCTTCAACATCAACGGGATCAAAGCCCGCCTGCCGCGCCTCGTCGAATGGCTCGAGGAAACGCAGCCCGATGTCGCCTGTTTGCAGGAACTGAAATCGAGCGACGAAACCATGCCGACCAAGGAGATCGAGGCGGCGGGTTACGGCTTTCTCTATCATGGGCAAAAGGGCTTCAACGGCGTCGCGATCCTCGCGAAAGGCACGCAGCCGGTCGAGATGCAGCGCGGCCTCGCGGGCGAGGAAGAGGATGAACAGTCGCGCTATCTGGAAGCCGACGTCCACGGTCTGCGCGTCGCGTCGATCTATCTTCCCAATGGCAACCCGCAGCCCGGCCCGAAATTCGATTACAAGCTGCGCTGGATGGCGCGGCTGCGCGAGCGCGCGAAATTCCTGCTGGCCAGCGAAATTCCGACGATCCTGACCGGCGATTACAATGTCATCCCGCACGATGATGATGTCTGGGACCCGCGGGTGATGGCGACCGACGCGCTGATGCAGCCGGAATCGCGCGACGCCTGGTTCCGCTTGCTCGGCGACGGCTGGACCGACGCGATCCGCAGCCGCCATCCCGGCGGCCATGTCTGGACCTTCTGGGACTATCAGGCGGGCGGCTGGCAGCGCGACCATGGCTTTCGCATCGATCACCTGCTGCTCAGCCCGGCGCTCGCCGACCGGTTGGTCGACGCCGGGGTCGACAAGGATCATCGCGGCCGCGAAAAGGCGAGCGATCACGCGCCGACGTGGGCGGTGCTCGCTTAAGCGTCAGGATACAGCGTCGTCATCACCCGCTTCGGGTCGAGCGCATAATGATGCGCGACTGCCGCGGCGATCACGCTTTCCAATGACCGTGTCGGCTTGAGATCGCGGCCGTCGAGCCGTGCCGATGACGTCAGTCCGGGCCAGTCCGCCGACACCTTGCCGCCGAGCGCCAAACTTCCGCCCAGCAGCATCGCGGTTGATGCGGTGCCATGGTCGGTGCCGCCGGTGCCATTGACCTCGACGGTGCGGCCGAATTCGGTGGCGACGATCACCAGCGTGTCGCTCCACGCCGGGCCGAGCCCCGTTTGCAGCGCGCCAACCAGCCGATCCAGCCCGCGTAGCTGCGCCGCAAGCCGCCCGCGCTGGCCGCTGTGCGTATCCCAACCGCCGGTTTCGACCATCATCACCCGTGCGCCATCGGCGGGCAGCATCAGCGACGCGGCAAGTTTGCCGAGATCGGCGCCGTTGCGGCCATTGTTGCCGCCGATGTCGCCCGCCAGCTCCTGCGTCTTGACCGCGCTGTCCCACAGCGGGAGCAGCAGCTTGTCATCGGCATAGAGCGCCGACAGCCGCGCGATCAGGTCGCCGTCGGCTTGCGGCAGGCGGCTGGGCGCATAGGTGCCGACCTGTACCGTCCCGCGCAGCGCCAGCGGCACTGCGGGCGCGATGGCGAGCGCGTCGCGCTCGGCGGCGGGCAACAGCGTCAGCAGCCGCCCGACCCAGCCATCGCTGCGCCCATAGGGCCGCGATCCGCCACCCTCGAGCATATTCTGCCCGTCGAAATGCGACCGGTCGCGGTAGGCGGTGGCGACGGCATGGGCGAAATGCGCTTGCTTGCTCGCATACAGCCCCGCGGTTGTCGCCAGAGCCGGGTGCAGCGTGAACATTGCATCGAGTTTCGCACCGCCTGCCGTTTCGTCGGCCAGCGTGCGGCGCGCGGCGGCAAACGCGGGGTCGCCGGTCGGCGCTACCGTCGCCAGCCCGTCGGCGGCGCCGCGCTGGATGATGAAGACGAGGCGTTTGGGCGTCGCCGCCGCGGCATAAGCGAAGCCGGGCAGGGCGCCCGCCGCTGCGACGGTGATGCCCGACAGGATGATCGAACGGCGCGACAGGATCATTGTCTATCTCCGCAAAAAGGTTGGGCTGGCGAACAGCATCGCGATGCCTTGGCCCGGACTGTCGGCACGCGCGATGGCCTCCCCGGTTTGCGGCGTCAGGGCGTCGGCAAGGACGAGCGGCGCCAGCTGGCGCGCATCGACACGGTCACCGATCCGCCCCGCGATCCGGCTCGCGAGTTCGACGCGCTGCATCAATCCCGCCGATCCGGCCCAGGTCGCGACCTTGTCGTCATAACCCGCGGGCGATCCGGGGCGCCAGATCGGCTGGCCCAGCTGGGTGAACATCGCCACGACATTCTGCTTTTCGCCGAGCGCGGGAACTTTCAGCGCGCGCAGCATCGACACCGTCCAGTCCCACGGCGACTTGAACATGGTCGGCGCAGCGACCCACGGTTCGGGTGAGGCGATCAGGGCGCGATAGAGCGACGCCAGATCACCGCCGCTCTTGACGAAATCGGCGGTGAGGCGATCAACCAGCGCCGCGGGCGGTTCGTCACCGGTGAAGTGGCGCGCCAACTTGGTCGCGATATGGCGCGCGGTGGCGGGATGAACCGCCAGATCGCGCAGGATTGCCTCGGCCTGTGCCGCCCCGACGGCGTCATAACGCCGACCCAGCACCGTCTGCGCGCCGGGTTCGTGCAGCGGCGCGATAAACACCGTGGCGCCCGGTTCGGCATCGGCGGGCATCAACCGCTGGCCCGCGCCGCGACCGAGTCCGGCGACGGTCAGCCCGGTGAGCGCCTTGGCAAAGGCGGTCACATCGGTCTGGGTATAACCCGTCCGTACGCCCAGCGTGTGCAGCTCCAGGATCTCGCGCGCCAGATTTTCGTTGAGCCCCGGTGATTGGCGATTGCCACGATTGCGGATGCGGGTGGCCAACACGCTTTCGGGGCCAAAACTCTGTGCCTGATCGAGATACAGCAGCATCGCCGGATGTTTCACCGCCGCGATCAGCAGGTCGGCGAATTTGCCCATGATGTGCGGCCGGATCGCCTCATTCTCATAATTGCCGACAAAGCCGATCACCGTCTGCTTGTCAGCCGACACAGCGAAATGATTGGCCCAAAAATGGACCAGCCGCTCGGGAAGGGGCGTGGGCGTCGCGACGGCCGCCGAAAGGCGCGCTGCGGTCGCATCGACATAATGGCGCCGGATCGCCGAGCGCGACAGCCGCCGCAGTTCGGGATCCATGCCCTTTTCTTCCTCGCTCATCGGCGTTTCGGCCGCCGCGCGGCGCATCGCCTGCCGATCTTCGCGATATTCGACATAGGCGGTCGCGATCGCCGCGCGCCCGGCGAGCCCGGCGATTGCCGCGGGGGAGGGATCATAGTCGCCGATCTGGCGGTTCAGCCACGCTTTGGGATCGCCGATCGCCGGATCGTCAAAGCGGCGACCGAGGCCAAAGCGGTTGGCGGCAAGATATTGGACTGCCATGACAAAGCCTTTCATGCCCCAAACGCACAATGACCCGCGTTTGTCGCAAAGCTGTCCCAGCCGTCAGAGTATTTTGTCGTAAATCTGATACACGCGGTTGACCTTGGCATCGATCGCTTCGGCCACCGCCTTCATCCCCTGATTATCATCGAGCACCCAGCCGATGTCGCCGCGCTCGGTCGCATAATCGCGCACCGCATCGCGGCGGATCAGCTCGATCATCATGAACGCGAGGGTGCTCGCCATGCGACTGTTCTGCAGTTTTTTCGCGACCCCCATCAGCGGCACGCGCAGGGTGCGGCTCTTGGGTTTGCGCAGCCACCACAGCAATCGCGCCCAGTTGAAGGGGAGCAGCGATCCGTCCATGTCGATCAGCAATTCGTTGATATTGGGCAGCACGATGATGAATGCCACCGCCTCGCCGTCGAGTTCGGCGACGCGGACCAGATCCTCGAACACGATCGTCTTCAGCTTCTTGCCGACAAAGGCGATCTCGCTGTCGGTCAGCGGCACGAACCCCCAATTGTCCGACCAGGCGTCGTTGAGCAGCCCCATGATCAGCGCCGCTTCGGCGTCGAAATTCTTCTTGTCGACCTTGCGCACCCGGATGCGGGCGTTTTTCTCGCCCGCCGCGACGATGCGGCTCACCAGCGGCGAAAAGCCGTCTTTGACATACACGTCATAGTTGATCAGCTGCTTGATCGGGCGATAGCCGGTGCCTTCGATCCAGCCGCGATAGAGCGGGCTGTTGTGCCCCATCATCACCGTCGGGCGGTTGTCGAACCCCTCGATCAGCAGCCCGGGCTCGTCCCACACCGAAATCGACAGCGGGCCGAGCGATCGGTGCATGCCCTGCGTCCGTAACCAGTCTTCGGCGGCGACGAGCAGCGCGCGGGTCGTTTCTTCGTCCTCGGCTTCGAGCAGACCCCAGTTGCCCGTCCCCGGCCCCATCCCCTGTTCGACCGGCTGGGCGAGCGCGAGTTCGTCGATATGCGCCGAAATGCGGCCGACGGTGCGGCCCTTGCGGCGGGCGAGAAACAGCTGCGCCTTGCCATGTTCGAACCACGGATTCTTGCCCGGGGTCAGCAGGCTGTACACCTCGCCCTTCAGCGGCGGCACCCATGCGGGATCGCCGCGATTGAGCCGAAACGCCAGCTCGACAAACTCGCGCGTATCGTTCTTGTCCTTGACCGGGTGGATGGTGATCGGGCCGTCCGAATGTCCGCTCATACTGGTTTCCTGAAATGCCAACCTTATATGTATGGCGACGCATTAGGGCATCGCCAAGCCGCTGGCGACCCGCATTTGGCCATTTTGCTGCCACGAAATCATGATGAAGAGTGCAGGTTATGACGACGATCAATCCCCCCGCCGATCGGGTCGCGACGCCTTTCGCGCCATCGGCCGTCAAAACGCCGAAGTCGGCGATTGCCGACGATATGGCGATGATCCGCGCGGCGTCGGAGCTGACGCGCGACCTCGTCACGCCCAGCCCACGCATCTATTGGACCGACTTTCTGGCGTCGGCGTTCATCGGTTACGCGGGCGTCGCGGGCGCGATTTTCGCGCCGACGACCGCTTGGGCGCTTGCCGCCGCTTTCGTCGCTATCCTGGCGCTTTATCGCGCGGGCAGCTTCATCCACGAACTGACGCATATCCGCAAAAACGCCCTGCCGGGCTTTCGCTTCGGCTGGAATTTGCTCGTCGGCGTGCCGCTGCTGATCCCGTCCTATATGTATGAGGGCATCCACAGCCTGCACCACAACCGCACCAAATATGGCACGGTCGAGGATCCCGAATATCTCCCGCTCGCGCTGATGAAGCCGTGGACGGTGCCGTTGTTCGTCGTCGCCGCGGCGTTTGCGCCGCTCGCGCTGCTGTTCCGCTATGCGGTGCTGACCCCGCTGTCGTTCCTGATCCCGCCGCTGCGCCGGATCGTTGTGGAACGCTATTCGGGGATGATCATCAACCCGTTGTTCCGCCGCAAGGCGCCCGACGGCGCGTTCCGCCGTATGTGGGCGTGGCAGGAGGGCGGCGCGTGGGCGTGGTCGAGCCTGCTGATCGCCGCGGGCGTTTTCGGCTGGGTGCCGCTGCGCGCGCTGCTGATCTTTGGCGCGATCGCGGCGGCGACCTTGGTGCTCAACCAGATCCGTACTTTGGTGGCGCATCTGTGGGAAAATGACGGTGAAGTGCTGACCGTGACCGGCCAGTTCCTCGACAGCGTCAACGTCCCGCCGCCGGGGCTGCTGCCCGAGCTGTGGGCGCCGGTCGGGCTGCGCTATCACGCGCTGCACCATCTGCTGCCGGGCGTACCCTATCATTCGCTGGCCGAGGCGCATCGCCGCCTGAAGGATGTGCTGCCGACCGATTCGCAATATCATGGCGCGAATTACGACAGCCTGCCGAAGCTGGTGGCGAACTTGGTTGCTGGGTCGGCGCGGGGGGCTGCCGTCCAATAAATGATGTTGGCGAGTTAGCCGACTGGGCGAACCGCGATGTAGCAGCGCTGTTCCACAGCATCCGCCTCCGTGAAATGGCGTTCCGCAGAGCCTTCGGGCGCTTTCCATTGCCCCCAGCCATGCCAGTCGTAATTGGCTTGATAAGCTTCGAAGTCCGATTTGGCAGTAAAGGAATGAACACGGCGCGCATTGGGGCTGACCGAATGCCGCAGTTTGTCTCCCTGAGCTGAAACAGGGGCCATCTCGCACGACCCATCATCGTCGTCGGTCCAGATCTCGAAAATTAGTTCAGCCATGGAGCTTGCTCTCTATGCGCGTAATCCGCCGCTAAAGACTGCTATTCCTCGGTCCTAATCAAAATCATCTCGCCAATCAGCGCGAAAAGAATGAACGGCCCCCACGCCGCAAGAAACGGCGAGTAAGCGCCCAAATCTCCCATCGCGAGCGCGAAATTGTCGGCGACGAAATAGGCGAAGCCCAGCGCCATGCCGAAAATCGCGCGAATAAACAGCTTTCCCGAGCGCGCCAGACCGAAGGCGGCAACCGCCCCGAGCAGCGGCATCAATATCGCCGACAACGGCCCCGAAATCTTGTGCCACAACACGCCTTTCAGCGCGTTGACCGGTCGCCCCGCCGCCTCCAGGTCGGCGATCGCCGCGCGGAGTTGGAGGAAGGGCAGTTCGTCGCCATCGACCTGCGCCAGGGTGAACTGGTCGGGCCGCACATTGGGCGCGGCGATGATCGTGCCGAGCGGCTCGACCGTGCCGGAGCGGCGCAGGAAGCGGGTTGCGCCTGACATCTCCCAGCCACCCGCGACCGACCGCGCGCTGTCGGCTTTCAGCATCGACGACAGCACTCCGCCGGTGCGTTCGTAAACGGTGACGCCGCGCAGGACGATCGACGGCCCGCCGGTCTCGACCGTCTCGGCGTTGATCAGATTGTCGCCGTCGCGCACCCAGATGTTGCTGCGCACCCCATTGTCGGCAGGCACGCGTTTATACTCGACCTTTTGCCACGCGCTGAGCGCCGCGGTCGAGCGGGTGACGATGCGTTCGTTGAACGCAAAGCTGATCCCGGCGACGAGCAATGCGGCGAGGAACAGCGGCGCGAGCACCTGATGCGCCGACATCCCCGACGCCTTCATCGCGACGACTTCGCTGTTCTGATTGAGCGTGATCAGCGTCAGGATCGTGCCGAGCAGCACCGAAAAGGGCAGGAAGGTCTCGATGATCTGCGGCAGCCGCATCCCGACATAGCGCCACACATCCGCATCGCTGTTGCCCGCGACCGCCAATATCTTGCCGCTTTCGCCGAGCAGGTCGAGCGTTTGCAGGATGAGTACCAGCGCGAACAGGATCGAGAAGGAGCGCACCAGGAACAGGCGACCGACATACAGCGCCATCGTGCGCGACGGGAAAAAGTGGAGCTGGTGCATTTAGGTCAAACTCTCCACCGCCCGCGGTTTGCGCTGAAACAGCGTTAGCAGCCCGCGAATCTTTTGCGCCGCCTTGGCCGCGACGCGTTCGAGCGCGCCGATCGGCTGGCCGCCCGGCACATGCGCGACGACATAATACATCCAGATCGCCAGCGCCGCGAACAGCAGGAACGGTACCCACAGCGCGATGACCGGATCGATCACCCCGCGGGCGCCCATATCCTCGGCATATTGGTTGATCTTGTGCTGGGTCACCAGCAGCACGATCGACAGAAACACGCCAAGCGACGAGGTCGACCGTTTGGGCGGGATCGCCAGCGCGATCGCAATCAGCGGGATCAGGAACATCGACAGCACTTCGACGATGCGGAAGTGGAAATTGGCGCGCGATTCGAGCCGCGTCTGCTCGGACTGGCTCTGATCCTTGCCTGCCACGAACAGCTCCGGGATTGTCATTTCGCGGTCGGCACCGCCGCGCAGGCGGAACGCCTCGATCTTGGGCAGCGGGATCGGCAGGTCATGATTGTCGAACGTCAGCACGCGCGGCACCGAAAATTTCGGCGATTCGTGGATCAGCACACCTTGCGACAGGCGCAGGATGATCGTGTTGGGATCGTCGGTGGCAAGGAACTGGCCGCGCGCCGCGGTCGCCGACACGCGCTGGCCGTCATTGTTGTCGCCGCGCACGAAAATACCGCGCAGCGACTTGCCGTCGTCATA
This sequence comes from Alphaproteobacteria bacterium, assembly GCA_018823905.1. Taxonomy (GTDB): domain Bacteria; phylum Pseudomonadota; class Alphaproteobacteria; order Sphingomonadales; family Sphingomonadaceae; genus Sphingopyxis. The sequence continues at coordinate 13,312 of JAHJHL010000095.1, forward strand.
GCTTTCCTCGATCCGCAGCGTCATGCGGTCGCCCAGCTTGGTGAACTCGCCAACCTTGATCGACGCCCCGAGCGCGCCCGAGCGCAGCTCGAACTGCAAGCCTTCATAAGCATAGCGCGCAACCGGCTGAATGAAGCCGACGATCGCCAGATTGAGCGCCGCGAGCGCGATGGCGAAAGCAAAAGGCACACGCATCAGGCGCCCGAAGCTCATCCCGACGCCCTTTAACACGTCAAGCTCACTCGTCGTCGCAAGCTTACGAAAAGCCAGCAATATTCCCAGCATCAACCCGATCGGGATGCCCAGCGAAAGATATTCGGGGATGAGGTTCGCGAGCATCCGCCACACGATGCTGACCGGGCCGCCCTCGGTGGCGACGAAGTCGAACAGGCGCAGCATCTTTTCGAGCACGAGCAGCATCGCCGACAGCACCAGCGTGCCGACCATGGGAAAAAAGATGAGCCGCGCGATGTAGCGGTCGATGGCAGGCAGCTTATTCAATCTTTCGTCGCCCCATCACCATGATTTGGCCGCAAATGGTTCCGATATGCCGATGCAAGGGCGACAGGGACCCGTGCCAGCGACTGATATTTGCGTTCGCTGGCGTGGCTATAACCTCTGGAGGTATTGAGGTCATGTCGAAAATTTTTCTAGCCGGCCTGCTCACCGCTGGCGCTGCCGGAGCGCTGATTGCGCCCGTCGCGGCGCAGGGTGCGGCATTGGGTCCGGCAGCCGCGCTGTGCAACAGCAACGCGACCGCGGTGCAGGTCGATGTGCGCGGTTTCAAGGCGCGCAGCGGAACGCTGCGCGTGCAGATTTACAGCGCGAACAGCAACTATCTGGAAAAGCGCAAATGGATCGAGCGCGTCGATGTTCCCGTCTCGCGAGGCGGCACAATGTCGGTCTGCGTTCCGGTGAAGCAGCAGGGCAGTTATGTCGTGTCGGTTCGCCACGACTTGAACGGCAACGGTAAGTCGGATCGCAGCGACGGCGCCGGATTGTCGGGCAATCCCGACATGAAGGTCACCGACTTCATCTTCAAGCGGAAGCCCAAATTGGCAACGGTCAGCTTTGCCGTTGGCGGCGCCACCAAGCGCGTGCCGGTGGTGCTGAATTACGTCAACGGCCTGTCGTTCGACCCGGTAGAATAGGGACCAAATGGCCAGCGTCGCGCTTCTTTCCAATCCGCGTTCGACCGGCAACCGTGCCCTGTTGCCGCGGGTTCGCGAATATTGCGCCGCGCACCCCGACATCTTTCATTACGAAGTCGAAGACGTCGAGCAGATCGGCGAGGCGATCCGCACCATCGCGATGGTGTCGCCGCGCGTCGTCGTCATCAACGGCGGCGACGGCACGGTGCAGGGGGCGCTAACCGAACTTTATTCGGGCGGCCATTTCGGCGGTTCGCCGCCGCCGGTCGCGGTGCTCCCGAACGGCAAGACCAATCTGATCGCGCTCGACCTGGGCGCCGCGGGCGATCCGATCAAGGCATTGCAGCGGGTGATCGAACTGGTCGAATCGGGTCGTCTCGAAGATCACGTGATCCAGCGCCAGCTGATCTCGCTCGACAGCGGCGGCGAAGCGCGGCCGGTGCTCGGCATGTTCTTGGGCGGCGCCTATCTTGCCGATGTGATGCTGTATTGCCGCAACCGCATCTATCCGCTGGGGCTGCCCAACGGGATTTCGCATTTCCTTGCTGCGGTCCTCGGCCTGTTCGCGCTCCTCTTCGGTTTGGGCGGAGGCCGCCTGCCGCCCAAGCCCGAAGCGATGACCGTGTCTTTGATCCGGCAGGGCGAATATAAGGGCAAATTCTCGTTGTTGATCGTGACGACGCTCGAAAAGCTGTTGCTCAGCATTCGTACCAACGACGCGGCGGGGCAAAGCGGGCAGATGAAGCTGCTTGCGGTCGAACGCGGTTTCGGCGCGCTGTTCCGCATGCTCGGCGCGACCTGGCGCGGGACGCTGGGGCAGAACCAGCTCAACGGGGTGCATTTCCAGCAGGGTGACGAGATCCGCATCGAGGGCGAACGTTCGAATGTCATCCTCGACGGCGAAATCTTCCAGGCGAAGAATGGCATGCCGATCATCCTGACCTCGACCCAGCCGGTCCCGTTCCTGCGCCTCGCCGCCTGAGCGTTCGCGCATGTCCGATCTGATCGATCTGGTCCGCGCCGAACTGTCGACCCCGGTCGATCCGCGCGTCGCCGCCATGGCGCAGGCGATCGCCGCCGAATATCCGGGCAGCGCCCGCGCGGTGCTGTTTTACGGCAGCTGCCTGCGCGAGAGCGAGCTCGACGGGCTGATGCTCGATTTCTACCTGATCGTGTCGGACTATACCGATGCTTATCCCAAACGCTGGATGGCAGCGGCCAATCGGCTGATCCCGCCTAATGTCTTTCCGTTTCAGCATGGCGGGCTGATCGCCAAATATGCCGTGCTCAGCGAGGCTGATTTTCACCGGCTGAATGGCGCCGAGACGCGCAATGTGTCGGTGTGGGCGCGTTTTGCGCAGCCGTCGCGGCTGGTGTGGGCGGTCGACGATACGGCGCGCGAGCGCGCCGCGGCGGCGGTGGCGCGCGCCGCACCGACCTTGCTGGCGGCGGCGGGCGCGGTCGATGGCGAGGCGCCGCTCGACTGGTGGCGCCGCGCCTTCGCGCTCACCTATTCGGTCGAACTGCGCGCCGAGCGCACGGGCCGCGCGCAATCGGTGGTCGATGCCGACGCCGAACGCTACCAACGCTTCAGCATCCCCGCGATCGCGGCGATCCCGACCGGCGCACGCGGCGGCGCCTGGGCGCGGCGGCGGATCGAAGGCAAGGCGCTCAGCATCGCGCGGCTCGCCAAGGCCAGCCTGACCTATGCGGGCGGGATCGATTATCTGGCGTGGAAGATCAATCGCCATGCGGGGACCAAGATCGAGATCAAACCCTGGCAGCGCCGCTGGCCGCTGGTCGCCGCGCTGACGCTGGTGCCGCGTTTGATCAAAGGCGGCGCGATCCGGTAACGGCTCGTTGCCGAGCCGAACGATGATTTAGACGACCAGCCGCTGCCCCTCAACCGCACGCGCATCGCCACACCGCCGGATCGCCTGATCGAGCGCGGTGAGGGTGAAGGGTTTGCGCAGCACATCATGGTCACCAAAACTGGCGACCTCGCCCGCATCGCCCGCATAGCCGGTGACGAACAGCACCGACAGGTTGGGCCAGCGCTGCTTCAATTGCGCGACCATTTCGGGGCCGGTCAGTTCGGGCATCAACACATCGCTCAAAATCAGGTCGAAACCGCCGTGGCCGTCGGCCAGCCGCCCTTCGACCATCGCTTCGGCCTCCAGCGGATTGCCGCAGGCGACGACGGTGTGGCCCAGTTCGCTGACCGCATCGACCGTCGCCGTGAGCACGCGTTCGTCATCCTCGACCACCAAAATGTTCAAGGCTTCGGCGGGCGTCGTCAGGCCGTCGGGCGTTCCGACAATCGCGTCGGGCATGTCGCTTATCTGGGGCTTGGCGACGGGCAACAGCATCGCGACGCTGGTGCCTTCGCCCTCCGTCGATGAAATCTGCACCTCGCCGCCCGACTGGCGGCAAAAGGCAAAGACTTGGCTCATGCCCAGCCCGGTTCCCTGACCTGCGGGCTTGGTCGTGTAAAAGGGATCAAACACGCGCTCCAGAACTTCGGGCGCCATGCCGCAGCCGGTGTCGATCACCTGCACCGCCAGCGCCTTGCCGTCGCCATCATCGAGAGTCCGGATCGTCAGCGCGCCATGGCCGTCCATTGCGTCGCGCGCATTGACCGCGAGATTGAGCAGCGCATTTTCGAACTGCTGCCGGTCGAGCCAGCAGGCGAGGTCGCCCGCCTGCAAATCGAGCGTGAGCGCGATGCGGTCGCCGATCGTGCGTTCGATCAACTCGGCAAAGCCCGCGATGCACCCGTCGATGTCGGTCATCTCGGGGCGCGCCGGTTCGGACCGCGCAAAGGTGAGCAACCGCCGCGTCAGGTCGGCGGCGCGATTGGCGCCGTCGAGCGCGTTGGCAAGGTGTCGCTCGGCCTTTTCGGGCTCACCCGGCAGCCAGCGCTGCGCGAGTTCGAGTCCGCCGACAACCACCGCCAGCATATTGTTGAAATCATGCGCGATGCCGCCGGTCAGCTGACCGACGGCCTCCATCTTCTGCGCCTGCCGCAGCTGCGCCTCGGCCGCGGCGCGCTCGGTCATCTCGCTGCGCAGCGCGATGTTCGCCTGTTCGAGTTCCGCGGTACGCGCCTCAACCGCTTCCTCCAGCTGCATCGCGCGATCGCTCTCGGCGACCTGCTCGCGCCGCGCGACGCGGCGCTCGGCCTCGGCGCGCACGAACGAGAAAGTCGTACCGATCGCCACCACGGCGATCGCCGCGCCGAGCAAGGTGAACAGCAAGATCGCCTGATTCAGGCTCGCACGATCGTCGGCGGCGATCCGGTTGCGTTCGCGTAGCAGGGCGCGTTCGTTGGCGATAATCTGGTTGAGCAAATTGTCGATGCGGGTGAGGCCGGCATCGTGTCCCGCCGCATGATATTTGGAAATGGCGGCGACGGTCTGGTTGTAATTGGCGCTCAGAGCTGCGTCACCCAGCTGGCGCCCGCGGCTGTCCATTTCGGTTGTCAGTGCATCGACCAGCTTCGACTGGGCGGCATTGTCGCGGACGCTGCGGTCGAGCCGCGTCAGATATTGCCGCGCCAGCCCCCATTGCTGTTCATAGACGCGGCCGTCTTCCTTTTGCAGGCCCACCGCGAACCGGCCAAGCGCTGCCTCGGCGCGCGCGAGCGAGGCGTCGAGCGAGCGGGTCTGCGAAATGACTTCCAGGCTCTGCGTCTGCCAGCCGAGCGACTGGTCATAATTGTCGCTGGCGCGCGCGAGCAGCATGACGAGCGCGCCGACGATCGCCGTCAGCATCGTCGCCATTCCGATGGTCAGCCAGAAGCGTAGCCGCTCTCGCCGCGTCTCGGTTTCGGTATCGCCATCCCGCTCGAACACGCGCTTGTCTTACCGGACAAGCGCCGTGCCGCAAAGCGCCGAAGCCCCCATCAATCATGCGCCGCTTCGGTTCGGCGCAAAAAGGAATCCGCTGGTCGGCGGATCGGCTCACTTCAGCCGATAATCCCGATGCGCTTGCCCGCGCGCTCGAAGCGGCCGAGGATTTCGCCGACCTGTTCGATTGTGTGCTCGGCGCACAGCGAGCAACGCAGCAGCGTCATGCCCGCGGGGGTTGCGGGCGGGCGCGCGAGGTTGACGTAGAGCCCTTCCTCCAGCAGCGCTTCCCACATCATCGCGCCCTGTTCGAGGTCGGGCATGATCACCGCGATGATCGCCGATTGCGGCTCGTCGGTGCCGAGCTGGAACCCCAGGTCGCGCAATCCCTTGTGCAGCACCTTCGAATTTTCCCACAGATGCGCGCGCTTGTTCGACCCGTGCATCAGCTTGCGGATGCTCGTCGCCGCGGTCGCCACAACGCTCGGCGGCAGCGACGCGGTGAAGACATAGGGGCGACAGACGAGCCGCAATATCTCGAACTTCGGGTGGTTCGACACGCAGAAACCCCCGACGGTGCCGACGCTCTTGCTGAACGTACCGATGATGAAATCGACGTCGTCGATCACCCCCTGCGCCTCGGCGACGCCGCGGCCATTTTCGCCGATGAAGCCCATCGAATGGGCTTCGTCGACCAGCACCATCGCGCCGTTTTCCTTGGAAACGCGGATCATTTCCTTCAGCGGCGCGACGTCGCCGAGCATCGAATAAACGCCCTCGAGCACGACGAGCTTGCCCGCTTCCGGCGGCAGACGCTTCAGCCGTTTTTCCAGCGCCTCGACGTCATTGTGGCGGAAGGCGACGATTTCGGCATTGCCCATCGCGCAGCCATCATAGATCGACGCATGGCTGTCGATGTCGAGGATGACATAGTCGCCCTTGCCCGCGATGGTGCTGATGATGCCAAGGTTCGCCTGATAACCCGTTGAAAACACCATGGCGTGATCCATGGCGTAGAATTCCTTGAGCGCCTCTTCGCACTCCTTGTGCCCCTGATAGGTGCCGTTGAGGACTCGGCTGCCGGTGGTGCCGCTGCCGAACTTGTCCAGCGCGTCCTTGCCCGCGGCGATGACATCCTCATCAAAGGTCATGCCCATATAGTTGTAGGTGCCGAGCAGGATCGTTTCGCGCCCGTTGCAGATCGCGACGGTCGGCGAAATCACCTTTTCCATCACCAGATTGTACGGATCGGTAACCCCGGTCGCGAGCAGGGTTTCGCGCTGCTGGATCAGCGGATCGAATTTGGAGAAGAGGTCGGTCATATCAAATATCCAAAGTCCGTTCGCATCGAGCGAAGTCGAGATGCCCCTCGAACTTGCGCTGTCCCGATGGGTGTCTCGACTTCGCTCGACACGAACGGGGAAGGGGGGTCAGCCTTGCAATTTCTCGACGGCGGCAACGAGCTGGCCCACGGTTTCAATCTCGGCCTGCATGTTCATGCTGATGATGATGTCGAATGTGTCTTCGACCTCGGCAACAAAATCCATCACCGTCAGGCTGTCCCATTCAAGGTCGCCGGCAAAGGTCGTCGCATCGGTCAGCTCGACGCCCTTTTTGTTGAAGGGGGCGATCAGGCCGGTAATCTGGTCGGTGAGGGCGGTGCTCATGTGGTGCGTCCCATCGTGGAATAAACTTGCGCGCGGGAATGCCGCGCTCGTGTCCGATTGGCAAGCGAATGCGGCGGGAACAGGGCAGCATCTTGCCGCTGGCGGCACTTCATGGCATCGCTGTGACGGGTCGCTGACAGGGGAGAGACACCATGGACAGCGAAAACGCATCGACACCACCGACGCCGCCCGCGGTGTCCTTCCCGCCGAACGCGGTGCATCTGGTGCGCACCAACCAGCAGCTCACGATGCAGCTGTCGCAGATGGCCGACCAGAAGGCCTCGATCCTGATGGGTGCGACGTTCGTCGTGTTCACCCTCGCGGTCGGGCAGGCGCGCGCCGGGGCGGGGGCGCTGGCGATGCCGCTGACGATCCTCGCGACCTTCTCCTTCCTGTCGGCGCTGCTGGCGGTCTCGGCGGTACTGCCGCGCGTCGGCAAGGCGCCGCCGATCGTTTACAAGGACGGCAAGGATCACAGCAACATCCTGTTCTTCGGCCGCTTTGCCCAGATGGAGGAGGATGAGTTCATCGACGCGGTCAAGGCGCGGCTGCGGACCGAGGAAGATCTGTACGAAACGATGCTGCGCGATACCTATCAGAACGGCATTGTGCTGGCGCGGCGGAAGTATCGCTATCTGGCCTATGCGTATCGGTTGTTCGTCGTCGGGCTGACGCTGACCTTCGGGGCGTTTGCATTCGAGATGGTTGGGATGTGGACCTGACCCCCTCCCCCTTGATGGGAGAGGCAGCGAGACTTGCCAGCTTGCTGGCTTAGTCGCAGCGGAGGGGGTGCGCTCTCGGCCTGAGACGGCGGTGCAAGGACGCACCATCACCCCCATCCAACTTCGCCTAATCGCGTCGCGATAAGGCTCCGTATCCTTCCCCCATCAAGGGGGAAGGGGCGATGCTGTTGCCTTTTTGCCACCCCTGGCGCTGAAAATCCCAACCTACCTCGCCTGTCATTGAACCGCTCTCACCCCGCGCCTATCCGGGCCGGCTATGTTGCAGCAGGCCACGCCTTTGACCGCGGAACCGTCGCAGGGTCTTCGCCAGGAATTCCGGGCGACGCTGGCGCTCGCCCTGCCGCTTGCCGCCGCAAACCTGCTCCAGATGCTCGTCCACGCGATCGACGTCATCTTCGTCGCCCGGCTGGGCGACGCCGCGCTCGCTGCCTCGTCGCTCGGCGTGTCGATCTTCGGCCTCTTGCTGTGGACCGGCAGCGGCCTGGTCGGCGCCGCCGCGCCGCTGATCGCCGCCGAACTCGGCCGCCGTAAACATGCGGTGCGCGAGGTGCGGCGGACGGTGCGTATGGCGCTCTGGCTGAGCGCGCTGGTGTCACTGGTCTTCATGGGCATTTGCGCCGCGGGCGGACCGATCATGACCCTGACCGGCCAGCCCGCCGAAACCTCGGCGCGCGCCGCAGGTTTCCTGCTGATCCTGATGTGGGGCATGTTCCCGATGATTGCCGCGACGGTGCTGCGCATCTTTGTCTCGGCGCTCGGGCGGCCGACGATCGCCACCGCGATCACCTTTGGCGCGCTCGGGGTCAACGCGCTCGGTAACTGGGCGCTGGTGTTCGGTAATCTCGGCATGCCCGCGCTCGGGCTGCACGGCTCGGCGATCTCCAGCGTCATCACCAGCGTGCTGATGCTGCTCGCCTATGTCGTCGTCATCCAGTCCGACCGGCGGCTGCGGCGCTATCATCTGTTCGGCAACTGGTGGCGCACCGAATGGACGCGCTTTTTCGATATGCTGCGCATCGGCACCCCGATCAGCCTGACCATTCTGGCCGAGGCCGGGCTGTTCACCGGCGCCGCGTTCCTGATGGGACGGATCGGCGAGGCCGAACTCGCGGGCCATACGATCGCGTTACAGGTCGCGGCGCTCGCCTTCCAGATCCCGTTCGGGGTCGCGCAGGCGGCGACGATCCGCGTCGGGCTCGCCTATGGCGCGCGCGACCACCGCGGCATCGCCTATGCGGGGCAGGCGTCGCTGGTGCTCGGCATCGGCTTCATGGCATTTACCGCACTGCTGATGTGGCTGTTCCCGACGCTGGTGCTGTCGATCTATGTCGATGTCGATGCCGCGCGCAACGCGGCGCTCGTCGGATTCGCAATGCAGTTCCTCGTCGTCGCCGCGGCCTTCCAGCTGTTCGACGGCGCGCAGGCGGTCGCCGCCGGGGTGCTGCGCGGGCTGCAGGACACGCGTGTCCCGATGATCATCGCGATCTGCGGATACTGGATCGCGGGCTATGGCACCGCAATCTACCTCGGCTTCTGGACCCCGCTCGCCGGGGTTGGGGTGTGGATCGGGCTGGCGGTCGGGCTGATCGTCGTCTCGGCCGTGCTGCTTATGCGCTGGCGGATGCGGGCGCGGCTGGGGTTGTTGCCTTAAGTTGCTGCTGCCTGATTTGCTTAGCCAACTTGTTCGTTTCCCGAGTGATTGCCCTGAGATCATCGATGGTCATCGTTCGGAACATTTTGTCTTTTTGGCAGGCATTCTGAAACCCGAACCAATAGTCGATGGCGCGGCTGCCATTATAGTGCACGATGACGGTAAGCACTGAGTGCACAAGATCAGTCCGAACGTCGTTCAAGCGTTTGACGGCGTCTATCCGCTCATCAAGTTTGACCGGGTCGGCAAACCGCTCCCTGGCATTGGCCAGATATTCCAGCCTTAAACCAAAGGCCATCCCGGTCTTTGGTTTGCGTCCGAGTTCGGCGAGCCGGTCGGCAACAGACATTTCGAGCCGTGCAAAAGCGTCGAGATACGCGCCGCGCAACAATTGACCTTCATCACGCTTGCAGCGCAAGTCGGCCGTATCCTCGGCCTTGCTGATCGGAATTTCACACCCCATCTCGCCGCTCTACCGGCCAGCCGAAAATTTTCCCTTAATCGCCTTGACGCTGTCACACCCCCCACCCATATGGCCGTCTGTTAGCACTCATGCCCTGTGAGTGCTAAATGACATCCATTGCATCATTGGAGGGATATCCATGCAATTTCGTCCGCTGCACGACCGAGTGCTCGTCCGCCGTATCGAAGCCGAAGAAAAAACGGCTGGCGGCATCATCATTCCCGACACCGCCAAGGAAAAGCCGCAGGAAGGCGAAGTCGTCTCCGTCGGCTCGGGCGCCCGCGCCGATGACGGCAAGGTGACCCCGCTCGACGTCAAGGCCGGCGACCGCATCCTGTTCGGCAAATGGTCGGGCACCGAAGTCAAGGTCGACGGCGAAGAGCTGTTGATCATGAAGGAATCGGACATCCTCGGCGTCATCGCCTGAGCGATTTGATCGAATCTTGAGTGAAGTTGCGCAGTTTTCTGCGCCTTTGAAAGGAATAGCCCCATGGCTGCAAAAGACGTAAAATTTAGCCGCGACGCCCGCGAACGCATTCTGCGCGGTGTCGACATCCTCGCCGACGCGGTGAAGGTGACTCTCGGTCCCAAGGGCCGCAACGTCGTGATCGACAAGAGCTTCGGCGCTCCGCGCATCACCAAGGACGGCGTTACCGTCGCCAAGGAAATCGAGCTCAAGGACAAGTTCGAAAACATGGGCGCGCAGATGGTCCGCGAGGTCGCTTCGAAGACCAACGACCTCGCCGGTGACGGCACGACCACCGCGACCGTGCTAGCGCAGGCGATCGTCCGCGAAGGCATGAAGTCGGTTGCCGCCGGCATGAACCCGATGGACCTGAAGCGCGGCATCGACCTCGCGGTCACCAAGGTTGTCGAAACGATCAAGGCGCAGTCGAAGCCGGTTTCGGGCACCGCCGAAATCGCGCAGGTCGGCATCATTTCGGCCAATGGCGACACCGAAGTCGGCGAGAAGATCGCCGAAGCGATGGAAAAGGTCGGCAAGGAAGGCGTGATCACCGTCGAGGAAGCCAAGGGTCTCGATTTCGAGCTCGACGTTGTCGAAGGCATGCAGTTCGACCGCGGTTACCTGTCGCCCTACTTCATCACCAACCCGGAAAAGATGCTCGTCGAGCTGGCCGATCCGTACATCCTGATCTTTGAAAAGA
>JAHJHL010000096.1 GCA_018823905.1 Alphaproteobacteria bacterium
CCGACGCTGCTGCGACCGCTGAAGCTCCGGCTGCTGACGCCGCTGCTGCTCCGGCTGAAGAAGCTAAGTAAGTCACAGCCCTTCGGGGCGTTGACTGAAACGAGAAACGGGCGGCCCTCCTTCGGGAAGGCCGCCTTTTTCTTTGCGTTTTGCACGGGTGGGATAGACTTGCGCGCCTGCGCTGTCTAAGGCGCCCACCAGTAGTCGGGGAGTAGCGCAGCCCGGTAGCGCGCCTGCTTTGGGAGCAGGATGTCGCAGGTTCGAATCCTGTCTCCCCGACCACTGTCTTCCCAGATTATCCCCGCCGCGTTTAACCGGCCGACGTCGCGATCAGCCGCGCATAAAAATCGATCATGCGTTTGAAGCTGTCGATTGTCATATGCTCGTTGGTGCCGTGGATCATTGCCGTTTCTTTCAGCGAGAAATGCATCGGCATGAAACGGTACACATCCTCCGAAATTGGCGCCATGCTGCGGCTATCGGTTGCGCCGACCACCAGGAAAGGCGCGACGACCGCATCGGGCGCGTCAGCACGCGCCGCCGCAACAACATATTTCCAGCCCTGCGAGCTAGTCGATGACACGCGCGATGGCTCGTTCGGCGGTTTGACCCAGCTGAACTTGACCGGTGCGTCGCCCACCGCCGCCTTGGCCCGCGCCATGACGTCAGCCGACGTGTTCCACGGCGCAATGCGATAATTGATCAGCGCGGTCGCCGATTGCGGCAGGACATTCTCCTTCGGGCTTCCCTCCAGCATCGTCGGCGCGATGGTGGTGTGGAATGCCGCAGCGGACGACGGCGAAGCGCCGAGCTGGCGTTTCAGGACGGGGGCGAACAGCCATTGGTTGGCCACCGCCATCTTCGTCGTGCCGCCCTTGTGCGCGGCGAGCGATTCCACCATCGCCGCACCCGGACCGCGCATTTCCATCGGAAAGGGATTTTCGGTGATCGCCAGCACCGCGCGCGCCAGCGTCGTCACCCCGGTTTCGGCCGGCGGCATCGAACTATGCCCCCCGGGTGCGTTGGCGGTGACTTTCAGCGTCGCATAGCCCTTTTCGGCGACCCCGATCAGGATCGCGGGGCCATTGATGATCGGGGTGTCGCGCAGCACCACGCTGCCCTCGTCGAGGGTGAACAGGGCGCGTACCCCCTCGGCTTTCAATTTTGCCGCCGCCGCGGCGGCGCCCGATCCGCCGACCTCTTCGTCATGCCCGGACACGAGATAGATACCGCGCTTGGGCTGGAAACCTTGCCCCGCGAGTGCTTCCAAAGCTTCGAACAGGCCGACGAGCGATCCTTTATCGTCAACTGTGCCACGGCCCCACACCGCTTTCTCGGCGATGGCCCCGGCAAAGGGCGGATATTTCCAGTCGCCCTCGGTCCCTTCGGTCACCGGCACCACATCCTGATGCGCCATGACGATGATCGGCGCCAGCGACGCATCGCTGCCCGGCCAGTGATAGATCAGCGTCCGATTGGGCAGGATGGTGCGCGACATCGCGCGATGAGTGTCGGGGTAGGTCGCCGCGAGCCAGGCGTGGAGCCGGTCCCATTCCGCGACATCGTCGTCGGCGGGATCCTGATGCGAGATCGTGCGAATCTGCGCCGCCGCGCTCAGGTTCGCAACCGCGGTGTCAAGATTATAGGTGGGAACTGCGACCAGCCGGATGTCGGTGCCATCAGCAATGTCATTCGGCACGAAGGTTGCGGTGCGCAGAGCGACCGTTCCCGCCGCGACGGCAATGATCGCCAGCCCCCCGATCAGAATTGTCCGCCGCTTTCCCATGTCCCTCTCCTGCTTTCGGAGCAGTGGACTGCGATCGGTTTCGATTTGCAAGGAAAATGGTGGGCCCGGCAGGACTCGAACCCGCAACCTAGCCGTTATGAGCGGCCAGCTCTAACCATTGAGCTACAGGCCCCCCTTCGAAACCCGGCAGGGGATGCGCGGGCGATAGCGGAGCGCGCGCCGCATTGGCAAGCGCCAAGGCTCAGCGAGGCGCTTTGCGCGCCGCCATGGCCAATATGTCGACCGCCGTAATCGCCTCAACCCCGCGCCGCGCCAGATGGTCCAGTACCACGTCCCACCAGCGATAAAACTGGTCGAGATCCGCCTGGCTGCGAACATAGGGGGTGTTTCCCGGCTGGAGCGACGGGGAATGGAACGAGAAATTCAGAATCGGCAAGCGCAGGTCAACCGCGATATCGATCGCCTTGCATGCGCGCTCAGCGGGAATCCCCTCGGGCGTCAGCGCAATCCGTTCGACAATACCAAGCCGCGCCAGTGCCGCGCCCGCATGGGTGCCGTTGCGCGCAACGCGGCGATAGACCGACTGTCCGGCCTTCCCCAGCAAACCGCCAAAGACCGTCGTGACGGGCATCTCGAGTATCGCGCCCGCTTCGGTGCGGACCCACCAGGGATGCCGCGGCGCGTTGCTATAATCGGGGCCATGGCCCGCGCGGTAATCGAACCCCGACCGTACCGAGGTATCGCAGCGGAAGCCGAGTTCGGCGAGCATCGTCGCGGTGTCAGTACCCAAACCATAGCGTCCAGCGCGATAGACCGACGGCGTCATCGCGAAACGATCACGAATTGCGTCGCGCAGCGCCGTCATCTTCGCCCGCTGAAGGTCCGCGGGCAGATTGCCGGTATAGCTGTTGCGGGCGCTGACATCCTCATCGTAGGGCGGGGTCACCCACGGGTGAAGCTGCGCCCCGATTTCGCACGCTCCCTCGGCTTGCGCCGCGCCGAGAATATCAACGGCGCGATCATCAGCGACGATCGGCCAGTCGACCAGATAAATGGGCTTTACATTCGCGCCCGCGAAATAGCTCTGGCAATCAGCGAGCGCCGGGATCGACGCAAGGCCATAGCCCGTCCGGGCAAAGGGCGCGTCCCAGTCGAAATCCTCTTCGGTGTCGATCGTGACCCAGAAGCGCGGTCGCTCGTCGTCTGCGAGTTCCACCAGGTCGGATGGCGCAGGCCTAGCAAAGAAATTGCCCGCAAGCTCCACCACGCTCCCCTTTGCTCCCCCAGCCGCCCCGGCTACTCGCCTTGCTGGGCCTCCAGCCCGGCATCGGACTTCGAGTTGGCGGAGCGCAGGTGCAAGGTCAAGGCGTTATGCCCGATGTCGAGCCGTCCGCCCGCGGCGCGGGCCAGACTATCGACCAGCCGCAACGAAAAGCCGAGGCTCAGTACCGCGGCCCCCGGCGCTTCGCCCTCGGGGCTGAAACCGGGGTCGAGCAGGTCGGATGCCGTGGCAAAGCGAATCGTCGCAGGGCGAACGATCCGCAGCTGGAGCATGTCGTCGTGCGGCGATTCGGTGACGAGTTGGCCGACAAGAATTGCACCCGTTTCGGATACATCTATCAGCGCGGTCAATAATCGCCCGACCATCCGCCGCGCGTTCGCGTCGTTCGCCAGCCCCATGAAAGGACCACCGACCCGCGAAATGCTGAGGTCGACACGCTGTTCAGCCAGCAAGGCGGTCAGATCGCTTTCGACTTGAGAGACAACCGACCCCATGTCGACCACCTCATCGGGCGACGGATCGACTGCGGCGGAGGCGTTACTGCGTGCCGCAGTCTCCAGATCGTCGATGATCGTCTGTACCGACAGCGCGTCGGCCACGATCGTGTCGGCCATGGTGCGATAACTTTGGCTGACCGGCCCGAACATCTGCCCGGCAACGATCTGCGCAAAGCCCGAGATCGCGTTGAGCGGGCTGCGCAATTCGTGGATCAGCTGCCGGATCGAATCGCCGGAATCTTCGGCGATAGGGCGGCCGTAAGGCGTTTCGCTGCGGTTGGGGCGGCGCGCGCTGCCGCGATAGCCGCGAAACTGCCCGGTGGCCGGATCGAACCATGGCAGCGCCGAGAATCGCCACTCGCCCGCGTCGGACGGGGTGCCTTCCAGCATCATGCGGGCGTTGAGGATTTCGGCGCGCTGGCGAAAAGCGCCCGCGGCGACGCCGTCCGTACCCGGTTCGCCACCAAAGGCTGCCTCGGCGATCGACAGCCCGATCACCGCGCCGCGCGTGACGCCATCGACCCATTGAATGACGCCGTCGGGTCCGGTCTCGAACAGGAACGCCGATCGCTGTTGGTGCGGCGCCGTAGCCGTGGCAGGCTGGGCGCGGGTGGACTGATATTTATCGATCCGGCGGACGAGTTCACTGATCTGGCTGGTGCCGTTCTCAACCGCAGCGTCGGGTGCTGCGTGCAGCGGCACCACAGGCGCCGGTGCGGCTTCGGCCTTAACCGCAGGTTGCGGCAGTGCGACCGACGCGCTGCCCAGACTGGCGAGCGCGCGATAGACACCGTGCGGCAAATCGGTCCGCCCCGCGAGCACCGATCGCGCCATTGCATTGGTCGCGGGCAGCATCGCCAGCCAGTCAGCCTCCGACAGCTGCGCGCTGCGCAGCATGATCGCGGCAACGGCGGGAGCATCATTGCCATATAGGGCGACCAGCGGCGCAAACCGGCCATGTTTCGCTATCGCCCGCGCACAATCGCGGCGCACCGATTCGGGGACCCGCGGCCGCAAAACGGCCAGCGCGTGCAGGCTGCGACGAATATCGTCATCGCCCAGTTGATTGCCGCGCTGCGCCAGAATATCCGAGAGCTGTCGCCACGCTGCGATGCTGGCGCGATGATCCGCAGGCGCTTGACGCAAGATGGTTGCGATCATCGAGTCAGCAGTCACGCGAAGCCAGCCCCACACCTTCTATCGTTGGTTACCGTAAGCTTACCGGCTAGCGTGAATCCCATGGTCACGAAAGTGCCTTAACCATCCACGTCACATTGTGGGACAATTGCAATCGCCTGAAATAATATTATGGTCATCGCAGTTTTGGAAAGCGGATGTTTCAACGATGGCGAGTCAGAAATTCGATCAGATCGACCTGCAGATATTGGGCGAGCTACAAAAAAACGGCCGAATGACGAATGTCGAACTGGCGCAAATGGTCGGCCTCACTGCGCCTCCCTGTCTCCGCCGGGTGCGCGCGCTCGAGGAATCGGGGGTCATCCGGTCCTATCATGCCGACCTTGACGCAGCGAAGCTTGGTTATGGCATTACCGTTTTTGCGATGGTCAGCCTGCGTAGCCAGGCCGAATCTGATCTGAAAGCGTTCGAGGACTATGTCGGCGGCCTTCCTGAAGTACGCGAATGCTATATGCTCAATGGCGAAATCGATTTCCTGCTTAAGGTCGTCGCGCGCGATCTGCAAAGCTTCCAGTCGTTCCTGACGGCGCACCTGACGTCGGCGCCCAATGTGACCAGCGTGAAGACATCGCTGACGATTCGGACCGCAAAGCAACTGGCAGGAATTCCGGTCGAAACCTGATTGGTTTGGATCCTTGACCGCCTACCAAAAAGGCGCCGTTCCAGATTGGCGCGGCGCCCTTTTTCGACATGACGCAAGGCCTTCTTCAGGTCGCGGGCGCAACCGCCGGGGTTGCGGCGGGCGCCGCAGGCGTAGCGCTTGCCTTGGCACGCACCGTCCACAGCTTCGCCAGTCGCTGCCGATTGCCTTGCACCTTGGCAAAGCTGGCCACTGCTGCGTCGTTCTGTCCCGCGAGTGCCTGTGCGACACCCAGACGATATTGCACGACGGGATCGGTCGGACTCGCCGCCAGTGCGGCCTCATACAGCGGGATTGCCTTCGCGGCTTCACCATTGCCGACCAGCGCGTCGGCCGTCGCGCGCGCCGCCTTAGGATTGGTCAGCGTCGCAGGCTTGGCCGCATCGGCCGCGACCGCCGCAGCATCTGCCTTTGCACGCGGCGTCTGCGATTCGAGGATGCTACCAAAATGTGTGTCCGCCTTCGGAATCGCGCCGCTGTTCTGGCCATGCGTGATAACCGCAACGACCTCGCCCGGATAACCGGCCTCGGTCGCCAGACCTGCATATTCAAGATATTCGGGGCGCTGGGTCATCGAATTGGTCGCACGCATCAGGCGCAGAATGTCGAGGTTGAGTTCCTTGTCACCGCCCGACTGCTGAAGAAGGATATACAGCGTGTTGCGCCACGTCGCCGGGGTCGGATAATCTTGCACGCGCATCGTAAGGACGTCGAGCATCTCGTTGGTACGATTGGCTTTCTGGAAAGCCTGCGCCGGGCGAACGAACAGTTCTTCGGACGGTTTGGTACCTGCAGCACGGGCGGCGGCGATACCAGCCTGAGCAATCTCCCAGCCCTTGTCGATCTGGCCGGCGTTCAGATAGCTGTCCATCAACATCGGCGCCAAGGCAGCTTCGGTCGAACCCGCGACCTTTGCCGCTTCGAGCCGCTGAATCGCCTTCGGGTAATTTTTCGCGCCATAGGCGAAGTTGCCCGAGTAAAAATTATAGACGCCGATATTCTCTGCCGGGGTCAGCCCCGACTCGATCATCACGTCGAGCCCCTGCCCCTGCAGCGTCTGATCCTTGCTCAGGATCCCCGACTGCAACTGGTAAAACCCGATCAGATATTTATCGTCGGGGGTCGATGCGCTCGCCTGCCCCTCGGTCAATGCCGCTTGCAAAGCCGCGACATCCTTCGCGGTCGTCGCATCGGTCATTTTCTTAAGTGCCGGGGCAAATCCCTTGCTCGCGGTCAGTTGCTTGCCCTTCGCAGCTTCTTCCTTTTTCGGCTTTTCTTTCTTCTGCGCGGCAGCCGGGGCGGCGGTCGTCATCAGCGCGCAGCCGAGCACGGCGGCCATGGCCGTCGCGGGCATCGAGCGGAAACGGGTGAACATCGAAATCTCTCCTCAGAATCGGCCGGCTGCCCAAAGAAAACTGGCAACGCAAACAGGGTTCCGGCGCGCGTTCATAACGCGGCTAAACCCGTCGCGTTGCCAAGGCAAGACGGCCCGTTGCGATATTTATTGGAAGAAAGCGGCTGAACGGGGATTGAACCCCGCTTCGGTTCAGGTCAGCCGCTCAGGCGATGTCGTCGATCGCCGCGCTGATCTGACGCAGTACCAGCGGATCGCCCGGCGCACCTGCCATCGCCTGCTCGGCGAGTTCGATCAACGAAATGATACCGAAGGTCGCGGCGAGCCCCTTGAGGCGAAGCGCAGCAACCTCCCAATTGGCGTCACAACGAGCGCGGCGCATCAAGTCGGCCAGGTCGCGCGCGCTGCCGGTGAAGGCGGTGCGCAGGTCCAATGCGATCGCCGGATCGTCGCCGATCGCGGCGCTGAGGTAACGGTCAAGAGGGCCACTATCGAACGACATTCCACAGGCTTGGCAGGCCGTGGTTAAGTTTCCGTTTCAAGACGGCCATTTGATGCTAAGATGGCAGGATGACGGGGGACAAGAAAATCGTCGGATTGTGGCGGGATTCCGCCAAAGTCCAGGAAGCCGACAGCGCCGCGCAGGCCGACGCCGCGCCGCCTGAAACGGCTGCCGCGCCGGAAGCGACGGCACCAGTCGAACGCGAATGGCTCGACATGTCACCGCTGACCGCGGTCGAAGATGTTGGCGAGTATGCGGAGGAAGCTGGGCAACAGGCTTCGGCGTGGCGCGACCGCGCGACCCCTGCTCTGCTGATTCTACTGGGCATCGGCTGGACAGTGTTCGCGCTTTCCGTCGCTACGGACGGCTTCGCGCGTAGTCCTGCACTTACCAATGCACCAACGCTGGTCGCGACGATCGCGATGCCGCTAACCCTGCTCGCGGTGCTGTGGATGGCGTTGCTGCGTTCGGGGCGTTCGGAACAGGCCCGTTTCGCCCGCGTCGCCACCGCGCTGCGCGAAGAGAATTTGGCGCTGAACCAATCGATGCACTCGCTGGGCCTGCACCTGGCCGATGCGCAAAGGCAGCTCGGCGAGCAAGCCAAGATCGTCCAGCAGCTCGGGCTCGACACCGTGATGCGGCTCAACGAAAGCAGTGACAAGCTGGCCAGCAACGCATCAGTGATCGCCAACGCGCATGATCAGCTCGCACGCTCGGGCGACGTCGCTTTGCAGCGCATGGACGGTCTGCTCGCCGGCCTGCCGCGGATCGACGACGTGGCGCAGCGGCTCGCAGTGAATTTCCGCGAAGCCGGACTCGTCGCGCACCAGCAGGGCGCCAGCCTAGAAGCGAAACTCGCCGAACTCGGCGAGGCGGCCGCCAAGACCGCGCAAACCGGTGAGACCGCGACCGCCAGCATTCTCGAAGCGATTGTTGCGCTGCAAGAGCAGGGCAAGGACACCGAAACCGGCCTGCTCGCGGCTTCCACCCAAGTGAGCAGCGCACACGACGCGGCGCTCGCGCGGATGACCAGCGTCAGCGCCAGCGCGCGCGACGATATGACATCGACCGTCGCCACCGTCACCGCGCAAATGGATGAAAGCTGGCGCCTGTTCCGCGAGGGCGTCGATACGGCCGCCGCGCAGATGGACGCCAAGCTGGCCGCCGCCCGCGATGCGGGCGATGCGATGGGCGCGCAATTGTCCGCCCACGCCGATGCGAGCGATGCGCTGGCGACGCGGATCACCGCGCATGTCGCCGACGTCGCGCAGCAGCTCGAGGTGCTCGACGTCAGCGTCAGCGCCAGCACCGGCGTCATCGGCCGCTCGATCGACGACACCAAGGCGCAGCTCGCCGCATTCATGCAGGAAGTGCAGAACGGCAATGCGTCGGCGCACCAGCTGATTACCCACGCCGAATCGCTGCTCCTCGCGCTCGACGCGGTGACGCGCGAGCTGGACGAGACGCTCCCGCACGCGCTCGATCGCATGACATCGCACGGCAAGGCGACGCAGACCGCGCTGTCGCAGCTGCGTCCTATGCTCGAGGCGTCCGAACTCGTCGCGCAGTCGACGATGTCGCACGTCAACGCGGTTCAGGCGACGCTCAAGTCGAACGAGGATCAGATGGCGGGGCATGCCGCGAGCCAGCAGGAACTCGTCGACCGCATCAACGGTTCGCTCGCCGACGCCGAAGCCGCGCTGGCGAAGCTCCGCGACGGCGCCGACGAATTTGCCGAGCAAGGCGGCGCGCGGATGATCGCGACCCTGGGCGAAGTGCGCGCCACCGCCGACTCGGCCGCCGACGAAGCGCGCCAGACGCTCGAAAAGCTGGTGTCGGGCGCGCGCGAAGCGATGCAGGCGACCGCGACCGAGGCGATTGATGCCGCGTTCAAGACCGAGATCATGGGGCAGCTCACCGCGATCGAAGAAGCCTCGGCCCGCGCCGTCGCCGCCGCGAATGGCGCCGCCGACCGCCTGATGCGCCAGCTGATCACGATCATGGATACCAGCGCGAGCGTCGAACAGCGCGTCGCCGAAGCCGAACAGGCGATCTCCGCATCCGACCGCGATTCGCTCGCCAAGCAGGTGGGGCTGCTGACCGAGGCGCTGAAATCGACCGCGATCGACGTCACCAAAATCCTGTCGACCGAAGTCAGCGACACCGCGTGGGATGCCTATCTGAAGGGCGACCGCGGCGTGTTCGCGCGCCGCGCGGTCAAGCTGATCGAAAATGGCGAGGCCAAGGAAATCCTACGCCTCTATCAGAGTGACGACGGTTTCCACGCGTCGGTGAACCAGTTCATCCATGATTTCGAAGCAATGCTGCGCCTGCTGATCGGGGCGCGCGACGGATCGGCGATCAGTGTGACCTTGCTGTCGTCGGATATTGGCAAGCTGTATGTGGCGCTGGCGCAGGCGATTGATCGGTTGCGGAACTGATCCGCGTTATTGAGATGCGAGCACATAGAAGCGGCGGATTTCGACCAATTACGGACATAGTATTTTCTTCCTCTCTCCCCTTGAGGGAGAGATACGAAGGCTTGGCAGCTTGCTGCCTAGCCGCAGTTGAGAGGGGTTCTTCGTCCGCGGGCGGCTCATCCCCTCACCAAGCTTCGCTAGCTCCTGACGGAGCAAGCTGCGCTATCCTCTCCCTCAAGGGGAGAGGAGTTTATGTCCGCTTCCCACCCCAAAGCAGACGACGCCTTCAAAATAAGTCTTTCCTACATTTTCAGCCGGTGCCAGCCTTCGTTCGGCTCTTTCATCTGGTAGACAGATAGCGGTCACGGCTCGGTTTGCGGGTGCGGCTAAGGCGATGCGTGCGTGACGCGTCCGACACGCCGAGAGGCCCAAATAGGCGAATGCAATGGGCTGAACTTGCCTGAACTTTGAGGTTGGTACGCGCCCGCGGCTCAGGCGCGCCCGCTCACCACGTCGGGATCGACCCAGCCGTTCACATAAGCGATGTAGTAGATGACGAACCCGATCGTCGCGACAATCGTCATCTGGAGCAAGATGCGCGCCGGACGGAAAACTGCGGGCGCGCCGCGGTCCTGCCCCTTGATCAGCGGCGCCTCATCGTCGCTCGCCTTGCGGCCGTGGAACGGCAGCACAAAAAAGGCGCTGAGCGCCAAGAACAACAGATAGATGGCGAGTGCGGACGTCCATTTCATCGTTATTCGTCCGTTCAGAGCTGCACGAGCATGACATCGACGACCGGTTTTTTGCCGGTCCAGTCGGTCGCGACGCGGCGCACGCTCAGCCGGATCGCCTCGCGCATTTTTTCCTGCTCCTTGACGGGGGCCAGCGCCGCCTTCTCGGCGGCTTCGCGCATCTCGTCGATAAAGGCTTCGCGCTCATCCTCGACCGGAACGCCGCGATAGCTGATCGCGACCTCAGTAAAGCGTTTGCCGGTAAAGATCACCGCGACGGTGATATGTCCGTGTAGCGCCAGCTTGCGGCGCTCGTTGATCGTTTCGCCATCGGCGGGCAAAATGACATCGCCGTCGAGGATCAGCCGCCCGGCGCGAACGCGCTCGAGGATTTTGGCGGGACCAGGCGCCAGCCGGACCAGATCGCCATTTTCCTGGATCAGCGCGTCGGGAACGCCTTTCTCCAGCGCAAAGCGCGCCTGTTCGTGCATGTGGCGGATCTCGCCATGCACCGGAACCACCAGTTTAGGGCGCAGCCAGCCATAGAGCGCCGCGAGTTCGGGCTGCCCCGGATGGCCGCTGACATGGATATGCGCCTGCTTTTCGGTGACGGTCAGAATGTCCTTGGCAGCGAGCTGATTCATGATCCGCCCGATCGCGACTTCGTTGCCCGGGATCTGCTTCGACGAAAAGACGACCGTGTCACCGGGCGCGAGCTTGATCTGATGGCTGTCCGCCGCCATGCGCGCCAGCGCCGCGCGGGGTTCGCCCTGCCCGCCAGTGGCGATCACCATCACCTTGTCGCGCGGCAGGCGCATCGCTTCGTCGAAATCGACTGTCGGCGGAAAGTCTTTCAGATAGCCGACCGACCGCGCGACACCCAAAATGCGGTCGAGCGAGCGTCCGGCGACGCACAGCGTGCGCCCGGTTGCCGTAGCGACGCGGCCCAGCGTCTTGAGGCGCGCCGCGTTCGAGGCGAAGGTCGTGACGATGACGCGCCCCTTGGCATTGCCGACCGCGGTCAGCAGCCCGTCATACAGATCGCCCTCGCTGCCCGAGGCCTCGGGATTGAACGCATTGGTCGAATCGCCGACGAGGAAATCGACGCCTTCGTCGCCGATCGCGGTCAGCGCCGCGGCGCTGGACGGGGTGCCGAGAACCGGATCGGCGTCGAGCTTCCAGTCGCCGGTGTGGAACACGCGGCCATAAGGCGTATCGATCACCGCCGCGCTCATCTCCAAAATCGAGTGCGCGAGCGGCATCAGGCGGATACCGAAGGGGCCAAGCTGGAAATGCGCGTCGATGTCGACGGTCTTGATCTTGACCTCTTTCTCCAGCCCCTCTTCCGCCAGCTTGTTGGCGATCAATCCGGCGGTAAAGCGGTTGGCATAGAGCGGCACGCCAAGGTCGGCGGCGAGATAGGGCAGAGCGCCGATATGATCCTCATGCCCGTGGGTCAGAATGATACCGAGCAGATCCTTTTTGCGATTCTCGATAAATTCCAGATCGGGCATGATGATGTCGATGCCGGGATAATCATGGGTGCCAAAGGTCACGCCAAGGTCGAGCATGATCCATTTGCCGTCGCAGCCGTAGAGATTGGCGTTCATCCCAATCTCGCCCGATCCGCCGAGCGCGAGGAAAAGCAGCTCCTTTCCGGGAGTTGTCATATTGTCTGGTTCCGTTGGTTATAGAGGTGCATCAACCCGTTGAGCGTGAGGTCGGGTTCGATGCGGTCGAACAGATGGGCCTGTTCCTGAAACAAGGTTGCAAGGCCGCCCGTCGCGATGACGGTGAGCGGCTTGCCGATTTCGGATTTCATTCGCCCTATCAGGCCTTCCATCAACGATACATAGCCCCAATAGACGCCGATCAGCATCTGGCTTTCGGTAGTCCGCCCGATAACGCTGTTCGTTGCCGGCGCTTCGATCGCAATACGCGGGAGTTTGGCGGCGGCTGCGACTAGCGCCTCGAGCGACAGGTTCACGCCCGGGGCGATGATGCCTCCCAGATAGGCGCCATCGGGGCCGATATGATCAAGTGTCGTTGCAGTGCCGAAGCTGATGACCAGCTTGTCCTTGCCGGGCTCGACCGCCTGCGCCGCGATGGCGTTGACTGCGCGGTCGGCGCCGACCGAGCGCGGCTCGTCGACCTTGAGCGCGATGCCCCATGTCACGGGCTCGCGCCCTGCGACGAGCGCATCGACGCCGAAATATTTGACGGCGAGCAGTTGCAGATTGTGGAGCGCGCGCGGCACGACGGTCGAAATGATCACGGCATCGACCTGACCACGGTCGTGCCCTTCAATGCGCAGCAACTGGTCGAGCCACACCATATATTCGTCGGCGGTGCGGCGGTCGTCGGTCGCAATGCGCCAGCGCGCGAGCAGTTCGGCGCCGTCGAACAGCGCGAATTTGGCATTGGTGTTGCCGACATCGATCGCGAGCAGCATCTATCTCTCTTCCTCGACTGGGCGACGCAATTCGACATCGCCAGCATGCACCAGCATGGTCTCGCCGCCCGCCACACGCAAGCGCAGCGCGCCGTCTTCGGCCAAACCGTCAAATGTCCCGTCGATACACTGTTCGGATACGCGCAGCGGCGTGCCGAGCGGATGCGCCAGCGGCAACCAGGCGCGGACGATGCTCGCCACCCCCTCTTGCCGCCAGGTCCACAGAGCGTCGATCATCGCTATACCCAGCGCCCCAGCGAAATGATCGCGGTCGAGCACAGCGCCTTTGCAGGCCAGCGTCGCGGTCGGCCGATCGGGCACGTCAGGTGCCGCGACCAGATTGACCCCGATCCCGATCACCACCGAATTGCCGGTCCGTTCCATCAATATGCCGGCGCATTTCGCGCCATCGATCAGCAGGTCGTTCGGCCATTTGAGCTGCGCATCGATACTCGGCGCCAGCGCGACAACGGTCTTGGCCAGCGCCACTCCGGCAACCAGCGCCAATGTCGCCGCGGACGGGTCGCCGATGGTGAGGTGAACGACGGTCGAGCCCATGAAATTGCCCTGCCCGTCGTTCCAGCCGCGGCCGAGACGTCCGCGCCCAGCGGTCTGGCGATCGGCGATCAGCCAATGCCCCTCGCCGACCTGCTCGCCGCTGGCCAGCCGCGCCAGCAGGTCGGCGTTGGTCGAACCTGTCTGCGCTACCCGCTCGATCGGCGGGATCAGAACAGCACCGCGGCGGCGCTCGCCGAAACGACTGCGAGCATCGGGATGAAGAGATAACCGATCACCGACAGCCACAGGGCACTTGCAGTGATAACCGCATCCTCGACGATCGCGCCACCGCCCGCGGGGATTTCGGTGTCCGATTTATCGTCGAAATACATCGTCTTGATGATCGCGATATAATAGAATGCGCCGATCACCGAAGCGACGATGCCTGCGATCGCCAGCGGCAAAAGGTTCGCGTTCACCGCGGCCTCGAACACCAAATATTTGGGCCAGAAGCCGAACAACGGCGGGATGCCCGCGAGGCTGAACAGGAACACCGCCATCGCTGCAGCGAGGCCGGGGCGGCGCTGCGACAGACCGGCCAGCGCCGGGATGCTTTCGATGTAATTGCCATCAGCATCGCGCAGTTGCAGCACGACGAGGAAGGCGCCGATCGTTGTCACCACATAGACGAGCAAATAGGTCAGGACGCCTTCAACCCCCGCCTGCGTTCCTGCGGCGAGACCGATGAGCATGAAGCCGACATTGTTGATCGACGAGTAAGCGAGCAGGCGTTTGATGTTCTTCTGCCCGATCGCACCGACTGCGCCGAGGATGATCGAGGCGAGCGCGAGGAAGATGATGATCTGTTGCCACGCGCCGACCGCTGGTCCCATCGCGTCTATGACGACGCGCGTCATCAGCGCCATCGCCGCCACCTTGGGTGCGCTGGCGAAGAAGGTTGTCACCGGGGTCGGCGCGCCTTCGTACACGTCGGGGGTCCACATATGGAACGGGACGGCGCTGATTTTAAAGCCAAGGCCCGCGAGCACGAACACGATGCCAAAGATCAGCCCGATGTTCATCTCGCCGCCCATGCGCGCCGCGATACCGGTGAAATCGGTGGTGCCGGTAAAGCCGTAAAGCAGCGAGATGCCGTAGAGCAGCATGCCCGACGCGAGCGCGCCGAGGACGAAATATTTAAGTCCCGCTTCAGTCGACCGTTCGTCGGTGCGCATGAAGCTGGCGAGCACATAAGCGGCCAGACTGTTGAGTTCGAGCCCCACATATAGCGTCATCAGATCGCGCGACGACGCCATGATCCCCATGCCGAGTGCGGCGAACAGGATCAAAGTCGGATATTCGGCGCGCATCCCGCCGGTGAAGAAGCGTGGCGCGATGAGGATGCAGATAAAGCTGGCCGCATAGATCAGCAGCTTGGCGAAACCGCCGAAGCCGTCGACCGCCAGCGTCCCTGAAAAGACCGTCGCATTGACGCCGAACAGCGCGACGACAGCTGCAGCCGCCGCTGCGAGCGTCAGCAGCGCGCTGAGCTGGTAAATGCCGACCTGCCGGTCACCCAGGAAGGTACCGAGCATCAAGGTGATCAG
Organism: Alphaproteobacteria bacterium; assembly: GCA_018823905.1. Lineage (GTDB taxonomy): Bacteria > Pseudomonadota > Alphaproteobacteria > Sphingomonadales > Sphingomonadaceae > Sphingopyxis. The sequence goes on from JAHJHL010000096.1 coordinate 14,928, forward strand.
CCCACCGATCGTCAGGATCAGTTCGGGCCAGATGAGGGCGAGATCGGCGGTCATTGGACGCCTCCCGCATGGCTCGATCCGTGCGCGGTTTCACCCTGCGCCTTGGCGGGCTGCGGCTTGCCGGCGGCCAGATGAGCATCGCCCGCAGGCTTCGCCGGAGCAAGCCGCGCAACGACCGTCGTCACATCGCCGCGCATCGGCGCCAGGAAGCTTTCAGGATAAACACCCATCCACAGTGCCACGGCGGCCAGCGGCGCCAGCACCGCCCATTCGCGCGCGTTGAGGTCGGGCATCGCCTTCACATCGTCCTTGGTGAGTTCGCCGAACACGACGCGGCGGTAGAGGTAGAGCATGTACGCGGCGCCGAGAATGATCCCCGTGGTGCAGACAAAAGCAACCCAGCTTGAGGCTTCATAGATGCCCGCGATGCTCAGGAATTCGCCGACAAAACCGCTGGTCCCCGGCAAGCCAATCGACGCCATGGTAAAGAGCATGAAGAAGATCGCATAGGCCGGCATGTTGACAGAGAGCCCGCCGTAACGGTCGATCTCGCGCGTGTGGAGCCGATCGTAGATCACGCCCACGCAGAAGAAGAGCGCTGCAGAAACGACGCCGTGGCTGAGCATGATGATCAGCGCGCCCTCGATGCCCTGCTGGTTGAACGCGAACAGGCCCGCGGTGACGATCGCCATGTGCGCAACCGACGAGTAAGCGATCAGCTTTTTCATGTCGCTCTGCACCAGCGCGACGAGGCTGGTGTAAACCACCGCGACCATCGACAGGCCGAACACGATCCACATCAGCTGCGCCGACGCGTCGGGGAACATCGGCATCATGAAGCGGATGAAGCCATAGGCGCCAAGCTTCAGCAGCACGCCCGCCAGGATCATCGACCCAGCGGTCGGCGCCTGCACGTGCGCGTCGGGCAGCCAGGTGTGGACCGGCCACATCGGCATCTTGACCGCAAAACTGGCGAAGAACGCGAGGAACATCAGCGTCTGCGCGCCGCCGACGATGGTGATGCCCAGCACCGCAAAGTCAGTGGACGGGAAATCCGTCGTCATCAGCGTGGGGATGTCGGTCGTGCCCGCGATGCTGAACATCGCGACCATCGCCACCAGCATCAGGACGGACCCGAGGAAGGTGTAGAGGAAAAACTTGAAGCTTGCGTAGATACGGTTCGCGCCGCCCCAGATGCCGATGATCAGGAACATTGGGATCAGACCGGCCTCGAAGAACAGGTAGAACAGGATCAGGTCCAACGCCATGAAGACGCCCAGCATCAGCGTTTCCAGCAGCAGGAA
>JAHJHL010000097.1 GCA_018823905.1 Alphaproteobacteria bacterium
ACGACGCTGACCAAGGAAATGTTCCTGAACCACCTTTATGGCGGCATGGACGAACCCGAACTCAAAATCATCGACGTCTTCATCTGCAAGCTGCGCAAAAAACTGGCGCTGGCGTGCGAGGGCGAAAATTACATCGAGACGGTCTGGGGCCGCGGTTATGTCCTGCGTGACATCGACGATGAGGGCAATGAGGTGCGCCGCGTCGCCTGACGCTTCGTATTTCGCCAAGAGTTAACCGAGGGAAGCCGGCGCGGAGCAATCCGCGCCGGTTTTCTTTTGGGGGTTGGCAGTCACTTCTTCTCCCCTCCCTCCTAGGGAGGGGCCGGGGGTGGGTAAGCCGCCGAAAGGCGGCTCACTGCCTCGGCTCGCTTCGCTCGTACCCACCCCTAGCCCCTCCCTGAAACGGAGGGGGATGGCCAGACGATCTTACTGCCGCTTATCCTGCCACACACTGCGCCCGAAATGCGCTGGCTGCGCGCTGCCCAGCACCAGTCCCGGGCGCCGCGCCGGCGCCATCGGTGGCGGCACAATTTCGAACCCCGCGATGTGTTCAGCTGCCGCGGCGCCGCTGCCATGCGCGGCGCGCAGGCGCGCCGCCTCGACCGGACGGTCGGTCTGGATGCCGAAACGGTTGCCCGCGACCCAGCGCACCGTGCCCAGCATCGGTTCGTGACCGGGCAGGAACACCGTGATTCGTTCGCCGATATGCAGCGCACCCGGCGCCTGTCCGCCGATGCCGGTTTCGGACACATTGCGGATTGTGACGTCGAATTTTCCCAGGCGCGTACAGGCCAGCGCCGCTTTGACAAGGCGCGACTGGCGCGGCTGGCGCTTTTCATCCGGAGGTGCTGAGGCTGGGGGAGCCTCGGGAATTGACATGGCGCGACCCATTGCTGTCGCCCGACCCCCACGTCGGCCGATGATTATGGTCCCTGTATGGCGCTAACAGCGGAAGGTAAATTTTCGTATAGCGTGTTCGGTAATATTTGCGGGTCAGGGCGCGGGCGGCAACCCGCCAAAGGTGACGATGCTTTCGCTGCCGTCGGCCGCCAGCGCCGACACGCCAAAGAAATGATCGTCGATGACCACGCCGGGCAGCAGCAGTTCGGGCGCGGCATCGCCCGCCACCTGCTTGCTGTCGGTCCAGTCGAGCGTGTCGCTGCGGCGCCAATGGATGCGATAGGCAGCCGCATCCTTCACGGGCGTCCACTTCACGGTCGTGTTCGAGCTGACCGCGCCGTCGATGCTGACGCTGGCGGGCGCCGGTGGCGCGGCGGCCAGCTCGCTGGCCAGCACGACGTTGAGCGCGGTGACGCGCGCCAGATAGGCAAAATCCATCTCGTCGACCGTGTCGCCATATTTGCGGCCGTTTTCGGTGCGCAGATCCTGGTGCTGATGGTCATAATCCTCGATCCCGACGCTAAAACGAATTGCCGGATAACCGAGTTCGAGCGACGGCAGATGATCACCGCCACGGCGGAAGCGGTCGGGTCGGCGCACCGCCAGCACTTCGAGCCCGATTGCAGGGCTTTGTTGTCCGGCGCGGATCGCCGCCTTGGCCAGCGCGCGCGACGGGCCGTCATCCTCGCCGCCGATCCCGCGCCGTGCCAGCTGCGCCGCCAGATCTTCGGACGCGCGAATGCCCTCGCTGAACACCCGCACCCGGTTGTCGACGATGGCGCCGTCGGTCCCCTTGATGCCGCCGACGATGTCGTTGTTCAGCATCGCCGCGACCGGCCAGTTCTTTTCCCTGGCGTGGCGCGCAAGCAGGCGCCCGCCCCACAATCCCTGTTCCTCGCCCGACAGCAGCGCATAGACGATTGTCGCGCGATGCTTTTGTCTGGACAGCAGCCGCGCCGCCTCGATCACCAGCGCGGTGCCGGAGGCGTCGTCGTTGGCGCCGGGGGCGTCGGCGGTGAAATTCATCGGGTCGCTGACGCGGCTGTCGATATGCCCCGCGATGATGATGACATGTGCGGGATCGCCGGTCCCTTTCTGGATCGCCAGCACATTTTCGACGATAACGCCGTCCGGCGCACGCGGCCCGTCAAAGCGATCGGCGATCCGTTCGACGGTCAGGCAGCCGCCGCAAGCCTTGGAAATCCGTGCGAACTCGGCGGCACCCCAATTGCGCGCGGGGCCGATGCCGCGTTTCGGATCGGTCGCCGACGACAGCGTATGGCGGGTGCCGAATGACACCAGCTTTTCGACATCGGCTTTCAATCGCGCGGGTTCGGCGGCGGGGGTTTCGTCCTCCGCGTGCGCTGTGGTGGGCGCTAGCAGGAGCAGGGCGGCGAGCAGGCTGTGCTTGATCATGCCGCATCATGCGGGGTTATGCGGGCAAAGAAAAGCCCCTCCCCGGCGGGGAGGGGCTTGGGTATTAGCGCAGGCCCGAAAATTTCAGTCCCTGCACCCGGCCATAACGAATGTCGCAGGTGAATTTGCCGCGGTCATAATAGCCGCCACGGCCCCAGCGACCGCCATAACCGTCGCGGACGACGACGCGGCCCTTGACCTTGTATCCATCGCGCTTGCGGTCGATGCTCGTCACCTGGGTGACGTCGGTGTTGCCATAACGGCGGCTGCCGCGTTCGACCGCGCCGACGCACTGGTTCACCGCGCTGCGGCTGTTGCCATGGCGGTTGTAATCATAGCCATAACCATAGCGCGCGTCGTTATAGCGGCCGCGATAACGGTCGTCATACCGATCATAACGGTCGTTGTTGCCGCTCGACAGGATCGCGGCGAGGCCGCCGAGCACGACGGCGCCGGCGATCACTTCGCCCGCGCTGATTCCGTCGCGGTCGTACCGGTCGCGCGCAGCGGCAGGCGCGGCGCTCATCAACATCGCGCCAGCGGTGGCCGCACCAATTGCGGCCTTGGTCAGGTTGGTCTTGATAGCCATGGTTCGGTCTCCTTCAGGCGCAGGCGGCAGCGTTGCAGCCTGTTGGAGAGGTTTTACCGAGTCGGGGGTGACACGACGCTGAACCCGTCGCTTATCTGGCGTTCAGCCTCGGTTTTGCTGGCGTTCATAAAAATCCTCCCTGTGGCGAAGCCATGGGGAGGGGGACCGTTCGCGAAGCGAATGGTGAAGGGGCATTGCGACGGTTGCGCCATGGCCCATCCGTCAGCGCTTCGCGCTGCCACCTCCCCATGGCTTCGCCACAGGGAGGATCATGAGGTCAACCGAAATTGACGTCGACGACGCGGCCATTGCGGTAACTGCACCCGAAGCTGCGGACTTCGCCGCCCAGCCGCGACGCGGTGCCGGTGACGTACCAGCCGCCATTGTTCGCCTCGGTGCCGTCGATACGGTCGACGCGCGCGTCGTCGCCCATTTCGGCCTCGACCGCCCAACTGCACGCATCGGCAGCGCGGGTCTGGACGTCGCCGTTGCCATAGCCGCGCGCGTCGCCGATTTCAGGGCGGCCGTCGACCGGCGGCACATAATCGCTGTCGCGCTGGTCGTAACGCTGGTTGTCGCGATACGGCGGATCGTAGCGATAGTCGGGCGCGCGCGCGCGCTTGTCCTTGCTCGCGGCGCTGGCGATCGCGGCGATGGTGCCGATGATCAGCAGGCCGCCGAGCACGTCGCCGGTGCTGACGCGGTCGTGGTGGCGATAGCCCCAGCCGCCATGGCGCGAGCGCGCTTCGGCGGGGACGGCGCTGATGCCGACCGAAGTGATAACAACGGCAGCTGCGGCGGCCAGGCTGGTGAATGTACGCATCGAGGGAACCTCCCCAAGGGCGGGCAAAGGATGGTCCGGCCCGCAATGCTACTGCGCTACGCGGTCAATGCTTTCGCGCCGCTGAACCGTTGTTTCCGCGCGGCGAGACGAGTCCCGAAATGGAAAAGGCCCGCCATCGCTTGGATGACGGGCCTTCGAACCCCAGGTGACCAGACCTGTCGGGTAATCAGCACACGCAGCGCGGCTTCGCTTTGGGTTTCGGCTTCCATTTTTTCTTGGCCACATAACGCTTCCGCACCGGCACATTTTCATAATAGGTGCGCGTCGTCGTCTCGACCGTTTCGGTCACAACCGGCGCGCCGCCGGTGATGATCGTCGTGACCACCACACCGGGGGTGTAATAGCCGTAGCCATAGCCCGCGCCGCCGTGCTGATAGCTGGTACTGCTGTGATAGGCGCCGCGGCTCGACCACCATTCGTCGCATTTCTTCTTGTCCGACGCATCGCCGATCGCGGCGCCGGCCAGCGCGCCGAGGCCGCCGCCGATTAGCGTCCCCGCGGTACGATCACCGCGCCCGGCGATGCGGTTGCCGACGACGCCCCCCACGACTCCGCCGACAACCGCGCCGCCCACTGTGCCCCCCCGGCCACAGCGGCGTTCCATTTCTGCGTCGTGCCGCGGGTCGTACCCGCCGCCATAATATCCGTGATGCGGCGGCGGTGGGTAACCCGCGCCATGGCCCTCGACCGTGCCTTCATAGCTGCCGTCGTACCGGCGACCGTCAGGCGCTTCATAGGTACCGTTCCAGGTGCCGGTCCAGCGCCCCTCGGCCTCGTAGCCCGACACGCGGCGATATTCGACTTCGCTGGGAATGCGATCGGCGTGACCGGTATAGACGCGCACGTCGGCATCGGCGGGCGCGCCGTAATCGAGCGCCGGGCGCGGGTCGTGATTGTAGGACGCGCCGCTCACCAGGTCGGTCGCCGCGCGCGCATCGATCATCGGCGCTTCGGCATGGGCGCGGCCCGCCAGCAACAACGACCCCGCGGCCACCCCCAACAAAACAACCGTGCGCATGACTAACTCCCTGTTCCCTCGGCCCGAACCGATTGGTTAACAATTTGTTAGCAAAATTAGCGGCGTTTCGCGAATCCGTTAACCCTCAGCTTTGCGTCCCGATTTGGGTCAGATGTGGGTGGCGAGTGGCGGGTAGCGACCAAAACTAGCCGGCGCCCCCGCGAAGGCGGGGGCGCTATCAGCCTTTTCCTGCACCG
>JAHJHL010000098.1 GCA_018823905.1 Alphaproteobacteria bacterium
AGGCTTCGGTGACGACTTGCCTGTTGTTATCTTCCGGCGTGCTCGGCTGGCCGCAGGGCGCAGCCGTGGTCAGGCTGGACGCGGTGAACATTGCGGCACACATGCACCATGCGAGGGCGCGACTTGCCATGGCATTCATGAATCTCTCCTTTCCTGCGCTGCATTCCTGTTGCCGGGACTGACACGTTGCGTCAGCGGAACGGTCTCACCGGAGCATGTGCGCCAGTGGCGTCATTGCGGCCGTATGATCCGTGCGCCGGCGACGTCGCCAGAAACACCGAAGGTCGTCATCGGGACCGCGTTCGACGGCAATATCCATTCGCTTGGCGGAAATTTCGGCTATGATGGCACGCTGAACCGGACTGTTGCGGTCTCGACCGCGGCGATCCAGCAGGCGCTCGACGTGATCTGGCCCGCTCCGGCGCTGTCCGCCGAGTTGAAGGGCGGCACAAAACGACGGTAACGGCCTTGAAGGGAGTGCGGCGATGGCGAAGGCCGAATTGAAGACCAAGGCCACCGAGGTTTCGGTCGCCGACTTCATCGCCGCGGTCCCCGACGCGCGGCGGCGCGAAGAAGCCGCCGTCGTCGATGCGATCCATCGCCGCGTGACGGGGCTTGCCCCGAAAATGTGGGGGCCGTCGATCATCGGCTATGGCAGCTACGACTATGTCTATGACAGCGGGCGTTCGGGGACGATGTGCCGCGCCGGGTATAGCCCGCGCAAGGCGGCGATGACGCTGTATCTGATGGGGCATTATTGCGACCGTCAGCCAGAGGCCGACGCGCTGTTCGCACGGCTAGGGAAATATAAGACCGGTAAATCATGTCTGTACGTCAACAAGCTCGCTGACATTGACTTGGGCGTACTCGAACAGATCGTCGCGTTGAGCTGGGATGTGATGAACGAACGGTATCCCGCCTAAATCCCGGCATACCATTCATAATCGATGCGGTCTTCCCAATAGCCGCCCTTGCCCGCGCCGATGCCGTCGAGGCTGGCGACCGCTTCGATACCGGTCACATATTTGGCGTGCTTGTAACCCAGCTGGCGTTCGATGCGCAGCCGCAGCGGCGCGCCATTGGCGATCGGCAGCACGGCGTCGTTGAGCGCCCACGCCAGGATCGTCTGTGGATGGCGCGCATCGACCATGTCGCAGCTTTCGTAATAGAGCGCATCGCCGATGCGGTCGGCGCAGCGGAACACGATATAGCGCGCGCTGTCCTTGACCCCCGCGGCGGTCAGGATGCGGCTGAGTTGCACCCCGGTCCACTGGCCAATCGCGCTCCACCCCTCGACACAATCGTGGCGCGTGATCTGCGTGCGCTGCGGCATCGCGCGGATGTCGGCCAGCGACAGCGACAGCGGGCGGGCAACGAGCCCGGTCACAGCGACCCGCCAGTCGGCAAAGCCGCTCGCCGCATGGGCGGCATAGGCGGTGCCAGCGGGCAAGCGGGTGCCATTGGCGCGGAATATCGGCGACAGATCCGCGCGGCTGAACTCGCGCGCCAGGGCGTTACGGTCGATCAGCGCGCGCTGGCTCGCGCGGTTCATCTCCTCGCCCATCGACAAAATCTTGCGCACCGCGGGCGCCTCGTTGATCGCGTCGCACGCCGACAGCAGCGGCAAGGTCGCGGCGAGGCCGCCCGCACGCGCGATCAGTTGGCGCCGCGGCATGATGAAGTCGCTCATGCGCCGTCCCTTCGTTCGGGTGGCAGGCGGAACCAGCCCGACACCATGGACCGGATTTCGTTCACCGGTCCCGCGAGCAAAACCATCGCGATATGAACGAAAAAGAATGCGACCAGCGCCCACGCCGCAATGAAATGGATCGACCGCGCAGACTGGCGCCCGCCGAACAGGTCGAGCAGCCATGGCGACCCCGCGTTGATGCCCGGCGACATGGTCAGGCCGGTCGCGATCATCAGCGGCAGCAGGACAAAGATCACGCCGATATAGCTCAATTTTTGCAGGATGCCGTAACGCGCTGCTGCCTCACCCTTCGGAAACCGCAGCCGCGCATGGTCCTTGATGTCGTGCCAGATATGGCGCGGCGACCATTCGGCACGGCGAACGTGCAGGTTCTGTTTCAGATGCCCGCCGAATGCCGTCCACAGCATATAGAGCGTCAGGCTGATCGCGAGTACCCAGGCAAAGAACAGATGCCAGCGGCGCCCGTCGGCCAGATTGTAACTGGTCGGAATCGTCGCCCAGCCGGGAAAGGCCCAGGTTTTTTCGACCCCCTCGGCATTGGTCCAGCGGCCCAGCACGCCGGTCGTTTCGACCCTGAGCGACCCGATGCGCAAATAGCCGGTTTCAGGCGTGGAGCCGATCACCAGCCAGGCGGGGTCGTTGTTGGCGCCATATTCGCCCCAATAAAGCCGCGGATGTGCGTTGAAGATCATCAGCCCACTCATCAGCAGGATGAGCAGGGTGACGGCGTTGACCCAATGCCAGATACGCGTCGGCAACCGGTGGCGATAGACGCGCACCGGCTGCGGGGGGGTAGGAGAAGGATCGTCAGCTTGGGCCACGCGGTTCCATCCTTCCATCACTAAGCCCTCCCCTTCAGGGGAGGGCAGCGAGACTTGCCAGCTTGCTGGCCTAGTCGCAGCGGGTGGG
>JAHJHL010000099.1 GCA_018823905.1 Alphaproteobacteria bacterium
CCGCTTGCGGGAGGGGAGTGATTAAACCGCGTCCAACGCCTGCGCAAAATCGGCGATCAGGTCGTCGGCGTCCTCGATGCCGATCGAGATGCGCACCAGATTGTCGGTGATCCCCATCAACGCCTTGCGCGCGTCGGGCACCGACAAATGCGTCATCGCCGCCGGGTGGCTGGCCAGCGTTTCGGTGCCGCCCAGACTGACCGCGAGCTTGGCGATCTTGAGCGCATCGAGAAAGCGGAAGCTTTCGGCTTCGCCGCCCTTGATGAAGAGCGAGAAGGTCGACCCGGCGCCGGTGCAATGGCGTTCGAAAATATCCTTCTGCGGTCCGTCGGGCAAAAAGCCGAGATAGCCAAGGCCATCGACCTTGGGGTGCTCGCGCAGCCAAGCGCAAACCTTTTCGGCATTCTCACCCGCGCGGCTCATCCGCAGCTCGACGGTTTCCATCGAGCGGAGCAGCATCCACGCGGTATGCGGGTCGCAGATCGTGCCGATGGTGTTGCGCATCATGCGGATCGGACCGAGCCAATGTTTTGCGCCCAGCACGCCGCCTGCGACCAGATCGCTGTGGCCGCCGGCATATTTGGTCAGGCTGTACAGGACGATGTCGGCGCCATGTGCCAGCGGCTTCGACCACAGCGGGCCAAGGAACGTATTGTCGATCGCGATCGGCGGCCGCGCACCTTCGGCAAACGCCGTATCGGTCGCGGCGCGCATCGCCTGAACATCGACCAGCGCGTTGGTCGGGTTGGCGGGGCTTTCCAGATAGACCATCGCGACCTTGCCGCCCTGATCGTCGGCCATTTGCTTGGCACGGACGAGGATGGCGTCCATTTCTTCGCGCGAGGCTTCGGCAGGGAAGTCGACATAGGTCGCGCCGAAGCGCGACAGGATGCGCGCGATCAGCGTTTCGGTCGCGGCATAGAGCGGACCCGAATGCACGATGACATCGTTCATGCTGACATGCGCGAGCAGCAGGGTGGCAATCGCCGACATGCCCGACGAGAAGACGAGGGCGTCTTCGGCCTTTTCCCAGACGCCTAGGCGGGCTTCGAGGATTTCCTGATTAGGACCGTTGAAGCGCGAATAGACCAGACCGTCGGCGCCGCCGGGCCGCTTGCCGGTGATCCCCTCGAAATGATGCTTGCCCGCCGCGGCGCTTTCGAAGGCGAAGGTCGAGGTCAGGAAGATCGGCGGCTTGAGCGAGCCTTCGGACAGCATCGGGTCATAACCATAGCCCATCATCAGCGTCGCCGGCGACAGTGCGCGCCCACCGATTTCGGTGACGTCCTGCTTGGGCTTGCGGCGCGGGGTGGTGCCGGTGAGGTCGCTGTTGTCGATGGGGGGCATAAAGTTTTCCTTGGGGCCAGACTAGTTTCGATTGCAACTAGCGCCCTTTGGCCTGCGCGTCACCCCAGCATCGCAATCGCCCAGATCACCCCGATCAGCAGCGGCACCCCGATGACGTCGAGCGCCAGCCCGGCCTTCAGCATCCGCGGTAGCGCGATATGGTCGGTCGCCCAAGCGAGCGCATTCGGGCCGGTGCCGCTGGGCAGCATGAAGCCCCAGCTCGCCGCCATCGCGACGGGCAGCGCGAGCAGGATCGGATCGACCCCGGTAGCGGCGATCAATGCCGCGAGCACCGGCATGATGCCGCTGGCGGTCGCGACATTGCTGGCAAATTCGGTGATGAGGATGGTGAGCGCGACGATGATCGCGGCAAGCGCGATCGTCGGGATGCTACCGAGCGGCGCCAGAACCGCGCCGAGCCACGCGGCAAGACCGCTCGCGGTGATCGCCGCGGCGAGCGCAGACCGCCGCCGAACATCATGATGACGCCCCATGGCGCGCGGTCGGCCTCTTTCCAGACCAGCAACGGGCGCCCGGTGCCGTCGGGCAGGACGAACAGCAGCAGGCTGCCCGCGATGGCAATCGTGCCGTCGGTCAGTGCGCCCTTGGGCAGCATGGGTTCGAGCCACGGCTGCGCCACCCAGGCGAGGAAGACGAGCAGGAAGACGGGAACGACGCGGCGTTCGGCGGTCGACCAGATCGCCTGTTTGCCGAGCGCGGCGGCGGCGCCCTGCCCATCGAATGCGTGGGCGGACAGCCGCTGCACCCGCACGATGATGAACAGCGCTGCAGGGGTGGCGAGCAGGACGACCGGAACACCAAAGATCATCCAGTCAAGGAACGAGATGCGCAGCCCCAGCGCCTTTTCGATCAGCCCTGCGGCGATCGCGTTGGTCGGACTGCCGACCAGGGTGCCGAGCCCACCGATCGAGGCGGCAAAGGCGATGCCCATCATCACCGCGCCGGCAAATCCCTCGGTCTCGCCCGCGCGAATGCCGCCGGCGCGGACAACCGCGAGCGCGATAGGAACCATGATCAGGGTGGTCGAGGTATTCGAAATGAACATGCTGAGCAGCGCGGTTGCCGCCATGAAGGCGAACAGCAGCCCGGTCGCGGTCGGCGCGGCGCGTTTGAGCAAGGCGAGCGCGAGGCGACGGTGTAGCCCGACGCGCTCGATTGCCAGCGCGAGGAACGCGCCGCCCAGGATCAGAAACAGGATCGGCGAATAATATTCCTTGGCGATGGCATTGGCGTCCATCACCCCGAACGCGGGGACGAGCAGGAACGGGAGCAGGGCAGTGACGGTCAGCGGCAGCGCCTCGGTCATCCACCAGATCGCCATCAGCACCGTCATCGCCGCGACGTGCCAGGCGGTCGTTTCCATGCCCGCGGGGGCGGGGAGGGCAAGCATGACGATGAAGGTCAGCAGGCCGCCGATCAATCCAAACAGGCGCGTGCGTGTCATCCGTCCCCCGTGCGCGTCATGGTTTCAGTCCGATCACCGACATTTGGCGGCCATAGGAATTTTCCCCTTTGTGGCACGCGCGGCGATAGCTGAAATAATCCTCTGCCTCGGCATAGGTGTCCTGCCCGCCGATGGCAATTCGGGTGACCCCCGCCGCGGCAAGGCGCGCGGCGACATAGGCAGCGATGTCGAACATCGCATGACCGGGCTTGGCCGCGGCAAAAAAGCGTTCGTTGGCGGGATCGGCGGCGGTGAAGCGCTGCACAAATCCGTCGTCGACCTCATAGGACGCCCGCGCGATGCACGGCCCGATTGCTGCGGATAGTTTTGCGCGGCTGGCGCCAAGGCTTTCCATCGCGGTGATCGTCGCGTCGGTGACCCCAGCGAGCGCGCCCTTCCAGCCCGCATGCGCGGCGCCGATGACGCCTGCGTCGCGGTCGGCGAACAGCACCGGCACGCAATCGGCGGTCAGGATGCCGAGAATGATTCGCGGGGTGCGCGTCGCGAGCGCGTCGGCTTCGGGCCGTGCGGCCAGGGCGGTCGTATCATCGACAATGACACAGCGATTGCCATGGACCTGATAAACGCCGGTGAGCGCCGCGCCGGGCAGCACCGCATCGGCGACGCGCCGACGGTTTTCGGCAATCAGCGCCGGATCGTCGCCCGAGCCCAGACCGCAATTGAGCGACGCGAGCTCGCCGGTCGACACCCCGCCGCGACGGCCGAAGAAACCGTGCCGAATGTCGGCGAGCGGCGGTGCGGTGACGAACGGCGTCGTCACAGGTCGAGCCGGTAAAAACGGTCTTCGTCGATATGGTTGCCGACGCGAAACGCATTGCGGCCAACGTCGTAGAAACCATAGCGACGGTAAAAGGCCTGCGCGCGCGCATTTTCGGTAAAGACCGACAGGTACAGGATCGACGCGCGCTGACGCGCCCAGGCGATGCCCCAATCCATCAGCGCCGCGGCAACGCCCGTGCCTTTGGCGGCTTCGGCGACATAGAGCTGGTGGAGTTCTACGGCATCGTCCGTTGGCTGCTCCGCCGGAAGGTCGAAATCGACCGGTCCCATCTTGATATAGCCGAGGATGGTACCGGCTGCGTCGCGAACCATCCCGATATCATGATCCGACGCCGCAATCTGGGCGCGGACGCGCTCGGGCGGGTTCCAGGTCGCGAGAAAGGCGGCGAGGTCGGCGGGGTCGTAGATATGACCGAAGGTGCGGGTGAAGGAGTCGGTCGCGAAGGTCGCGATGGCCTCTGCATCGTCCGGGGTTGCGAGATGAACGATGGTCAAGGACTGTCTCCTGTAAACCCGGCAGGGATGGGCCAGCCCGGTGCGGTGATGGCCATGACTTTGAACAATTCGCCCATAGCATCGGCCGCGACAAGCCGGTCGCGCTGGCCTTGCAATTCCTCGGCGCGGTCGGCCGCCGCCGCCGCGAGCGATTGCAGCCGCGCGTCGATACCCAGCCGCTGCAACCAGTCGCCCTGGGTCGCGACCAGGCTGGCCGCTGCCCCGGCGCTCCGCGCCGCGTCGGCGAGCGCGGTGAAATCGACGTGGGTGGTGAGGTCGACCTCGCCCAGATCGGCGAACGGATCGGCGAAGCGATGCGCCTTCACCGCTTGCAACGTATCGCCCGCCGCCGGGCCGCTATAGCCATAGTCGATCACCAGCATGGCGCCGCCTTGCCGGGCGAGGCGAAAGGCGCAACGCTGCATGATCGCCGCCGACACGGGCGCGGTTTCGACGATGCTGCCCTCGGCGGCGTTGCGCAGCGCGGCGGGGACCAGGTCGTCGGCAGGCGCTTCTCCCGGCACCGGAACCAGTCGCGCGCCCTGCCGCTCGACCATCCGCTCGCGCCAGCCATCGCTGGTGCGGACATATTGATGGACGGGCAGGGCGTCGAAAAATTCATTGGCGACGATGATTGCCGCGCCGTCATCGGGCAGATCGTCGATGTCGTCATGGTGGATGGCGGCGGGAACGCGGGCCAGTTGCGCCGCGCGAAGGGTCGGGCTGGTTTCGACAAAATGGATTTTTTGCGGCACGCATTGGAAACGCACCATCGCGCGCAAAGCATCGGCGGCCAAGGTGCCGCGCCCCGGGCCGAGCTCAACATAGCGAAAGGCGGGGCTGCCCGCGCGCGCCCACAGGTCGGCGATCCACACGCCGATCATTTCGCCGAACATCTGGCTGATTTCGGGGGCGGTGGTGAAATCGCCCGCGGCGCCGAGCGGATCGCGCGTCGCATAATAATGGCTGTTCGCGGCGGCCATATAGTCGGCGACCGTCGTCGCCCGCGCCGCCGCGATGTCGCCGATCAGCTGGGCAGGCGTCGGGGGTCCGTCACGCAACGCTGTCGGGTCCGGCGACCGGCTCGATTCGCTGGCGGCGGCCTTTCGCGGTCGCGACGAGCCAAAAACCGATCAGGAGCATCGGGATGGTCAGCGTCTGCCCCATCGTCAGCCCCCACGAAAGGGTGCCGAGCTGCACATCGGGTTCGCGCACGAATTCGACCGCGAAACGGCTGAGCCCGTAAATGATCGCCGCCATGCCGAACAGGAATCCGGGCTTGTAGCGCGCGTCCGTGCGCCAGAAGAGGAAGGTCAGGACCGCCATCATCAACAGCCCTTCAAGCCCCGCTTCGTACAGCTGGCTCGGGTGGCGGGGGTCCATTGTGCCGCTGCCGGGAAAGATGATCGCCCATGGCACGTCGGTCGCGCGGCCCCACAGCTCGCCATTCACAAAATTGGCCATGCGCCCAAAAAACAGGCCGAACGGGATGACGCACGCGACATAATCGCAAAAGCGCAGGAAGCTGAGCTGCTCCTTGCGCGTCACATACCAGATCGCGATCAACACCCCGATCACGCCGCCATGCAGCGACATGCCGCCGTCCCACAGGCGAAAGACGCCGAGCGGTTCCTTGATATATTCGCCGAGATTATAGAACAGCACATAGCCGAGCCGCCCGCCGATGATGATCCCGAGCATCGCGTAAAAGATCATGTCGTCGGCGTGGCGCCGCGCCATCGGGGCGCCCGGCTGCGCAATCAGCTTGAGCAGATACCAATAGCCGACAAAGATGCCGGCCAGATAGGCGAGCGCGTACCAGCGGATCGGCAGGCCGAAGATGCTGAACGCGATTTCGCTGTTCTCTCCCATCAAGTCATGGAAGTTCACATATTGCGTTGCTTCGGCTAGGGTTGCAAAAAGAAACATAAAGTCGCGCGGTCCTTCCCCAGGAGAGGCCTCCCCATAAGGGGTTAGGCCAGCGAGACCAAGAGGAGAGATACAAGATGCCATCAGCGCTCGATTTGCGCCTGGAAGCCGCCTATAATCTGATCACCGGTCCGGGCGGACCGATCCAGGTCGGGTCCGTCGAACGCTTCGGCCGGCAGCTTCCCTTCATCACCAACGCGCCGACGAATCTGGCCGACTATGTCGCCTATTTCGCGATGCAGCACGGCGACGCGACCTTTCTGGTCGAGGGCGACGAACGGCTGTCGTTCAAACAGGTTTATATGGCAGCGCGGCAGGTCGCGGCCGGGCTGATCGAGGGCCATGGCGTGCAGCGCGGCGACCGGGTCGGGCTGGCGATGCGCAATGCCAACGCGTGGTGCGTGTCCTATATCGGCATTTTGCTCGCGGGCGGCTGTGCGACCCTGCTCAACGGCTGGTGGCAGGGCGGCGAGTTGGCGGCGGGCATTACCGACAGCGAAACCAAACTGGTCATCGCCGATGTGCAGCGCGCCGCGCGGCTGGAAGAGGTCGACCATGGCGCCAAGGTCATCACGCTCGACCTGACCCAGCCGATCGATCAGGCGATTGCCCCGATCACCGGCGCGGGCGGCAACGCCGCGACGGTTTTGCCGGTGCTGACCGGGCAGGATCTGGCAACGATCCTGTTCACCTCGGGCTCGACCGGCCAGTCGAAGGGCGCCTATTCGCGCCACGAAGCGGTGGTGCAGGCGATCTTCAATTATGTCACGCAGACCGCGAGCATCGTGCATCTGCTGACCGAAGACGGCCAGATGTCGGACATCCAGCCCGCGACGCTGATCTGCACCCCGCTGTTCCACGTCACCGCCGAAATTCCGGTGTTCCTGCAAAGCTTCGCGCTAGGCCGCAAACTGGTGCTGATGCCGAAATGGAATGCCGACGAAGCGATGCGGCTGATCCAAGACGAGCAATGCAATTATTTCGTTGGCGTCCCGCTGATGAGCTATGAAATCCTGACGCATCCGAACCGCAAGAATTACGATCTGTCGACGTGCAAAAGCTACGCTGGCGGCGGCGCGGCGCGGCCGCCAGAGCATGTGAAGCGTCTTGCGACCGAAATGGGCGAGGCGAAGCCGCTACTTGGTTACGGCCTCACCGAAACCAACGCCGTCGGCTGCGGCATCATCAACGAAAATTACGTCGCCAAGCCGCTGTCGACCGGCCCGGCGTCGAAGCCGCTGGTCGACATGGCTATCCTCGACGACAGCGGCAATGAACTGCCCCAAGGCAGCGTCGGCGAGGTGTGCATCCGCTCGGTCGCCAATTTCGAAGGCTATTGGAACAATGAGGCGGCGACCAAGGCGGCCTTTTTCGACAATGGCTATTTCCGTTCGGGCGACCTCGGTTACCTCGACGAGGACGGTTATCTGTTCATCGTCGACCGCAAGAAGGACATCATCATCCGCGGCGGCGAAAATATCAGCTGCCAGGAAGTCGAAGCCGCGATCTACGAACATGCCGATACCAACGAATGCGCGGTGTTCGGCCTGCCCGACGAGCGGCTGGGTGAAGTGGTCGGCGCGGTCATCTGGGTGAAACCCGGCAGCACCCTCACCGCCGAAGATATGTGTTCGTTCCTGAGCGCGCGGCTCGCGCCGTACAAGGTGCCGTGCAAGATCTGGATGTCGAACGATGCGCTGCCCAAGCTTGGTAGTGAAAAGATCGACAAGGTCAGCTTGCGCAATCACTATCGCGCCGAATATGCGGCGGAGGTCGCCGCGTAACTTTTGGCGGGGAAGGAGCGAACTATCTTAAGTCCCTCCCCTTCAGGGGAGGGCAGCGAGACTTGCCAGCTTGCTGGCCTAGTCGCAGCGGGTGGGGTCCATCGGCCTAGCGCAAGGCCGATGGGAG
>JAHJHL010000100.1 GCA_018823905.1 Alphaproteobacteria bacterium
CCAAGGCGGGCGGCGAATACGCCGCCCGCCACTTTTTTGGACCCATGGAAAATTGCAGGAATTCATTCGGTCGTGAGAAAATCGTCCATCGCGGCATTGACCGCGTCCGGCGCCTCCCACGGCACGAAATGGCCGCAGTCGGGAACATCGACGATCTGCGCCTGGGGAACGAGATCGGCAATCCCGTCAAGGTTGCACGGCGGCAGCGCGACATCGTCGAGCGCCCAGATGACGAGCGTCGGAATGGTGAGCTTGGGAAACGGCATCGCGGGCGGGTCAGCATAGGGCGCGTCCATCGCCGGGACCACCGCGGGCGATCCGCGATACCAGTTGATCATCGCGCGGCACGCATCACGATCCTCCCAATCCTTCAGCAATCGCGCGATCTCGTCGGGCGGCTGAATGCCGCCGCTCGGGACCCGTCCCGCAAAGGCATGCGCAAGGATACCGGCGATGCCATGTTCCGCGATGATCGCGTTGCTCGCGGGATCGCGAAAGATGCTGATATACTGGCTCGCGGCGCGCTGCTGTTCGTTGGTGAGCAGCAAGCGCTGAAAGATGGCCGGATGCGGGGCATTGGCGATCACGGCGCGCGTCACGCGCCCCGACCAAGCCGGATGCAGCCCGTTCGGCTGGCCGCCCAATGCCACCCCCCACGCAATCGCCCCGCCCCAGTCGTGGCCGACGATGGCGAACTGCTCGATGCCCAGAGCATCGGCGAGCGCGAAAATGTCGGCGATCAATTTGTCGGGGGTATAGGACGCCGCGTCCTGCGGCTTCGAAGATCCGCGATAGCCGCGCTGGTCGGGCGCGATGCAGCGGAAGCGGGTCGCGAAATGCGGCAGCTGATGGCGCCAGGTCCGGTGCGATTCGGGAAAGCCGTGGAGAAAGATCAGCGCGGGCGCATCGCGCGGTCCGATGTCGACGACATCGAGCTCGACGCCGGTCGAAAGCTTCACGCGCTGTTGTTCAAAATCGCCGATCACCGACACCGCTCCTTTGGTTTCTTTTCAAAACCAATCTGGCGGGGATCGGAACGACTGGCAAGTGGCCGCCGCCCCAACGGGGATCAACGAGATGCGAAGACCGTCGGTTTTGGGGTGGGGAGCGGGCTTTACCGATCCTCTCCCAACGGGGGAGGGGGACCACCCGAAGGGTGGTGGAGGGGCACAGGAGGTTACCGCAGCGTTAGATTGAAAAGCTCAATTTCGATGGAAGTCGCGGCCACGCACCACGTCAGCGGCAATGCAAACCGCCTGTGCCCCTCCACCAGCTTCGCTGGTCCCCCTCCCCGTGCCGGGGAGGATTGTCGGCGACCGGTTTTTGGTTGCTAGCCACCCTTCACGGATAGCTCACCGTCTTCGGCACCTCGGGAATCGGAATAAACTCCTCGCTGTCCCCCGGAACGAGCGGAAATTTGCCGTCCTTCCAGTCATGCTTCGCCTGATTGATGCGATCACGCGACGAGCTCACGAAATTCCACCAGACGTGGCGCGGCGTTGTAAACGCCTCGCCGCCGAGCAACACCACCCGCGCGTCACTGTCGGCGCGCAGCGTCATCGCCTGCCCCGGTTTCAGGACATAAAGACTGTAGCGGTCGAGCCTTTCGCCATCGAGGCTCGCGTCACCCAGCGCGACCAGCACTGCGCGCTCGTCGGCCTCGGCCTCGATCGGTATGCTGGACCCGGCGTTCATCAGGATGTCGGCATAGATCGTCGCGGCGTGCTGGGTGATCGGCGAGGTCGCGCCCCACAGGCTGCCCATGATGATCCGTGCCGACACGCCGCCATCCTCGACCAGCGGCAGATCATCCTTCGCGACATGCTCGAACGCCGCGTCGATCTCTTCCTTGCCGTCGGGCAGCGCAAGCCACGTCTGCATTCCTGAAATGCCCGAACCAGTCGCGCGCTCGGTCACCGGAGTGCGTTCCGAATGGACAATACCACTGCCCGCGGTCATCAGATTGCACGCACCGGGGCGGATCGTCGCCAGCGTGCCCAGACTGTCGCGATGATCGATCGCACCCTCGAACAAATAGGTGACCGTCGCCAGGTTGATATGCGGATGCGGGCGCACGTCCATGCCCGCGCCGATGTCGAAATGCGCCGGACCGAACTGGTCAACGAAGATAAACGGACCGACCATCGTCCGCGATCTATTGGGCAAGGTCCGCCGCACCTCAAAGGCGCCAAGATCATGGGTCGAGGGGGTGATGATGTCCATCGTCAATCCAGCCTTTCCAGCGTTCGCCGCGTCTTGTCCGTCTCCACATTGCCGGTGTTCAGCGTCGAACCCGGTTCGAGCAACACGACATGACATTCACCGCCCAGCGCCTCGGGGCAATGGTCGACACCGCGCGGCACGATGATAAATTCGCCAGGCTCGACGATAACGTCGCCGGTTCGCAACCCCATTTTCATCCGGCCTGCGATAACAAGGAATAATTCGTCTTCGACATCATGATGATGCCAGTCGAACTTGCCGTCCAGCTTGACCAGCTTGACTTGAAAATTGTTGATGTCGCCCGCGATGTGCGGACTCCAGGCTTCGGGGATTTTTGCGAAGGCTTCGGCAAGGTTGACCTTGGCGACCATCGTCACTCTCCCGGCGCTGTGGCTTTGATCGCGAGCGCATGGACGCGCTGTCCGGGCAAGTCGCCGAGCGCCTTGTTCACCGTGCGCTGGCGGGTGACGCGGTTCATCCCGGCAAAGCCCGCCCATTCGATGGCTAGGCTGAAATGTGATTCGCCCGATCCATCGTCGCCTGCGTGGCCATGATGTTTCGCGCTGTCGTTGCTCACGACGAAATTGGCGTCGGGGAAAGCTGCACGGAGCAGGTTTTCCATCTCTTGTTGCACGGGGCTATTGCTGCTCATGGGTTGACCATAAGCGCTCCGTCGCCAAATTATAAGACCTCCACCACCGTTCGAAAGCGCATTTTGCCAACGCCCCCCCGCCCCAACCGTTTTCATGGCCGCGTTCCGCGCGACGAACCCTGCGCCGCGCCCGGATGCCGCGAAGCCGGCGAATTTCGCGCGCCGATGTCGTGGACGCGCTCGCCCGACGGGCCGCCGCAATATCGCTGGCTGTGCCTCGACCATGTCCGCGAATTCAACGCCGGATATAACTTCTTCGAGGGAATGAACCCGGACCAGATCATGGCGGCGCAGTCGCCGACCGCAGGCTGGGAGACCGAAAGTCGCGCCTTTCGTGCCGCGGGCAGCGCTGACCTGCCGCCGCGCTGGGCCGATTTCAAGGATCCGATCGATGCGCTGGGGGCGCGTTTTCGTCAGCGGATGGACGAGGCACGGCGCGAAGCCGCCAACCCCGGGCTGACGCGCGAGGAGCATGGCGCGATGCAATTGCTCGGCCTGTCCGCCAACGCCGACCGCGCCGCGCTGCGGCGACGTTACAGCGAGCTCGTCCGCCGCTACCATCCCGATCGCAACGGCGGCGACCGCAGTTTTGAGTTGCGGCTGGGCGAGGTGGTCGCGGCATATCAATTGCTCCGCAAGACCAAGGCCTTTGCTTGAGGGGATAGGTGCGATGAGCGAATTGGATGAGGCCCGCATCGAGGTGGTTCGCCGCCATATGGCGCTGGAGATCACCCATGATTGGGACGGCGTCATCGCGACCTTCGAGCATCCGCGCTACGAATTACTGGGGCCAGGTACCGTGTTCGACGGCGAAGCCGCGGTGCGATCCTATTTCGCCGCGTCGCGCGAACCCTTCCCCGATCAGGCGAATGAGGTCATCGCGATTGCCGCCGATGCCGCGACCGACACCGTGCTCGTCGAATTCTGGCTGACCGGGACGCATCTTGGCCCGCTGAAGCTCGGCCCGCGCACGATCGAGCCGACGGGCAAGGCGTTCCGCATTCGCATCGCGGCGAGTTTCGAATTTGCCCCGGGCAGCGACAAGATCGTCTGCGAACGCCCCTATTACGACCAGTCGGCGGTGATGAAGGCGCTCGGCCTCCTCTGAAAAGGCGTTGCAAGCTGAAACCGACGCCTATACCGCGCTAGCCGAAGCGCCGGGCAACGGCGACTCTCTCCCGACCGCCTTCGCTGGACCTTGTGACATGACCGATATTCCGAACAGCCTTCCCGACCATCATGGTTCGACGCTCCTCGCGGCGCCCGATATCGAGGTCGACGCGCGCGAGCTGTTCGGTATCGACATCGACATGAAGGTCCCGGCGTTCAGCGAGGCCGACGAGCGCGTTCCCGATCTCGACCCCGCCTATGTCTTCGACGGTGACACGACGCTCGCGATCCTGGCGGGCTTCAAGTTTAACCGCCGTGTGATGGTCCAGGGCTATCACGGCACCGGCAAGTCGACCCACATCGAACAGGTCGCAGCGCGGCTGAAATGGCCGTGTATTCGCGTCAACCTCGACGCGCATATCAGCCGTATCGATCTGGTCGGCCGCGACGCAATCGTGCTCCGCGACGGCCAGCAGGTCACCGAATTCCGCGAAGGCCTGCTCCCTTGGGCTTTGCAGACCCCGACCGCGCTGGTGTTCGACGAATATGATGCAGGGCGCCCCGACGTGATGTTCGTGATCCAGCGCGTGCTGGAGGCCGAGGGCAAGCTAACGCTGCTCGATCAGAATCGCGTGATCCGGCCGAACCCCTATTTCCGCCTGTTCTCGACCGCGAACACCGTCGGGCTTGGCGACACGAGCGGGCTGTATCATGGGACGCAGCAGATCAATCAGGGTCAGATGGACCGCTGGAATATCGTCGTGACGCTGAACTATCTGCCCGCCGCGACCGAAAGCGCGATCATCCTGGCGAAGGTGCCCGCTACCGACGACACCACGGTCGCCAATATGGTCAAAGTCGCCGATCTGACGCGTCAGGGCTTCATCAACGGCGACATCTCGACCGTCATGAGCCCGCGCACCGTGATCAGCTGGGCGCAGAATGCCGCGATCTTCAACAACCTCGGCTTCGCCTTCCGCCTCAGCTTCCTCAACAAATGCGACGAGGCCGAGCGGATGATCGTCGCCGAATATTATCAGCGCGTGTTCGGCGAAGACCTGCCCGAAGGCGTGATCGGCAAGTGACAACGGTGCGCCGCCTGACGGTGGCCGCCGCCGCGCTGGCTATGTCAGGGTGCAGCATCGCCGCGGTCGACTATGGCCCCGTCCGCCATGCCGACTATGTCGCTGATCCACGCTGCACCGCGCAGCCAGGTGCGGTGGTCGATGGCGACGCATTGCCGTTGTTCTTTGCCACCAGCCGCCTACCTGACTGCCGCACTGGCGACATCAGCATGCTCCGCCATCGCGGCGACAAGATGCGCTATGGCCGTTTTGCCGCGCCGGTTGAGGCCGAGGTGGGCGGCAAGAAAAAGCTCCGCACCCCGATGGCGTTTCAGGCGTCGGCCGACTGGTGGACCGCGTTGCAGGCCGAGACCGATCGGCGCCAGGGCCGCGTCCTGCTTTATGTCCACGGCTATCGCGAGACGTTCGAGACGACATCGAAGGATGCGGCGCAGATTGCGCGGATGACCGGCTTCGACGGGCCGGTGATCGAGTATAGCTGGCCGTCGCAGGGCGAAGTGCTGAGCTATGCGGTCGACGAGACCAATATGTATCACGACGTCCGCAATTTCCGCGACTTCCTGAAAACGCTCGCCGAGCGGCCATGGGTGAAAGAAATCATCGTCGTGTCGCATTCGCTGGGGGCGCGGCTGGTGATCCCTGCCATTGCCTATGTCGATCGCACGTCGAGCAATGCCGACAGCAGCAATATTTCGAACGTCATCCTGGCGTCACCCGACATCGACCGCGAGACGTTTGAACGCGACATCGAGGAAGAGGTGCTGTCAGCCCGCCGCGTCGCCAACAACCGGCGCATTACCGTCTATGTCTCACACGCCGACAAGGCGCTCGCGGCGTCGCGCGCGCTGCACGGCTATCCCCGGCTCGGATCGCCTTATTGTTTCAATCCGTTCGAAGCGGCTGATTTGAAAGCCAAGGGGTTGCCGGTGCGCTGTTATCCGGTCTCGGTTCCTGGATTGACGGTCGTCGACACCACCGATGTTTCGCGGAGCGCGACCGGGCACAGCAATTTCCTGCGCAGCGCGGTCGCATGCCGCGATTTCGTCGATGTCGTCGCGGACAAGCGTGCGCGCCCCGAGCGGATGGCGACGCATCTGGCGCATGTATTTCGGCTGCTCCCCGATCCGGCCGAACCGAAGCCCGATGACGAGGCGATCTGCAACCGCGTGCCGGTGGCCCAGCCATGACCACCTCCTCGCCCCTCGACGATTTCAAGGCTGCGCTATCGAGCGTCGCGCGCGCAGTTACCCGCGACGCCGAGGTCGAGGTCGGCTTTACCGCCGATGCCCCGGCGCAGATCGGCAAGGCGATCAAGGTGCCGACGCCGTCGCGCACGCTGCCCGCCGATCAGGTCGCCGAAGCCCGCGGTTTTGCCGATTCTTACGCGCTGCGGATGAAGCACCACAGCGAGAAGCTGCACGCCGCCGCGCGCCCCGCCGAACCGCTCGCCGCCGCCGCCTTCGACGCGATGGAACGGGCGCGGATCGAAGCGTTGGGCGCGCGCCATATGGACGGCATGCGCGCCAATTTGTCGGCCAGTCTGGCGATGCGGATGCGCAGCGATCCCATCAGCCGCGCGCAGGGCCGCGACGACGTCCCGATGTCGAGCGCGCTCGAACTGATGCTGCGCGAGGCACTGACTGGCGAGGCGGCGCCGCAGGGGACCGAAACCGGCCTGTCGCTGGTCCGCGAATGGATCGCCAAGGAAGCGGGCGGCGACCTGACCGCGCTGTCGATGCTGCTCGATGATCAGGCGGCCTTTGCCGAAACCGCCAAGCTCGCGCTCCGCCACCTCGACCTGATCCAGAGCGACGAGCCGCTGGAGCAAGGCGGTGAGGATGGCGGCGAAGAAGATGAGAGCGAGGCCGACGAGAGCCAGGAAGAGCAGGACAGCGAAGACGGCGGCGCCGGGGAAAGCCAAGTCGACGCCCGCGCCGAAATGGCGGGCGATCAGGCCGACGACGGCGACAGCGACCCCGACGCGCAGGAAATGGAAGCCGACGGCGAGCCCGAAATGGGCGGCGAAGGCGATGAGGGCATGTTGCCCGTCCGCCCCAACCGTCTGCCGGGCGACATCCCCGACTTCAATTACCTGCGCTTCACCGAAAAGCATGACGAAATCATCCTCGCGACCGAGCTGTGCGACGCCGACGAACTGACTCGGCTGCGCGCCTATCTCGACCAGCAGATGCAGCATCTGCAAGGCGCCGTGACCAAGCTCGCCAACCGGCTGCAACGCCGCCTGATGGCGCAGCAGAACCGCGCGTGGGATTTCGATCAGGAGGAAGGCCAGCTCGACGCGGCACGGCTCGCCCGCGTGATCGTCTCGCCCGGCCAGTCGCTCAGCTACAAGATCGAGCGCGATACCGATTTCCGCGACACGGTCGTCACCTTGCTCATCGACAACAGTGGTTCAATGCGCGGCCGGCCGATCAGCATCGCCGCGATCAGCGCCGACATCCTCGCGCGCACCCTCGAACGCTGCGGCGTGAAGACCGAAATCCTCGGCTTCACGACGCGGACGTGGAAGGGCGGGCAAAGCCGCGAGGACTGGCTCGCCGCCGGACGGCCGGCGCACCCCGGCCGCCTCAATGACCTGCGCCACATCATCTACAAGCCCGCGGACGAACCCTATCGCCGCGCGCGCAAATCGCTCGGGCTGATGATGCGCGAGGGGTTGCTCAAGGAAAATATCGACGGTGAGGCGCTGACTTGGGCGCACAGCCGCATCATCGGCCGTCCCGAAGAGCGCAAGATCCTGATGGTGATCAGCGACGGCGCGCCGGTCGACGACAGCACGCTGTCGGTCAACCACGGTGCCTATCTCGACCAGCATCTGCGCCAGGTGATCGACTGGATCGAAAATCGCTCGCCCGTCGAACTCTGCGCGATCGGCATCGGCCATGATGTGACACGCTATTACAGCCGCGCGGTGACCATCATGGATGCCGAGCAGTTGGGCGGGACGATGGTCGAGCAGCTCGCGGGGTTGTTCGACATCGATTGAACCAAAATGGGGCGCCCACGGGATGGGTGACAACCCCCTCCCCCCTCGTTACAAACTCCCTCGGAGCAGCAGGGACTCGCGGCCTGACGACGGGAGCCGCTGCACCGATATTCATGCTGTGGGTCGCCAGCATGGCTTGGGGCCGCACCGGGGTGGTGCGTGGCTGAGGGGGCGACTGTACATGAAAAAAGCATCCGATCTGTTCATCGAATGTCTGGAAGAAGAAGGCGTCGAATATATCTTCGGCGTCCCGGGCGAAGAAAATCTCGACTTTCTCGACAGCCTGTCGCGGTCCAAGCAGATCAAGCTGATCCTGACGCGGCACGAGCAGGGCGCGGGGTTTATGGCCGCCACCTATGGCCGCCATACCGGCAAGACCGGCGTCTGCCTCGCGACGCTTGGCCCCGGCGCATCCAACTTCGTGACCGCGGCGGCCTATGCCCAGCTCGGCGGGATGCCGATGATGATGATCACCGGGCAAAAGCCGATCAAGAAATCGAAACAGGGCCGCTTCCAGATCCTCGACGTCGTCGCGATGATGGGGCCGATCACCAAATATACGCACCAGATGGCG
>JAHJHL010000101.1 GCA_018823905.1 Alphaproteobacteria bacterium
AACGTGTCTCGACTTCGCTCGACACAAACGGACTTGGAAGGATGACTTATCCATCAAGCGCGCCCCGCAATATCCTTCTCGATCAACGCCTTGTACAATCCCTGCAACCGCTCGACCATCGGCCCGCGACCGTCGGTCAGCTTGCGCCCGTCGATCGTGTGCGCCGGGACGACACCGGCAAAAGTACCGGTCACGAACGCCTCATCGGCGCCATGGACCTCGGTCAGCGAAAAATTCTTCTCGAACACCGGAATATCATTCTCGCGGCATATGCGGATCACGTTGCTGCGGGTAATCCCCGCCAGGCAGTAATCGCCGCTCGACGTCCACACCTCGCCCTTGCGGACGATGAAGAAATGCGTCGAATTGCACGTCGCGACAAAGCCGTGCGGGTCGAGCATCAGCGCCTCGTCAGCGCCCGCCTGCGCCGCCTGAATGCAGGCGGTGATGCAGTTGAGCTTCGAATGCGAATTGAGCTTGGGATCTTGTACCGCCGGATCGCCGCGGCGCACATGCACGGTGAACAGCGACAGCCCCTTTTCGACTGTCGCGGGCAGCGGATCCTTATATTCGGCGATGATCACGATCGTCGCGGGCGAGATGACGACGCGCGGATCCTGATACGGCGTCGACCGGATCCCGCGCGTCACCATCAAGCGAATGTGGCAGGCATCCATGCCGTTGCCGTCGATCGTGTCATACAGCCGCTTGGTCAGCGCCGCGCGGTCGATGCCGATGTCCATCGCGATCGCCTTGGCGCCTTCCCACAAGCGATCAAGATGCTGGTCGAGGAACGCCATCCGCCCCTTGTGAACGCGGATCCCCTCCCACACCCCGTCGCCGAGCATGAAGCCGCTGTCGAACACCGACACGCTGGCCTGTGCGCGCGGCACCAGCGTGCCATTGACGTTGATCAGAATCGCGTCGTTGCGCGGATCGGGGACGAAATCATGGGTGCCTTGTGCCATGCCCCATTCGTAGCCGCTGGCGCGCGGCTGTCGAGAGCGAAGCTTTGGCTAAATTGTCTTGCGGCCAAAGCTGGCCGGACGCTGTGAAAAGGGTGCTGGCGCGTCGTCAGCGGGATCAACCGTCACATCGCCCACCACGCCCGCTTCGCGCTTGCGCATATAGCTGGCGAATGCCGCGTCGGCGTCGAACTCGGGCTCGACGACCACTTCGCCGGGCTTGAGTTTCGCGTCGAAGCTGGCGCCCGGAACACGGTTCACCCCGGTCGTGGCGCGCAGCAATTTGATGATCAGCGGCAGCGCGAACAACAGGCCGACGATCGACAACCCGATGACCGTCGGTCCCAGCCCGATTCCCGCAACGCCTTCGGCGGTGCCGCCGCCGACGCCCACGAAGTAATACAGCAGCCAGCCGATATAGAGGATCGGAATGAGACCGACCATGATACCAAGCACTTTGCCAAGGGATGTATTCATGCCGAAGCTCCCGAAAATCCGGAGGCGTTGATAGCAGCGAGAGCTTACTTTTCCCTTAGTGCGCCGATTTCGGGCGCGCTGCGCGGGCCAACCCACCAGGCCGCAGCGAGCGCAAAAGCGGTACCGAGCAAGGTGCCGCCGACAATGTCGCTGGCCCAATGGACGCCGAGCATGATGCGCGAGAAGGCGTTGAGGATGATGATCGACGCCGCAAGCGCGCAAGCCGCGGCGCGCCAACGGCGCGGCGCCAACCACGCAAGGAGCAGATACACCACCGCCGCGCTCGTCGCATGCCCGCTGGGATAGGCAAAGCTCGTCTGATGGTCGAGATGCTCGATCACATCGGGACGCGGATGACCGAACCCGCGCTTCAGTAGGCTGGACGCCAGATTGGCCAGCAGCGACGCCCCGCCCAGCGCCACGGCGCAGCGCGGACCGCACCAGTGCCAGACGAGCGCGCACAGCAGAATGACAATCACCCAGCGCGGTGTCCCGCCGCCGACCCAGCTGGCCCATTGCATGAAAGCGATGAAGCGCGGGTCGCTTTCGTCGACGCGCAGCGACAGCGCGTGCGAGACCTGCCAGTCGGCGGTCTCGGTCCAGCCCGCCCCGACCGCGAAGCCGAGCAATATCGCCGCGGTAAGCAGCGCGGCGACGGCAGTGAGAAAATGTCGCCGCATCAGCCGTCGTTCTGCTCAATCTCGATCATCCCGACGATGATACAGTCATTGGGATCGGTAGCATCGTGCAGGGCGGTTTCTCGTTCCCGGACGATCACCTTCCCGCTGCTCCATGGATCGCCGCAGCCGCCGTGAACGTCCAGCGAATATGTGCCGGGCGGCAGCTTCGTAATCTTGTATCGCCCGTTTTTCTTCACCTTGCCACGATATTCTTGCCCGTCATTGCCCTTGGCCGTGACCGTCAGGTTAAAGGGCCAGCTCGTATCGATGGTACCCGAAATCGCGCCGCGCGACTGCTTCTCCTTGCCGGTGGCATAGGTGCCGGTCATCAGCATCCCGACCGACGCACCCACCGCAAGAATCATCCGCCGCGCGTTCGCTTTGGGACGCGGATTCAGTTTCACCACGCCTTCGCGATCGATGCGCGCGCGAACGCAGACCCGGCCTTCGTCCGCCAGCATCAGCTCGACCTGCTCTATGTCGAGAGCCGACAGGTCGAAGATCGTCCGTTCGCATTGTCCGCAGAACCGATTGCAGCCGCGCGGCGCCATATCGCCCCATTTTTCGCTGCAAGGTTCAGGAAAGCTTACCCGCAAGTCCTTCATCGCATCGCCTTTCGTCGAGACCCGTCAGGGATATGGAGCGGCCGACGGAATCGCACAAGCCAAAGGAAATGCGCGAAGATCGAGCGACCTCCACGGTCAGTCCCGCCGCGCCGTTCGCGTTGTAGATTGGCGCCAGCTATCCAGATGAGCCGCAAAGCGGCGCAACTGCTCGGTACCGCCGTCCATGTCGTTGTCGATCAACCGCAGTTCGGCAAACGAACCATGGGCGCGGTACCGAAGATAAAGGCCGTGCCGTAGCCGGGCACCCAGTCTTGCCGGTCCCGAACCGTCGTCCGGCAGACGATCCGCCCGATCGAAAATCATCTCGGCAATCTCTTCGACGGGTAACGGGAGCATCCTGTAACTTGAATGAAGATGGAGGTGCCTGTTCTCGACCTTTGCTGCCACCTCTCGCGTTACGGCGCGCCGACCATGCCTGCCCACATAGAAAAGGCATACAGCTCCCGCTCCGATCAGAAACGGAATCTTGAAAGGTGTCAGGGGGTCGCGATGCGGCGCCGGCGCGGGCAGGTCGAGGCCCGGCAACCGGATGGTTTGCGGCGGCGGATCGCTTTCGACGTGAAGCAGCCCGGCAATGATGAAAGCGAGCGCCGCAAAGCCCAGGAAAGACAGCGCCTTGATGGCGCTGTCCCTTCGCGAGAAATGGAGGATCGACGGGTTCAAACGGGCGATGCCTCCCCTTGGGCTAGATGTGAAGCGGCCGCCCGAACGCCGCCAGCACGCCCTCGTGCATCGTCTCGCTGAGCGTCGGATGCGGGAAGACGGTGCCGATGAAATCATCCTCGACCAGCTCGGCGGTCTTGCCGATCGTATAGCCCTGGATCAGTTCGGTGACCTCGGCGCCGATCATATGCGCGCCGAGCAGTTCGCCGGTCTTCGCGTCGAACACGGTCTTGGTGAAGCCATCGGATTCGCCGAGCGCAATCGCCTTGCCATTGCCGATGAAGGGGAAGGTGCCGGCCTGGACCTCGTAACCGAGCTCCTTGGCCTTTGCCTCGGTGAGGCCGACGCTGGCGATCTGCGGGCGGCAATAGGTGCAGCCGGGGATGTTGCGGACGTCCATCGCGTGCGGGTGATTACCCGCAATCGCCTCGACCGAAATCACCGATTCGTGCATCGCCTTGTGCGCGAGCCACGGCGGCGCGGTGACGTCGCCGATCGCCCAGATGCCGGGGACGTTGGTGCGGCACATCGCGTCGGTGTCGATATGGCCCTTTGTCGTCTTCACGCCGAGCGCCTCGAGCCCGATATTCTCGGTGTTCGGGACGATGCCGATTGCGACGATGGCGTGGCTGAATTCGGCGCTTTCGGTCTTGCCGTCCTTCGTTTTGATCTTGGCGGTGACGCCGTTGGCGGTCGCCTTCAGTTCCTCGACGCCGGCGCCAGTGAAGATCGTCATGCCTTGCTTCTTGAGCTGCTTTTCAAGGAACGCCGACACATCGGCATCCTCGACCGGCACGACGCGGTCGAGCATTTCGACTACGGTCACGTCGGCGCCCATGTCGCTATAGAAGCTCGCAAATTCGATCCCGATTGCGCCCGATCCGATGACGAGCAATTTCTTGGGCATTTCGGGCGGGACGAGCGCGTGGCGGTAGGTCCAGATGCGCTTGCCGTCGGCGGGCGCGAACGGCAGGTCGCGGGCGCGGGCGCCGGTGGCGACGATGATGTTCTTGGCGGTGAGGGTTTCGGTCCCCTTCTCGCCCTTCACGTCCAGCTTTCCCGGTGCGGTCAGCTTGCCTTCGCCCATATGGACGGTGATCTTGTGCTTCTTCATCAGGAAGGCGACGCCCTGGCTGAGCTGTTTCGCAACGCCGCGGCTGCGCTTCACCACCGCGTCGATGTCGGCGCTGATCTGCTGCGCGATCAGGCCATAATCGCCCGCATGCTGCATATAATGATAGATTTCGGCCGAGCGCAGCAGCGCCTTGGTCGGGATGCAGCCCCAGTTGAGGCAGATACCGCCCAAATTCTCGCGCTCGACGATCGCGGTTTTCAGGCCCAGCTGCGCCGCGCGGATCGCAGCGACATAGCCGCCGGGGCCGGAGCCGAGGACGATGAGGTCGTAGTTTTCACTCACAAAATGCTCCATTGCAAAAGGCCCGTCGCGAGCAAACCTGTGGGACAAAGGCCGTCGATATTTATGAACCAAGAAGACTTAGAAGGCTTGCAGCTAATGCTGCCGCCGCGATTCCTCCGGAAGCTTCGATTAAGCGCCCTTGTCCAATCTGAGTAATCAAGCGCTGCCTCACCGTCGGCAATGGCGATAAGTCCTTTACCTCGACAAAATCGGTATTTATCTTGTGCATAAAGACCGATATACTGCTGTCAGCAGAAGAAATTTTCTTTATTTTTAAAACATCGGAACGATTCATAAATGGTATTAAGATTTTGTATTCGCTTGAATCCGATTCGCTCGCGACATTTTTTATTTCATATTTCATTCCGCTAGGGATGGTTTCGACCGAGTAATCTGAAAAATCTTGCTCAGGGTCGAACTTTTTATCGTATTTTGTCTTTACCGTTATTTCGATATCTTCGACGCACTCAAACCCAATGTTAGATATTCCAATCTCTTGCTCAAACAAGCGCTCCAGCGGCGCCGGTGCAGCTTTAGGAGCAAGCATTATGTTCTTTGATGAAAAATCGAGGATATTGGATTTGCCGGGAACCGAATAGGCAAGAACGGTCTTTGACGCGCGCGCAGGCTGATCAAGCTTCCTGCCAATAAGGACAGCAATTATCGTTCCAATGATCGTCGCCCCAATCAGGGCGAACGGCATTATCTGCTCGGAGTTCAAGCCACCAACCTCAGCGGGTTCTCCACCAGTTCTTTGAAGGTCTTCATGAGCAGCGCGCCATCCGCGCCGTCGATCGCGCGGTGGTCGAAGCTGCCGGTCGCCGACATCACGGTAGCAATCGCAAGCGCGTCGTCGACGATATAGGGCCGCTTCTCGCCCGCGCCGATCGCCATGATCATTGCCTGCGGCGGGTTGATCACCGCGGTGAACTGCTTGATCCCCATCATCCCCATGTTCGAGATGCTGGCGGTGCCGCCCTGATATTCGCTGGGCTGGAGCTTGCCTTCCTTGGCCTTCGCGGCGAGTTCGGCCATTTCGGTCGAGATTTTCGACATCGACTTGCCGCCCGCGTCGGTGATGATCGGGGTGATCAGGCCGCCGGGGATGCTGACCGCGACCGAGATGTCGGCGCGGCTGTACTGGCGCATCACATCGCCGCCAAAGCTGACGTTGCACGCGGGGACGCGTTCGAGCGCGACCGCGAGCGCCTTGATCAGCATGTCGTTGACGCTGAGCTTGACCCCGCGGCTTTCGAGGCTGGCGTTGAGCTCGCCGCGCAGCTTGAGCAGCGCGTCGAGGCGGATGTCGACGGTCAGGTAGATGTGCGGCGCTTCCTGCATCGACTGGGTCAGGCGGCGCGCGATCGTCTTGCGCATGCCGCTGAGCTTGGTGTCCTCGTGCGGGATGCCGAAATCGGGGATCGCGCCAGATGCGGCGGGAGCAGCCGCGGGAGCCGCGGCTGCTGCAACGGGAGCGGCTGCACTGGATGCGGCGGCGGGAGCTGCGGCACCTGCTGGGGCGTCGTCGAGGTCGTCCTTGACGATACGGCCGCCGGGGCCGGTGCCGGTGATCGTCGACAGGTCGATGCCGCGTTCGGCGGCGAGGCGCTTGGCGAGCGGGCTGGCTTTGATGCGGTCGCCTTTTTCCGTCGTCCCAGCGGAAGCTGGGACCGCTGGCGTGGGTCCGCTGACGGGAGCGGCCCCAGCTTTCGCTGGGGCGACGTCTTTGGCTGGCGCGGGCGCTTCGGCCTTCGCCTCAGCCGCGGCAGGCGCCGGAGCCGCCTTCGCACTCGCATCCTCACCCTCACCCGTAATCACCGCGATCACGGTGCCAACCTTCACCCCATCGGTGCCCTCGGCGACCAGAATCTGGCTCACCACGCCCTCGTCGATCGCTTCAAATTCCATCGTCGCCTTGTCGGTCTCGATCTCGGCCAGCAGGTCGCCCGATTTGACGGTGTCGCCTTCCTTGACCAGCCATTTGGCCAGCGTGCCTTCCTCCATCGTCGGCGAGAGGGCGGGCATTTTCAGTTCGATTGGCATGGTGAGGCATGTTCCCTGTCAGTCTTGCAGGCGGTGCCTGCCGCTACGGCTTGTTCCTCGCCTTAAGCATTGTGGCGGTCAAGGTCCAGCGGGGCAAACTTGCCTTTCATACGAATGTGACGCACTCTCTACGCACAAAAAGCATAGGGGGTCGGGGCAATGCGGACATATCTGGTGGTGATCGACGACAGCCCCGAGGCGTCGCTGGCGCTGCGCTTTGCGGCACGGCGCGCAGCGCGGACCGGCGGCGGGGTCGCGGTGCTGGCGATCGTGACGCCGCAGGACTTTGTCGCCTTTGGCGCCGTGCAGGCCACGATCGAGGCCGAAGCGCGCGAACATGCCGAGGAACTGGTCGCCGCCGCTGCCGACGCGGTGGTGCAGGAAGCCGGGGTGACACCGCAGATCATGGTGAAATCGGGCAAGCCCGCCGATGTCGTGCGCGAGGTGATCAACGCCAGCGA
This sequence comes from Alphaproteobacteria bacterium, assembly GCA_018823905.1. Lineage (GTDB taxonomy): Bacteria > Pseudomonadota > Alphaproteobacteria > Sphingomonadales > Sphingomonadaceae > Sphingopyxis. Next base: position 7,333 of record JAHJHL010000101.1, read on the forward strand.
CGAGACTGCGGCGCTGGTGCTGGCGACTGCCGCGAACGGTGCGCCGGGCCCGCTGGTGGCGCATTTCACCGGACAGGACGCGGGAACGCTGCCCTGTCCGGTGATGATCGTGCCGGGCGGGATCGACCTCGCCCGGCTCGATGCGCTGAGTTAGACGGTGATCGTGCGCGGCAAAACCGCCGCGCCCTTGGCTTCGTAGATCGCGAATACCAGCACGCCGATCGCCTGAGCGATAACGACCGCAATGCCGATCGCGGTCATCTGGCCCGCAAACATCGCCAGCACCGCAAAGCTCGCGATCACCCAGCCAAGGTTGCCGACTGCGATCAGGTTGGCGAGGCCTTTGCTCGGCACCTTCTGGTTCGCGACGAACAGCATCAGCAGCGCCGATGGCAGCCCGATCCAGCCTGCGACGGTCACCACTTCGGAGGGGAGGCCGAGCAGGGTGGCGACCGTCGCAGTCGCAAAGACGCAAAAGACGAACAATCCGGTGCAGGTGATGGCATCGATGATCAGCGTGTTCTTGAGAGTGAAGAGGGACATTGGGGTTCTCCTTTTTTGGATGACCCGCTCCATCTGCCGCCGAAAATGCAGTCCGTCGATTACGCGTGAGGTAATGGAAAAGCCGAAAGCCGGGGTATAGCTCTCGCGGCAAAGGAGAAGAACATGCAACCCGCACCCCTCGGTACCCAACTCCGCGAATGGCGCAGCCGCCGCCGGATGAGCCAGATGGATCTGGCGCTCGATACCGATATGTCGACCCGGCATCTGAGCTTTATCGAGACCGGGCGGTCGAAACCGAGCGCGCAGATGCTGCAGCGGATCGCTGATTGCTTGGAAGTCCCGCACCGGGCGCGCAACGCGCTGCTCCTCGCCGCCGGCTACGCCCCCGATTATCAGGAGCGCCCGCTCGACAGCCCCGAAATGGCGGGGGTGCGTGCGATCGTCGAGCATGTGCTGAAGGGGCATGAGCCCTATCCGGCGCTCGCGGTGGACCGGCACTGGAACATGATCGCCGCGAACGAGGCGATTGCGATCCTGATCGCGCAGGTGTCCCCTGCCCTGCTGGCGCCGCCGGTCAATGTGCTGCGCATCGCGCTGCACCCCGAAGGGCTGGCGCCGCAGATCGTCAACTACGGCGAATGGCGCGCGCACATATTGGAGCGGATGGACGTCCAGATTGCGGCGAGCGGCGATGCCGGGCTGATCGCACTGCGCGACGAACTGGCGGGCTATGCTGTGAAGAGCGATGACCACAGCGCCGCGCATCGCGACAGCCACGCCAGCAGCATCGCGGTGCCGCTGATCCTGAACACCGATGCGGGGCGGATTTCGTTCGTATCGACGGTGACGATTTTCGGGACGCCGGTCGACATCACGCTGTCGGAGCTGGCGATCGAGGCGTTTTTTCCGGCCGATGCGGAGAGTGCGGCGTTGTTGCAGAAATTGGCGGGAAAGTAATCGCCCCTCCCTAAGAGGGAGGGGCTGGGGGTGGGTCAGCGACGGCAGTGCGGCTCGCTTCGCTCGCACCCACCCCTAACCCCTCCCTTTCAGGGAGGGGAATTCAGCGCCGCCGTCCCTTATGCTTGATATTCGCCGGCCGCCCGCGCTTGCCGACCACATGCTTGCCCGCCTTGTCCTTCATCCCGTCGCGCCGCGGCCCGCGGTTGCGGTATCCGCCCTCGGGCGCATCGGGCAGTTCGAAGCGCAACGCGCCGCTGATCGGATTGGCATCGACCAACCGCAGGTCGAGCCGCTCGCCGACGGTAAAACTCACCCGCCCATGTTCGCTGTCGAGCGTCCGCGCCTTTTCGTCATAGAAAAAGCGCTCGTTCCCCAGCGTCGAAACCGGCACCAGACCGTCGCCGCCGAGCCCGTCGACCGTCGCGAAGAAACCAAATGGCTGCACCCCGGTGATCCGCGCCTGGACGATCTCGCCCTTCTTGCTTGTCAGATAGGCAGCGACGTAACGATCGACCGTCTCACGCTCCGCCTCCATCGCGCGGCGTTCGAGCGCGCTGATCGCCTCGCCGATGCGCGACAGCCCCTTGGCGTCGGCTTCGCCCAGCCCGGTGCGTTCGGGCAGCCCCTTGGGCTTGCCTGGGACTTCAAGCTTGTAGCTATCAACCAGAGCACGATGGACGATCAGGTCGGCGTAGCGCCGGATCGGCGAGGTGAAATGCGCGTAGCTACCGAGCGCGAGGCCGAAATGGCCGGCGTTGGCAGGTCCATAATAGGCCTGCGTCTGGCTGCGCAGGATCGCCTGCATGATCTCGGGCAGCCGGTCGTCTTCGGAAAAGCCGTCGATCAGCCGGTTGAACACCGCTGGCGTGATGACCTGCCCCAGCGCGAAACTCTGTTCGAAGGTTTCGAGATAATCTTTCAGGCTGACCAGCTTCTCGCGGCTCGGCGGTTCGTGGATGCGGTACATCACCGGCGACTTCTTCACCTCGAGCGCCTTCGCCGCTGCGACATTGGCCGCGATCATATAATCCTCGATCAGCCGCATCGAATCGAGCCGGTCGCGGACGCGGATTTCGGCGATGCCGCCCTGCTCGTCGAGGATCACCTGCCGTTCGGGCAGGTCGAGGTCGAGCGGGGCGCGGGCGGCGCGGGCTTTAGCCAGCAGCCCCCAGCATGCCCACAAATTCCTGAGCGTCGGGAACACATCGGCATCCCAGTCCTCGCGCGGTGCATCGGCGTCATACGCCGCCTGCGCATGTTCATAGGCGATATTGGCGCGCAACCGCACCAGCGCGCGGGTGAAACGCCATGACGTCACCTTGCCCTGCTTGTCGATGACGAGATGGCACGCCAGCGCCGCGCGGTCCTGCCCGGCTTTCAGCGAGCAGACGCCCGCGGAGAGCGTTTCGGGCAGCATCGGCACGACTTGGTCGGGAAAATAGACGCTGTTGCCGCGCCGCCGCGCCTCGCGGTCGAGCGCCCCGTCGGGGCGGACATAATAGCTGACATCGGCGATCGCGACGATGGCGCGAAAACCACCCTTGTTCGGGCCGTCGGTATCGGGTTCGGCCCATACCGCATCGTCATGGTCGCGCGCGTCGATCGGGTCGATCGCCACGATCGGCAACTCGCGCAGATCCTCGCGGCCGTCGGGCGTCAGCGGCAGTTTGGCGGCAATCTCTGCTTCGGCCAGCGTTTCGGCGCCGAACACATGCGGGATATCGTGCCGCGCGATCGCAATCATGCTCAGCGATTTCGGCGCAAACGGATCGCCCAGACGCTCCACGACCTTCGCTTTGATCGCGGGGCCGCGCCCGGTCAGCTCGGCGCGCACCAGATCGCCGATATTCGCGTCGCCCTTGTCGGCGACCGCGAAATCATAGCGCGCGCGCTTGTCTGCGGGACGCAGCCACAGGATCGGCTTGCCCCCCGGACCCATATCCTCGACGAGCACGCCGATCACGGTCTCACCGCCCGCTTCGAGCCGCTTCATCGGGTGCGCGACATGGCCGCCGCCGCGTTCTTCGGTGCGCGCCAAAATCCGGTCGCCGACCCCAAGCGCGCCTTTACGCCCCTGCTCCATCACGCGCAGGCGCGGCACGGGGCTCGCGGCCTCCCACCTTTCGGGCACTGCCCAAACCGTGCTGCCATCGATCGCCGCGACCCGCAGCACCGTGACGCGCGGCAGCCCGCCATGCTTGTGAAACGCGCGTCCGGGCGCCAGATCGACCAGCCCCTCGTCGGTCATGTCCTTGAGCAGCGCCTTCAGCGCGATCTTGTCATTGCCGTGGAGCGCGAAATGCTTGGCAATCTCGCGCTTGCCAACCGCCTCCTTGCTCTCTTCGATAAAGCGCAGGATCTGGTCGGGCGAAGGCAGGCCGGGTTGCGGCTTGGGTTTTCTCATCCGACGTCGCGCAGTTTGTTCGCACGAAGACACGAAGACACGAAGAGGGTCGGGTCATTCAGCAGGCGCCGGACGCCATCTTTAAAGGTCGGAGTACCGAAGTTCATGACAAATCCGTGGGTCAAACCCATCAATCTCAAATAGGTGATGACTTGCTTCGCATGAACGGGGACTGTTGTCTCGGTCGATTTGAGTTCTATCACGACCCGATCGTCGACCAGCAAATCAATGCGAAAAGCGTTGGGCATCGCAATGCCATCATAGGTCAAGTCGATCGGCACCTGCCGATCGACCTTCAATCCCAACGCACTCAGTTTGGCGGCCAACATTGCCTCATGAGCGGACTCCAGCAAGCCGGGACCAATGTCCTTATGAAGCTTGAAACCGCAATCGACGACGATAGTGCAGAGCTGTTCAATATCCATAGCCTGCCCTTTCGTGTCTTTGTGTCTTCGTGCGAACCAAATCGCGCGACGCTTACATCAGTAGGTCCGCCCGATCAGCACACGCTCGACCGCGGGTTCGCCGGTGAAGAAACAGGCACCATCGGCAGGCTCCGCGTCGAGCGGGGTGTTTCGCATCGTCAGCTTGAGCGCCTTCAGCTGCTCGACGATCTTGTCGAGCGCCGCGCCGGTCGGGCGCGCCCATTGCACTTCGACCCAGCCGACAAATTTGTCGTCGCCTTTGAAATGCGCCGCAAGGTCGGTGATGTCGCGGCGGATATTGGCGTCGAGGCGCTGCTTTGCTTCGGCGTGGAGGCTCGCCTGGATATCGTCCAGCGTCGCGACCGCTTCAGCAACAAAATCGCCCTTCGCGATGAACGCCGAATTGAGCTTGCCATCGTCCTTGTACAGCCGGTCGCGGCGGATCACCGCGACATTGCCGCCCGCAACATCGCGCGGGCCGATTTCGAGGATGATCGGTGCGCCCTTCTTCACCCAGCCCCAACGCTTGGTCTGCGCCTTGTTCGCCCCGGCGTCGAGGTGGACGCGCAGCGGTTCGCGGAAAACGTCGAGCGCCTTCAGGTCGGCTTGCAGCGCGGCACAATAATCGAGGATCGCCTGATCCTCTTCATTGTCGCGCAGCATCGGCACGATGACGATCTGGTGCGGCGCGATGCGCGGCGGACAGCGCAGCCCGTCGTCATCGCCATGCGTCATGATGACGCCGCCGATCATGCGCGTCGACACACCCCAGCTGGTCGTGTGGCACAGGCTGTGACCGCCGTCCTTGTCCTGATAGCGGATACCCGCCGCCTCGGCGAAGCCGATGCCGAGATAGTGCGACGTCCCGGCCTGCAAGGCCTTACCGTCCTGCATCATCGCCTCGATCGAATAGGTCGCGACCGCGCCCGGAAAGCGCTCATTCTCGGGCTTTTCGCCGGCAACCACCGGCATCGCGAGAACATCCTCGGCAAAGGCGCGGTACATTTCGAGCGCGCGCAGCGTCTCGGCCATCGCGTCGGCCTTGTCGGCGTGCGCGGTATGGCCCTCCTGCCACAGAAATTCGCTGGTGCGCAGGAACATGCGGGTGCGCATTTCCCAGCGCACGACATTCGCCCACTGATTGACCTTGAGCGGCAGGTCGCGCCAACTCTGCACCCAGCGGCTCATCGCGGCGCCGATCACCGTCTCCGACGTCGGACGGACGATCAGCGGTTCTTCGAGTTTCGCCTCGGGATCGGGGATCAGCTTGCCCTTGCCGTCCTGAATCAGACGGTGGTGCGTGACGACCGCCATTTCCTTGGCAAATCCATCGACATGGTCGGCTTCCTTCTCAAAGAAACTCAAGGGAATGAACAGCGGAAAATAGCAGTTCTGGACCCCGGCATCCTTGATCGCCGCGTCCATCACGGTCTGGATGCGTTCCCAGATGCCGTAACCCCACGGCTTGATCACCATGCAGCCGCGCACGCCCGATTCCTCGGCAAGATCGGCTTCGGCAATGACATCCTGATACCAGGCCGCAAAGTCGGCCTGCCGGGTTACGCTGAGCGCATGTTTGACCATATTATCCGATTTCTGTCGCTGGGGGCGGAGGAGCGCCCGATCCGTTTATTTCTTGGCGAGTTCGGCCTTGAGCGCGGCCACTTCGGCCTTGAGCGCGGCGATTTCGGCGTCCTTCGCCTTTGCGCCGCCGGCGCCCGGGATAAACGCCCCGGCGGCCTGCTGGAACATCTCCATGTTCCGCCGCGTCAGTTCGGCGAGCGGGTTCGAACCGAGCACGCCGTCGAACGCGGCGCGGACGTCCTGCTGGTTCTTGCGGAACGCGGTCATCGATGCTTCCAGATATTGCGGCACCATCGACTGCATCTTGTCACCATACATGCCGATCAGGTGGCGCAGGAAATTGACCGGCAGCAAGGTCTCGCCGCGCGTTTCCTCGTCCATGATGATCTGTGTCAGCACATTGTGGGTGATGTCGTCGCCACTCTTGGCATCGACAACGCGAAACTCGCGCCCGTCGCGCACCATCGCTCCGAGATCCTCAAGCGTAATGTAACAGCTGCGTTCGGTATCATAGAGCCGCCGGTTGGCGTATTTCTTGATCGTGACGACGCCATCGTCCGCCGTCGTCTTGGACTTCGCCATCGAGACTCTTGCTCCTTGTAAACCTGTGCCGGGACGACCGTGGTGTGTCGGCTTGTCGGTTTCAGCCGCTAAAGCTCTAGCACCAATTCATGATGCATCGCAACATTGCGTCGGGCGTCGACGGACCGAATTCAGTGTGGCGGCGGATCGACGTGCGTGAGCCGCCGGCGCCAGATCGCCCACCGATGACAATATCACGCAGCACCAAGTGCCTCGGCCGCCGAATTAGCTGCACGCCCGCGCCCTGCAATATAGTTTCACACGATACGGTATCAACGACATTTTTATCGCATTCAACTCTGTCGTATATGATTTCGTTTCACCACCCACCTCGCTTCCAACTTTTGCGGTTGCGGCAGCAGCAACTTGCACTGTTGCGAAAATGACACAATTTCAACAATGCGACGCGGCAACGTCAGAAAATCGTCACGAAGGGCTTGTGCGCGCAGTCGTTTCGGGCTTTCTTGACGCTAATCCGTTCTTTCCAATTTTTCGAACGGGCAACCGGGGAGTTATTCATGAACAAGTCGCACCTGCTTATGGGTGCCGCTGCTTTTGCAGTGGCCGTGTCCGTAAGCCAACCTGCTTTTGCCCAAGACGCCGCCGAATGCGTCGACGCCAATGACAACGGCGTTTGCGATTCAGATGAATCCACCAGCACGGCTGCAACTGGCGAGCGCGCCATCGTTGTTACCGGCTCGCGCATCTCGCGCCCGACGCTCGAATCGTCGGTTCCGCTGACGTCGGTCGACGTAAATGAACTGACCGATACCGGCGACGTATCGCTCGGCGACGCGCTCAACGACCTGCCGTCGCTGCGTTCGACCTTCAGCCAGGGCAACTCGACCCGCTTCATCGGCACCGCCGGTCTCAACATTCTTGACCTTCGTGGTCTTGGCACCGCGCGCACGCTGGTGATGGTGAATGGCAAGCGCCACATCACCGCGCTTCCCGGCGATTATCTCGTCGACGTCAACACCATCCCGGTCGACCTGCTTGAGCGGGTGGACATCGTCACGGGCGGCAACTCGGCGATTTATGGTTCGGATGCTGTTGCCGGTGTCGTGAACTTCATCATGAAGCGCAACTTCGAAGGCATCAGCCTGCGCGCGCAGGGCGGCGTTTCGTCGCGCGGCGACCGTGGCAATCTCTTCGTCAGCGGCACTTACGGCAAGAATTTTGCCGACGGTCGCGGCAACATCGCTGTGTCGGCCGAATATGCAGAGTCCGATCCGCTCTACTTCAATGATCGCGACGGTCTGACCGGCGCCTATTCGGGTCGCTGCCAGTTCCAGCTGACCGACCCGCAGGGTGCCGCCGGTGGCGAGGTGCCGCCCAGCGCGAGTGACGGCATTCCCGACAACGAATTTCTTTGTGGAATTCGGAACAATTCGATTAGTGATGGCGGGACTGTCGGCACGTTCGCCGACGGACGCGCAATCCGCTTTGGCAGCAATGGCGATATTTTCATCGACACGCCGGATCGGACCTTCCCGGGTACCGGTACCGGCAACGTGCAGGGCGGCCAAGGATCGACGCTGCGTAACACGGGCCAGCTCGCAGCAGGTCTGAAACGCTACGCGATCAACTTGCTGGCACATTATGATATCAGCGACGCATTTCGTCCTTATGTCGAAGCCAAATATGTCCATGTGGACGCGGTCCAGGAAGGTCAGCCCAGCTTCTGGCAGGGCAGTCTCAAGAATTTCTTTGCAATCACGGACGAACAGTTCGACGCGATTCCCGAACTTCGCTGCAGTAACGCCTTCCTCACCCCTCAGGCACTCTCGCAGCTGCAAGCTATCGGGCGCTGCGCGGACCCGGCTACGGGAACGTTCAACATTTCGCGCTTCAACACCGATTTCGGCGGACGCGGCGAACTTCACGATCGCGATACCTTCCGTATCGTCGGTGGCGTCGAAGGAACGTTCAACGATGACTGGAACTATGAAGTCTCGCTGAACTACGGCAAGCTCAAGACGAAAATGCGCTCGTTGAACAACCTGGTGCTGTTCGATGAGGATGGCAATCTCGATGGTTTCACGCTGGCGACCGACGCAGTACGCAACACGGCTGGTCAGATCGTCTGCGGCGTCAACGCTGATGCGGACACGACCAACGATCGTCCCGATTGCGTACCAATTAACGTGTTTGGCTTAGGCGCACCGAGCCAGGCTGCGCTCAACTTTATCAACACCACGGCGGAACGCCGCGAAAGCGCTGAACAGTTCGTGGCGTTGGCCAGCGTCAACGGTGATCTGTCACAGCTTTTCGAACTTCCTGGCGGCCCGATCGGTTTTGCGCTGGGCGCAGAATATCGGCAGGAAAGGGCCAGTTCGGAATATGACAACCTGACGGCAAGCGGCGGCACTTTTTTGAACGCTATTCAGCCGTTCAATCCGCCGAAGCTGACTGTCAAAGAAGCATTCGGTGAAATCAATATCCCGCTGCTGGCCAATATGCCCCTCGCCGAGGAATTGTCGATCGGTGCTGCGGCTCGTGTCTCCGATTACAACACGTCCGCAGGTACGGTATGGGCTTACAACGTCCAGGGTCTCTATGCGCCGATCCCGGATCTGCGTTTCCGTGCGGCCTATGCGAAGTCGGTGCGCGCGCCGACGCAAAGCGACCTGTTTTCAACGCCATCGCAGAATTTTGCTTTCATCGGCGATCCCTGCGATAGCTTGAATGTTGGTAATAACCCGAACCGTGCCGCTAACTGCGCTGCGGCCGGCGTTCCCACCACGACGAACGCAGCGCTCGCAAATGTTTGCGCTAGTTCGCCAACGCCTGTTGCGGTCGGTGACCCGTTTGTTAACTGTACCGCCCGCGCCTTTTCGACCGGTTTCCTTGCTGGTGGTAACCCCACTTTGCAAAATGAAATCGGCAAGAGCCTTACTCTTGGCGCGGTGTTTGAGCCGAGCTTCTTGCCCGGCTTCAATTTCACGGTCGATTATTACAAGATCAAGGTTGAAAGCCTGATCGCGGTTCTCGGCGCGCAGGTGATCATTAACAACTGTTACGACAGCCCGGACGGCATCAACAACCCGTTCTGCGGAACCGTTTCGCGCGACCCGGCCACTGGGTTGTTTAACGACCCGGCTGTTATCTCGGGCGGCATCAACTTTGCGGCGCAAAAGACGGAAGGCATCGACTTTGATATTGCCTATCGCCGGACTTTCGATAACGGACATCGTCTAGCATTGCGTGCGATCGCAACACACACCCTGCGTCTCGACAACTTTACCGATCCGACGAACCCGCAAAATCCGAATCGTCAGATGAGCGAATTGGGTGACCCGCGCTGGGCCGCCAATGCGAGCATCAACTATGACTTCGGCGCATTCGACTTGGGCTGGACGATGCGGTATATCGGCAAGCAGACGATCGGCACTTGGGAAGCGCAAAACTCCTACAGAGGCCCATGCCCCAACACCGGGACGATTCCGGGTAGCGGCACGACCTGTACTGCTGGTGAGATCGTGACGTTGCCGCCACTAAACGCAGACCAGTTCCCGCGCGTTTACTATCCCGATGCCCTCTACCACAATTTCCGTGCCAATCTGGAAGTGGACAAGAAGTTCAACTTCTACTTCGGCATGGACAATGTGTTCGACAAGAAGCCGCCGTTCGGGCTGCTCGGTACCGCTGCCGGCGATCCGTTTGACAGCTTCGGTCGTTACTTCTACGCAGGCATCCGCGCCAACTGGTAAGCCAGCCGGTACGGCAACCGAAACGGGCCGCCATCCTTCGGGATGGCGGCCTTTTTCTTGTGGGTGATCTGGCAAACTTTTGGTCGGGAAGACGGAAAAGGCTCGACGCCCGCCCCATCACCGCCGACTAAAACAAAAAATATATAGTGTCACATCCAGTGGCGCTCGAACCGCCTCCCCAACCCCGTCAGCAGCTCATATTGTGACAGGCCACTCTGCGCCGAAACGTCTGGTAGGTCATAATCGACGTGGAGCCAGTCGCCCTCACCCACCCCCGCCGCATCGCTGGCATCGAACGCGGTCAGGTCCATCGACACGCGCCCGACGAGCGGCAACGCCCGTCCCCGCCATGACGCACCGCCGCTGCCCGCGTGGCAGCGTAGATAGCCGTCGGCATAGCCCAGATTGACCACGGCAATGCGGCTGTCGCGCGGCGCGATCCACGACGCGCCATAACCGACCGCCTCGCCCGTCGGCACCGTGCGTGCTTGCAGTACCCGCGCTTCGGGAAATACAACCTGCTGGATTTGGCCCTGCGCCTCGCTGCGCGGCATACCGCCGTAAAGCGCAATGCCGGGCCGCGTCAGGTCGAATGCAAAGTCAGGGCCAAGGCAGATGCCTGCGCTGTTGGCGAGGCTGTAACGCCGCGCGGAAACTTTTTCGCGCAGCGTGCGAAAAGCCACCAATTGCTGGGCATTCTGGTCACTGTCGTCATCCGCCGACGCGAGATGGCTGTGCAGCGTTTCGATCGCCAAACCGTCCAGCGCGCCGCCTAGTGCTTCTTCGACGCGCAGCCCCAGCCGGTTCATGCCGGTATCGACCATCACGTCGCACGGCTGTCCCTCGCCCGCTTCTCGCCAGCGCTGCACCTGTTCGACGCTGTTGAGCACCGGTCGCGCCGGGAGCAGGCGCGCGGCGACCATGTCGTCCTCACCGACCCCGTGCAGGACCGACAGCGACACGCCCGCGGGCAGCGGCATCAGCGCCGCAGCCTCGGCCCACGTCGCAACAAAAAAGTCGCGGCACCCAGCGGCCGCCAGATGCCGCATCACCGCGCGCGCGCCGAGACCATAGCCATCGGCCTTCAGCGCCGCACCGCACGCCGCCGCGCCGCCTTGCGCGGCCAGCCAGCGCCAGTTGGCAACAAGCGCTTCGGACGAAAGACGCAGACGGAGCGGTGACGGCACAGCAATCATGCCCGTGCCCCTATACAGGTTCGCGGGCGCCGCCAATGGGGTGGATCAGGCGGCGGGCGGCGGCGCCGAGGGCGCCTTGTCCCACTCGCCCTCAACCGGATCCTTGAGCATGAAGGCGGTGACGAGGAACGCAACCAGCACCACGAACCAGGTGTACCACAGCCCCGAATAGGCATCTCCCGTCTTGGCGATGATGAAACTCGCGATCAGCGGCAGAAAACCGCCGAAATAGCCGGTACCGATATGATAGGGGATCGACAGCGACGAATAGCGGACATGCGGCGGGAACATCTCCGACAACAACGCCGCGACCGGGCCATAGGTGAAGCCCGACAGCGCGCTAAGCCCGAGCAGCGCGAGGAAAATGATCGCAATGCTGCCCCAGCCGGGGATCTGTTTGGCGAAGTCATATCCGCTCGCCTCCAGTGCAGGCTGGAGCAGCTCCGGATCCTCGCTCGCCACCTCCCGGTCACCGATGCGGATCGTGACGCTGTCGAATGCGCTATCGGTTTGCGCGACCGTGTAAGGCACGCCGAGCCTGGTCAGCTCGCCAAGCGTCTTGCCGCACGCGGTTTCCTGCTGCTGCGCGAAGGGATCGAAATCGCACCGCGATCCGCTTACCGTCACCGGCGCCCGCTCGGCGGCCGCCTGCAACGACGGATTGGCAACGCTGCCCATCCACCAGAACAGCGGGAACAGCAGCACCAACGTCACCCCGTAACCCCACACGATAGGCTTTTTGCGCCCTATGCGATCGGACAAATGCCCTGCCCAGATGAAAAAGCCCATGCCCACGGCGGCGGCGCAGCCCACGATGATTTCGGCGGCAGTATCCTCGACCTTCATCGGCCCCTTCAGGAACGACAGGCCCGAGAACATCGCGGTGTACCAGATCACCGTGAGCCCCGCCGCGATGCCGAACAGCGCGATAAAGATACGGCGCGGATTGCCGGGATAGGTGAAGCTTTCCTTGAGCGGATTTTTCGCCAGCTCGCCCTGCGCCTTCATCGCCTGGAACACCGGGCTTTCGGACAGCTTCAGCCGCATCCACAGTGAAATCGCCAGCAGAATCAGTGACAGCAGGAACGGCACGCGCCAGCCCCAGCTTTGCCAGACCGCATCGGGCATCAACGCCTTACACCCCAACACGACGATCAGGCTGAGCACAAAGCCGCCGACGACGCTCGCCTGGATGAAGCTGGTGTAAAAACCGCGCTTTCCGGGCGGCGAATGTTCGGCGACATACACCGCTGCGCCGCCATATTCGCCGCCGAGTGCCAGCCCCTGCAACACGCGCAGCAGGATGACGATGATCGGTGCCGCGATGCCGATGGTGGCCGCCGACGGGATCATGCCAACGCCCGCAGTCGCAACGCCCATCAGGGTGACGGTGACGAGGAAGGTATATTTGCGCCCCAGCCGGTCGCCGAGAAAACCGAACAACACCGCACCGAGCGGGCGGAAGCCGAAGCCGACGGCAAAACCCGCCCAGACGAGCAGCGTTTCCAGCGTCGCATTGTCGCTCGGGAAAAACGCCTTGCCGATGATCGCGGCGAGCGTGCCGTAGATGAAGAAATCATACCATTCGAACACCGTCCCCGCCGACGAGGCGGCGATGACCATGCGGATTTCTTTCTGCGTCGGTTCGTAGACGGCGCCCGCGGCACTGGCTTTGGTCATATAGTTCTGGCTCCCCCACCCGGTCGGGCTTCTTTCTTTGCCGTTCGCATCGAGCGTAGTCGAGATGCCTCGCGCGCATCGACGCCGCAGGGGTATCTCGACTTCGCTCGACACGAACGGTTACGCTACGTCTAGTTGTGTCACGCCGTCGCGCAAGTGTTCTTGGCGTGGCGGCAATCCGGTGGCAGACTGCGCAAATGCAGTTCATCGACCTGTCGATCCCGATCACCAACGCCGTCATTTCGGACCCGCCGGTGATGCGCCCCAACATCACCTATATGACCCATGAAAATACTTGGGAGCAGATCGCGATGTTTTTCCCGGGGCTGACCAAAGACGACCTGCCCGATGGCGAAGGCTGGGCGGTCGAAAGCCTAACGCTCAGCACCCACAACGGCACGCATATGGACGCGCCTTGGCATTATCATTCGACCACCGACAGCGGCGCGACCCCCGCCCCGTCGATCGACGAAGCCCCGCTCGATTTGTTCTTTCGCCCTGGGGTAAAGCTCGACTTCTCCGACCGCCCGCACGGCCATGTCGTCAGCGGCGCCGAGGTTGAGGCGGAGCTGGCGCGGATCGGCCACGAACTGCAACCGCTCGACATTGTCCTCATCCAGTCGGGCGCGGTTTATGGCACCGACATTTTCACCGATCAGGGCTGCGGCATGGGCGCCGAGGCGACGCTGTATCTGACCGAGCGCGGCGTCCAGGTCGTCGGCACCGACGCGTGGAGCTGGGACGCGCCGTTCAGCCATACCGCCCGGCGCTGGGCCGAAACACGCGACCCGTCGATTATCTGGGAAGGTCATAAGGCGGGCCGCATAAGGCCTTACTACCAGATCGAAAAGCTGACCAACTTGGCGGCGATCCCGGCGACGGGGTTCACCTTCAGCTGCTTTCCGGTGAAAATCGAGCGCGCGAGCGCGGGATGGATCCGGGCGGTGGCGTTGATCGAATAAAGGTCGTCGCCCCCGCGAAGGCGGGGGCCGTTGTCGGCCTTATTCTGCGACGCCGCGTGATCCGATTGCGGCC
>JAHJHL010000102.1 GCA_018823905.1 Alphaproteobacteria bacterium
CCCCGTTCAACTTCCCCGCGATGATCCCGCTGTGGATGTCGGGCGTCGCGATCGCGACGGGCAACGCCTTCATCATCAAGCCGAGCGAGCGCGACCCCTCGGTCCCCGTCCGCCTCGCCGAGCTCTTCATCGAAGCGGGCCTTCCCGAGGGCATCTGTCAGGTCGTTCATGGCGACAAGGAAATGGTCGACGCGATCCTCGACCATCCCGACATCGGCGCGGTCAGCTTTGTCGGCTCGTCGGACATCGCGCATTATGTCTACAACCGCGGCGTCGCCAACGGAAAGCGCGTGCAGGCGATGGGCGGCGCGAAGAACCATGGCATCGTCATGCCCGACGCCGACCTCGATCAGGTCGTCAATGATTTGACCGGCGCCGCTTTCGGCTCGGCGGGCGAGCGCTGCATGGCGCTGCCCGTCGTCGTCCCGGTCGGCGAAGATACCGCCAATCGTCTGCGTGAGAAACTGATCCCCGCGATCGCGGCGCTGCGCGTCGGCGTGTCGACCGATGCCGAGGCGCACTACGGCCCCGTGGTGACGCAGGCGCACAAGGAAAAGGTCGAAGGCTGGATCCAGAAATGCGCCGACGAAGGCGCCGAGCTCGTCGTCGATGGCCGCGGCTTCAGTCTTCAGGGCCACGAAAAGGGCTTCTTCATCGGCCCGACCCTGTTCGACCATGTCACCACCGACATGCAATCCTACAAGGAAGAAATTTTCGGCCCCGTCCTCCAGATCGTCCGCGCCGCCAATTTCGAGGAAGCGCTCGAACTCCCATCGAAGCACCAGTACGGCAACGGCGTCGCAATCTTCACGCGCAACGGCCACGCCGCACGCGAATTCGCCGCGCGCGTCAATGTCGGCATGGTCGGCATCAACGTGCCGATCCCGGTCCCCGTCGCCTATCACAGCTTCGGCGGCTGGAAGCGTTCGGCATTTGGCGACACCAACCAGCATGGCATGGAAGGCGTGAAATTCTGGACCAAGGTCAAGACGATCACGCAGCGCTGGCCTGACGGTTCGCCCGACGGCGGTAACGCCTTCGTCATCCCGACGATGGGGTAATAGCTTGCTCCGGCGGCTGCTCCTCCCTCTGTTGATTCTGTTGCTGCTGCCGGTTCCGGCGGCAGCGCAGAAGATGATCGCGCTGTCGTTCGACGACGCACCGCGCGGACGCGGCGCTTTCTTCACGCCCGACGAACGCACGCAGCGCATCGTCACCGAACTGAAGGAGGTAAACGCCCCGCAGGCGGTCTTTTTCGTCAATCCCGGTGCTCTCGGGCGCGGCGATGGCGTTGGCGGAGCGGAGCGCATCGCCGCCTATGTCGCCGCGGGTCATGTCATCGCCAACCACGGCAACACCCATCCGCGGCTCAGCACGACCGACACCGCCGCTTATCTTGCCGACATCGACGCCGCCGAGGCGTGGCTCAGGGATCGCCCCGGCTATCGCCCGTGGTTCCGCTTTCCCTTTCTGGATGAGGGCGGGAAAGACAAGGCGAAGCGCGATGCGCTGCGTGCGGGTCTCGCCGAACGCGGCCTCCGCAACGGTTATGTCACCGCCGAATCGTCCGACTGGCACCTCGAAGCGCTGACGCGCGACGCGGCGAAGGCCGGAAAGGCCATCGACCGCAAGGCGCTCGGCGATCAGTATGTCACCTGGCATGTCGAGGCGGCCGACTTCGCCGATGCGATGATGCAGCGCGTTACCGGGCGCCAGCCGGTGCAGATGCTGCTGCTCCACGAAACCGATCTCGCGGCGCTCTATATCGGCGAACTGGTGCGCGCGTTGCGCAAGGCTGGCTGGACGGTCGTCAGCGCCGACGCCGCCTATGCCGACCCCATCGGCGGGGAAATGCCCGATACCCCCTCGGCGAACGGCACGCTGACCGAGGCGCTCGCATGGGCGGCGGGCGTCCCCGCGCCGCGCTGGTATCGCTATAACCAGACCGACCTCGCGACCGCGGTCTTCCGCGACAAGGTGCTCGGCGAAGGGGACAACAAATGAAACCCGCGCCCTGCGCCGGGCATTGCTCCTTTCGAAGGAGATTGCCGATGACCCGCCCGATGCTTCCCGCCGCTTTGTTGCTGCTCGCCGCGTGCAGCGGTGGTGAGGATAAATCGCAGCACGACGACACAGCAGCGACCGCGTCGTTGCAAGAAGCCGAGCGCGCCGCACCCGCCGCGACGACGATCGATGCGGACCTGCCCGAACCAGCCGGTGAGGCGCCCGCGAACCCCGAACCCCCAACCGCCACGGACGGCCAGACGATCCCCGCCGCGATCCGCGGCCGCTGGGCGCTGAAGCCCGCCGATTGCGCCGCGAAGAAAGGCACCGACCTGACCGCGCTGACCATCGACGCGACGAACCTGCGCTTTTACGAATCGCACGGCGAACTGGGGCGTGTCCGCATCAGCGAACCGGGCCGCATCGACGCCGACTATAAATTCAGTGGTGAAGGCGCGACCTGGGATCGCCGGATGCAGCTCGACCTTGCCGACGGCGGCAAGACGCTCGTTCGCCGCGATCAGGGTGAGGGTGCGACCGCCGGTCCGATGCGCTATACGCGCTGCACCTGATGGTTTTGAAAGGGAGACTCATGATGGACATTCGCCTGCTCGCCATTGCCGCCGCTCTGCCGCTCGCCGCCTGTAGCCAGGAACGGCCGCCCGAATCGACCCCGACCCCGCCCACCGAAACGACGTGCAAGGCTGACGCGGCACAAAGCTATATCGGTCAGTCGGCGACCCCCGATCTTGGCGGCGCGATCGTCAAGGCCACCGGCGCACGCACCTTGCGCTGGGGTCCGCCGCGCTCGGCGATGACGATGGATTATCGCCAGGACCGGGTGAATGTCATGTACGACGACGCTTACAAGATCACGCAGGTCACCTGTGGCTGAGACCAGTCGTCGCAATCATAGCTCGGCCTCTCCCTTCGAACCGATCTACGGCTACAGCCGCGCGGTTCGGGTGGGCAGCCGCATCGACGTCGCGGGCTGCGCGCCGATCGAGCCGGATGGTAGCTCGACCCCCGGCGATGCGGGGGCGCAGGCGGCGCGCTGCATCGCGATCATTGGCGAGGCGCTGACCGCGCTCGGCGGCAGCTTCGCCGATGTCGTCCGCACCCGCATGTACATCACCGACGCCGCCGACGCCGATCTTGTCGGCCTCGCGCACGGTGCGGCATTCAAAAACATCCGCCCGGCATCGACGATGCTGGTTGTGCCGGCGCTGATCCGGCCCGAATGGAAAGTCGAAATCGAAGCCGAAGCCATCATCGAGAAATGACCATGACCGACCAGTTCCAGCTTACCGACGACCAGCTCGCCATTCAGGACATGGCGCGCAAATTCACCGCCGATCGTATCACGCCCTTCGCGGCCGAATGGGACGAGAAACATCATTATCCCGTCGACGTGTGGAAGGCGGCGGGCGAGCTGGGTTTCGGCGCCATTTATGTGGCGGAAGAATCGGGCGGCATCGGGCTTGGCCGGATGGAGGCGGCGCTGATCATGGAGGCGATGGCCTATGGCTGCCCCGCGACCAGCGCCTATGTCTCGATCCATAATATGGCGACCTGGATGATCGACCGCTTCGGCGGCGCGGAGATCAAGGCGCGCTTCCTGCCCGACCTCGTCAGCATGGACAAGATCGCCAGCTATTGCCTGACCGAACCCGGCTCGGGCTCCGACGCCGCGGCGCTCAAGGCCACGGCGAAGCGCGATGGCGACCATTATGTGCTCAACGGCACCAAGCAGTTCATCTCGGGCGCGGGGTATAACGACATCTATGTCTGCATGGTCCGTACCAGCGAGGAAAAATCGAAGGGGATCAGCTGCCTCGTCGTCGAAAAGGACACACCGGGATTGAGCTTTGGTGCGCCCGAGAAAAAGCTCGGCTGGAATGCGTCGCCGACCGCGCAGGTGATTTTCGAGGATTGCCGCGTACCCGTAGAAAATCTGGTCGGCGCCGAGGGCGACGGCTTTCGCTTTGCGATGGCGGGGCTCGACGGCGGACGGCTCAACATCGGCGCCTGCTCGCTCGGCGGCGCGCAACGCTGTCTCGACGAAGCGGTTGCGTACACCAAGGACCGCCAGCAGTTCGGGCAGCCGATCGCCGATTTCCAGAACACCCAGTTCATGCTCGCAGACATGGCGACCGATCTCGAGGCCGCTCGCGCTTTGCTTTATATGGCAGCGGCCAAGGTCACGGCCAATGCGCCCGACAAGTCGCGTTTCTCGGCGATGGCAAAGCGGCTCGCGACCGACAATGGCAGCAAGATCGTCAACGACGCGCTGCAATTGTTCGGCGGTTACGGCTATTTGCGCGACTATCCGATCGAGCGTTTCTGGCGCGACCTGCGTGTCCACTCGATCCTCGAAGGCACCAATCAGGTGATGCGGATGATCGTCGGAAGGGATTTGTTGCGGCAATGACACCCAATCATACAGACGATGTTCTTGTCAGCGTCGACGGTCGCATCGGACGCCTGTCGCTCAACCGCCCCAAGGCGATCCACGCGCTGAACCTCGCGATGTGTCAGGCGATGATCGACGCGCTGCTGAAATGGCGTGACGACGACGCCATCGAAGCGGTGATCATCGACCATAGCGAAGGCCGCGGCTTCTGCGCCGGTGGCGATATCCGTATGCTCGCGGAAAGCGGCGCGAAGGACAGCACCGAAGCGCGCCAATTCTTCCACACCGAATATCGCCTCAATCATCTGCTCTTCACTTACCCCAAGCCCATCACCGCCTTCATGGACGGCATCACCATGGGCGGCGGGGTCGGCATTTCGCAGCCGGCGAAATATCGCGTCGCGACCGAGCATACGCGCTTCGCGATGCCCGAGACGGGGATCGGCCTGTTCCCCGATGTCGGCGGCGGCTGGTACCTGCCGCGGCTCGAAGGCCGCGTCGGGGCGTTCCTCGCGCTCACCGGCGCGCGGCTCGACGGCGCCGAATGTTTGGCGCTCGGCCTCGCGACCCATTATCTGCCGTCCGAAAAGCTTGACGAGGCCAAAGCGCGCATCGCCGCGCATCCCGACCGCATCGGCGGCATTTTGGGCGAGCTGTCGGTCACCGCGCCGCCTGCCGACATCACCCAGCATATCGACAAGGTCAACCGGCTATTCGCCAGCGACACCTATGAGGAGATCCTCGCTGGGCTCGAAGCCGATGGCGGCGAATGGGCGACGAAGGAGCTGGCGGCGCTGCACAGCAAATCGCCGCAGACGTGCAAGGTCGCACTCCGCCAGCTGAAGGAAGGTGGCGAGATGCACGACTTCGCTGAACAGATGCGCCAGGAATATGCGATCGGCAGCCGCGTCGTGCAGATGCACGATTTCCTCGAAGGCGTTCGCGCGCTGATCATCGACAAGGACAACAGCCCGAAATGGGATCCGGCCAAACCCGAAGCGGTGACCGAAGACTGGATCGACGCGATCTTTGCGCCCTTGCCCGAAAGCGAGAAATGGACCCCGCTCAATTAGCTTCGTCACCCCGGACTTGATCCGGGGTCCATTCGGCCCCGTCGGAATGGATGCCGGATCAAGTCCGGCATGACGATTTTCAGGAGATCATTGGAATGACCTACGAAACCCTCCTCGTTGAACAGCGCGGCGCCGTCACGCTGGTGACGCTCAACCGCCCGCAGGCGCTGAACGCGCTCAATTCACAGGTGCTGGGCGACCTGATCGCCGCCTTCGCGGCCTTCGAAGCCGACCCCGGCCAACGCTGCGCCGTGCTCACCGGTTCGGGCGACAAGGCCTTCGCCGCGGGCGCCGACATCAAGGAAATGGCCGACAAGCCCGCGTCCGATTTCTACCTCGAAGACTTCTTCTCGAAATGGACGAGCGATTTCGTGAAAAAGATCCGCAAGCCGTGGATCGCCGCGGTCAACGGCTTCGCGCTCGGCGGCGGCTGCGAACTCGCAATGATGGCCGACTTCATCATCGCGTCGGACAAGGCGAAATTCGGCCAGCCCGAAATCAAGCTCGGCGTCGCACCCGGCATGGGCGGGTCGCAGCGGCTGACGCGCGCGGTCGGCAAGGCAAAGGCGATGGAAATGTGCCTCACCGGCCGGATGATGGACGCCGCCGAAGCCG
>JAHJHL010000103.1 GCA_018823905.1 Alphaproteobacteria bacterium
CCCGGCAGCCGCCCGGGAATAGAGACTGTCGTCAATCGGGTTCAGGCTTTCGAAATAAGCGCCGTCGCCAGGGGCAACCGGTGACCCGCCGATCCAGTGGTCAAGCCCCCTCACTTCGTCCTTACGCATCATGAATCTCCTGGGAGCGTGGGTCGCGTGGCATCAGGGACGCGCCGACTTCGGCCATATGCCCTGCTTTCCGGGCGAAAGAATGCCGTTGGGATCGAGAGCGTCCTTCAGGCGGTGATGGAGATCCCAAAGCGCCCCGTCGTTGTAACGATAGGTTCCAGCAATCTGGTCCATGAAGGCGAGATGAGTACGATATTCGCCGAACCCCGCCGCCGCGGCCTCATCCACCAGGAGACTGAAGAGATCGTGGGCGCTCTTGCGCATCGTTTCATCGGCCCGATTGTACATGATCATCAAAATGTGATGCATGTCCCGCCAGCCGACCAGAAACTCCCCGATGTAGTCGAAGCCGAATTCGTGGCAGCGTTTCTTGATCAGATTATATTGAGCCAAGGCTTCCGCCCCGTCGGGCGCGGAAATCGGGGAAAAGTTGACGTGTCCCCCTCCGCCGATCCAGTTCATGATGCTGAACTCGGTCATATTGGGTTCGCCGCGCATGAGCTTAACGCGATAATCCCACGCAGGATCATTCTCGCGCGCGAAGTGGAACTTGGCGCCCGGAATGTTGCTGAATGCCTCCTCGATCAATTTCCAATTATTCTCGATCATGGGCGGTGGTCCGTAGAGGGCGCCGTAATAATTCCACATCCCGAGATTGAGGTCCGCGGCGATCTTCGTCCGGATCGACGGCGGGAGCGGCCCCTTGCCGTCATAATAATGTCGCCGCGTGGTCTTCGCCGAGGCCTCCCACAATAGGTCGACCGCGACCGCTGCGTTAGGGATCACCTGATTCACCTTGAGCGGGCGCGTGATCTCGAAAATCTGCTCGAGATCCTCTTCGCGTGGAAAGGTGATCATGAACGGCTTGTAACCGGGCGGCTCCGGCATCAGCCAGATGCCGAGTTTGGTGACGACGCCGAAATTCGACTGGGTGAACATGCCATCGAACTGCGGTCCGAGCCCATGTTTGCTGATCTGCCAATGCTTGCTGTTAGAGATGCCTCCCTGGCCCGTGCGAACGACCTGGCCATCGGCAAGCACAACTTCCATCCCGCATTGCATAATGAAGTGATCGCCATAGGGCGTGTAGCCGGCGCCATGCTCGAGCGCGTTCCCCATGACGCCGCCCCAGGCGGGCGCTGCCGGATCGATCCACAATTTGCTGCCGATCCGCTGCAGGTGGCGATAAAGCTGCATGTAGGAAACGCCCGGCTCGACCAGCGCATATCCATATTTTTCGTTGACTTCGATGATCCGGTTCATCCGTTTCAGATCGAGGACAAGATATCCGGATTTGCGGGGTGCCGGCCCGCCATATGCGAAGTTCCGTCCAGTCCCGATGGTCCAGATCGGCAATCGGAAGCTGTTGGCGATGGCAAGGATCCGCTGCACCTGTTCGACGCTTTCCGGAGCGACGGCGGCAGAAGGAAGCAGAGTGCCATCGGCAAGCGGCGAATACGCGTCGCGGTAAGTCGACAGCGGAAGCTCGTCGACGAAAACCCAGGTTTTGCCGACGACGCCTGCGAGTTCATCGAGGGCCCGTGAAAAGTCGGCCGCCGCAATTCCCTCGGGCAGCGGCGGCCTCACCGCGTTTCTCCGGCAAGCCGAAAGGCCCAGGTCACAAGTAGGCCGGGGCTATTCGAGGCGAGTGCACATTCCCCCGAAATGCACGCGGCCCGGCGCGGTGATGATTTGTGGCCGTCCAGCTCATCGCGAACTTTCTGCGCAACGACGGCGGGCCAAGTATATTGCGGGAGCGCGCCCAAGCCGGGGGCGGCGCCGATGCGGTGTGTCCAGCGGCCCGCCTCATAGGAATGTTCCCATCGAAGCAAAGGCTCCGCTCCACTCTCGATGAGCAACTGGGCCGCAATCATTGCAGCGGGGTCGGAGGTCAGGCCTGCAATCACCTGCGCGCCGCGGGGCCAGTCGCCAAGCAACTCATCCAGCCCGCTTCCGACATCCAGCGCGAGAGACTTTTTCGAAGACGATATGAGGGACGCGGCAAAACGCTCGCTTTCCTCAACCCTTGGCTGGCTGACGACGAGAACGGCCTCTTCGTCCGCCGCACTTCCTGACCGGAAGCGGGAGGCTCCAACCAGACCCGCGCAAAAAACCCCGGCGCCCAATAGCTCCCGGCGCATCAGCACTGCCGCCATCAAATTGTCCTTTCCGATTTATCCGCCTGCGCCAGAGGCATCACTTCTGCGCCCTTCAGTCCGGTCCATCGGCGATCGGCGGCCCGATGGATGCCGAACTGGTCGAGGACCCGATTTCGTCGATCGACGATGGCCGAGCGTAGAACGCCGGGACGGGTGGGAAAATTATCGCCCCCATTTCGGTACAGGCTGCCATGTTTCGAAGATGGGCAAGGTTCAGGGGCGTCTCTCGCACCATGAGCGTTAATGGACGACGCTCCTTGAGCATGACGTCGGCAGCTCGGGTGATCAGATTGTCGGAGAGCCCATTGGCGATCGCCGCAAGGGTGCGCATGGAGCAGGGCGCGACAATCATGCCGTCACAGAGAAACGATCCGCTCGCGATACTGGCGCCGACATTCCGTATGTTATGAACCACGTC
>JAHJHL010000008.1 GCA_018823905.1 Alphaproteobacteria bacterium
CCGGTTCGGCTCAAGCATATGAAACCGACGAGCAAGCCGAAGCCGGTGAACAACGCGCGCGACGACAAGCTGATGACCTTCTGGCGGACCTGGTTCACCAATCCCGCCCAGCGCTGCCTGATCCCGATCACGGCCTTCGCCGAGGCCGAAGGCGAGAAGGGCAAGATGACGCGCACCTGGCTAAGCGTCGTCGACCAGCCGCTCGCCGCCTGCGCCGGGCTCTGGCGTCCGACCGACGAGTGGGGCGATTGCTATACGATGGTGATGGTCGATGCGACTGAGGAGCTGTTCGACATTCATGACCGGATGCCGGTCATTCTTCACGCCGCCGATCATGACGCCTGGCTGCAAGCATCGGCTGAAGAGGCAATGAAGCTTGTGACCCAATATCCGGCAAACCGGCTGGAGGTCGAGCGGACCGACGTCCCGTGGTTCAGCCGCAAGCCCCCGAGCGCGGATGCCCCGACGCTCCTTTGAGAAGCTGGATAGCGGGGCGACGTCACCCGCCGAATAGCGACCGGATCGCGCCGATGAGGCCGGCAATGAAGGAGCCGCCGACGAGAACAGCGGCGAACCAGAATTCGATCGCCAGCGCACGCGATTTCCATTTCGGTTCCTGATCCATCTGATGGGCATGCCATGACCGGTGAATGTAGGAAATAGTGGAATCGGGCCATCTCCGAACGCCATAATCATTGATGACATGTGACAAAACCTATGATACATCGCGTTCTAGTTAGAGATTTTGTCACATGTACGCATCGATAACGCAAGGCGAGACGCTTCGAGCGCTCTTTGGCGCGCATCCGATCCTGCGCGCGCGCGAACTACGCGCCGCAGGCGTGGCACCCGAAACCATCGCCCGCGCGGTCGAGAGTGGCGACATCGACCGTATCGCGCGAGGACTCTATCAGCTTCACGACGCGCCGATTGATACCGACCAAGGCCTCGCCGAAATTGCCAAGCGCATCCCGAACGGGGTGATCGCCATGGTATCGGCGCTCGCTTTCCACGGGCTCACCGACCAGATGCCGCGGCGGGTCTGGGTGGCAATAGGACCCAGCGACTGGGAGCCGGTCATCGATTATCCGCCCGTCCGGATCGTCCGCCTCGCGGACAAATATCGACGCCAGGGGATCGAGCATCACAAGGTCGCCGGGGTCGATGTTCCCATCTATTCGGTTCCCAAAACGCTAGCCGACCTGTTCCGTAATCCGCGCCTCGTCGATCGCTCGGTTGCAGTCGAGGGCCTGCGCGCAGCGCTCGACCAGCGCAAGACGAGTCCCGGTGACATCGCCGAGGCCGCAGCAGCGGGCGGGGTCTGGAAGCGGATGCGGCCTTATCTCGAGGCGCTCAGCTTCAATGGCTAAGGCACCCGTCAACCTGGCAGCCTCGGTCAAGGACCGGCTGCTCCAACTGGCGCGCAAGGAGCGTCAGCCCTTCGATGTTCTGCTCGTTCGCTTCGCGCTCGAACGCCTGCTCTACCGACTGTCGATCTCGCCGCTGCGGGACCAGTTCATTCTCAAAGGCGGTCTTCTCGTCACGCTCTGGCTCGAAGACGATAATCGGGTCACCCGCGACGCCGACTTTCTCGCTTTCGGCGACGCGAGCGCTGCACGGCTGATAGCGGATTTCGGCGCGATCATGAAAATCGAGGCGGCTGACGGACTGACTTTCGATATCGACGCACTCACCGCGCGGCCAATCCGCGAGAGCGTCGAATATGGCGGTATGCGGCTAGCGACCACCGCCTTTCTCGAGCGAACGCGTATCCCCATCACGATCGACCTCGGCTTCGGCGACGCGCTTTCGGAACCGGCGACACCAACTTCCTTCCCGACGCTGCTGGACTTTCCCGATCCGGAGATCCGCACCTATTCGCCGACAAGCGTCATCGCAGAGAAATTCCAGGCCATGGTCGCGCTCGGGATCGCCAATGGTCGTATGAAAGATTTCTACGACCTCTGGGCGATTCCGCAGGCCTGCACCATCGATCCTCAGGCGCTCGACGCAGCACTAGCGGCGACATTCGATCGGCGCAGTACGCCGATCCCGACTGGCCGTCCCCCGGGGCTCTCGGCGGCCATGTTCGAAGACGGCGACAAGCGGCGGCAGTGGGACGCCTATGCCGCGAGTCTCGAGCTCAAAGACGTGACATTCGCCGACGTGATCGACGCGGTCTGGGGTCTTGTCGCGCCGAGCTGCGAACGACTGCTTGCCCATGACGTGTCGATCGCCACCTCGGCTCCAGATGCCCCCGGTGCGTGACGCAGGCTCCGCCGCGGTCGGCGTACCAAGGCATTAGGTGTCAATCTGGGTCCGATTGGTGCACCTAGCCGCTTTATCAGGCGATTTCCTGTCGTTACACCCAAGAGGCGATCGGCATTGCGTATAGAGGCTGAGGTATTACCTGCCCGCCGCAGTGCGCGGACCATCGCGCAGTTTGTCCAACTTCATTGTCTCCCGGAGAGGAAACGGGAGCGATGAGCCATGGAGCGGATCGCGGGCGGGCGGGTCGGGAACGTGCCGGCGGCCGATAAATTGACGTGAAGCATTTTAATCTGACGGAGGAACTCGCACACGACATATCAGGCGCCGACAAGGAGGAGCAGCTCTTTGCCGCCCTGTCGAACGCCGCCGACCGCATGGGATTTGATCTTTTCGCGCTCGCTTTCGATCGCCGCGGCGGCGGCGGCGAGGGTGCATCAATGCTGGTGCATAATTATCCCGACGTCTGGGCGAATGTCTATGTCGGCTTCGACCTCAGCGGCACCGACCCGATACGGCGCGCCGGCGAACGATCCATGACGGGGTTCCAATGGTGCGATGTTGACCGGTACATCCCGCTCTCGTGCGGCGACCGCCAGTTGCTGAAGGTAGCTCGCGAGAGCGGGATCGGCGACGGCTACACGGTGCCGCGACACTTGCCCGGCGAAGCCTCGGGAAGCTGCTCCTTCGCCGTCGTCCCCAATGCCAGGATTCCGCTCGAGATGCTCCACGCCGCCGAGATCGTCGGCGCCGTTGCACTCGCCGCGGCGCGCCAGCTCGTCGGCACGGGCTCCTACACCCGGCGGGCAGTGCTGACCGAGCGGCAGCGCGAATGCGTGCTCTGGTCGGCGCGCGGCAAGACCGCCGGTGAAACCGCCGGGATCCTCGGCATCAGCGAAGAGACCGTGGTCCGTCATCTCAAGATGGCGCGCGAGCGCTATTCGGTGCCTTGCCGGCAAATGCTGATCCTCTGCGCCCTGTTCGATGGGGTCATCGGTTTTTCGGATGTCTATGACTGGTGGCGTCCACTCTGACATTCCTGCGTAAAACCGACCAGGATTGACCATTTCTGGGCATAGCCGCGCGGCGGTATTGATGGTCTGATTCCGGCTTCAACAGCCAAGGAATCATCATGATCGCTCAATCCACCCGGGCGCGTAGCGCGCCCGGCGACGCCGCACTGCGCGCCATGTTCGCCGCCCGCAAGCAGGTCTTCATCGACAGGCTGCAATGGGATTTGCCCGCCCTCGATGGCCGCTTCGAGCTCGACCAGTTCGATACCCCGCATGCGCGCTATCTGATCCTGCTCGATCCCGATGATCTGCGCCACCGGGCGTCGGCGCGGCTGCTGCCGACCACGGCACCGCACCTCCTCCGCGACATCTATCCGCATCTTTGCGCTGGCGGCGCGCCGTCCGGCGAGGGTGTGTGGGAGATCAGCCGCTTTTGCCTCGACCCCGCGCAAACGCCGACCGAGCGCCGCGACGCCCGGAACCAGTTGGTCACCGCGCTCGCGAACTATGCTCTCCACCACAGCATAGGCGAATATGTCGGCGTCGCCGAAGCTGGTTGGTATCACACGATCAGCAAATTCGGCTGGTCATGCCACACACTCGGTCCCGTCCACCGCGATGGCACCTGCCGGCTCCTCGCCCTCGGTATCGCGATTGATGAGCATACGCTCCCGGGGTTGCAGCGCACCGGCACCTATGCGCCGCTCGTCCTCAGGCTCGAGAAAAGCGGGGAGACAGGGCTATGAAAAGGGATCTGACCGAAGCCGCTCTTCCTGACCTGCTCGTCGATGAGCTGCGCAGCAAAGGCTATTGCATCATGCGCAACGAGGCGGCCCCGCGCGTTCAAGCGCTGGCGAGAGATCTTGATCCCATCTTTGCCGCGACGCCCTTTTGTGAAGGAAATTTCTATGGTCGCCGCACGAAAAGGTTCGGCAGCCTGCTCAAAAGATCGCCGCACATGGCCGAGCTGGTGCTCAACCCGATCATCCTGTCCGCTGCCCAGACAATCCTTGGGACCGGCTGCGATCGTATCCAATTAAACCTCACCCAGGCGATCGAGATCCATCCCCGCGAAGTGCGGCAGTTTCCGCACCGCGACCAGGATATGTGGCGCGGCGCCGATGGTACCCAAGAGTATCTCGTCAATGTGCTCTGGCCGCTCACGCCCTTCACCAAAGAGAATGGCGCGACCTGCATCTTTCCGGAAAGCCAGGGCGCGAACGGGATGGCAAAGACCGACCTTGGCCAGCCCATATTCGCCGAATGTGAGCCGGGATCGGCGATCTGCTTTCTGGGATCGACCGCGCACGGGGCGGGCTCGAACCTCAGCAAAGCGGTCCGGCGCGGCGTGCTCGTCAGCTACAGCCTGGGATGGCTGAAGCCCTATGAGAATTTGTGGCTCGCCTATCCGCCCGAGGTCGCCAAAACGTTTCCGCCTAAACTGGCGGCGCTCGCCGGCTATGCGCAGCACCGCCCCAATCTTGGCAATTATGAGGGCCAATGTCCTTCGATCCTTCTGCAAGATGACCTGCCTGCCCATATCGGCGCGATCGACGCGCTCCGGCCCGACCAGGCCGATGCGGTCGCCGAATTCGCCGCTGCCGAAAGGAACGGCGAATGAGCCCGGCGCATGTGTTCGAGCCGACCTATGAGGCGATCAAGCGTCGGCTGATGAGCGGGGAATGGGCGGGCGGCGCCAGAATCGAAGCCGCACGTCTCGCCGACGATCTCGGGGTCAGCGTGACCCCGGTGCGCGACAGTCTCTACCGGCTCAACGGCGAGCGCATGGTCGACTTCACACCCGGCGAGGGCTTTCATGTCCATCGGCTGACCGAGACCGAGTTTCGTGATTTGCTCGAGCTGCACCTCATCCTGTTGCTCGCTGCGCTCGCGACGGCACCCAAAGGGTCGGCGATGTCGGTCCCCGCTGACCAGCCCTATCCCGATCGCGTCGCCGACCTGTTCCTGGCGATCGCCGAACGCTCGTCGAACAGCGAGGTCGTGGCCAGCATCGCCGCGATTGGAGACCGGCTTCAGCTGTCGCGGCATTTCGACGCGATGATACTCGCCGATATCGACGCGGAATATGACGCAATCGCGGTCGCCTTCGCCGATGCCGACCCGCAAGCGCAGGTTCGGGGCCTCTTGCTCGGCTATCACGAGAGGCGCGCGCGTGAAGCAGCCAGCTACGCTCGGGCGCTCACCGGGCATCCGGGACGCCAGCCTTAAATTCTCTCAGAAATGGAGCGACGCTTTTGCTTGTCAGAGCGGCTCACAATTGACATGATTCGACCGCGCAGGAGCATCGCTGGCAGCTTCTGCGCGGAATATTTCGCCAGGCATCATTTGCGCCAGTCCCTGACCGGACCGGCGGCCCAACCGGTCCATGGATCGCGTAAGCGACCAAACGGCGGCACAGCACTGGGAGACGGGTATCCGGCGGGCGCCGGTCGCACCCGCTCGTGCCTCCGGGATTTTCTGTCGTGTCTTCCTGCACTTGCGGCGACCGTGCGCCGCCGCGTCACCCCTTTTCGGTGTCTTCGGCCTGCCATGCGCATCCAGCCGATCGTCCGCCACCGGTCGCGCAGCAACCGGACGTCGGGCATGATCTCGACTCCATATACCGGACGCATGGTATATCGCTCTTCCATTTCCTGCGCCGCAAGGCGGGATCCGAGGAAGCGCCGGATCTGGTGCAGGAAGTCTTCGCCCGTGCAGCGGGGAGCACGCAGCGTCACCAGCTCGTCAATCCAGGCGGGTTTCTTCGCCGCATTGCCCAGAACCTGCTGATCGATCGCGCGCGGCGCCAGAAGTCGGCGCGGGCGACCTTCTTTCCGCTCCGCGAGGAGTGCGACGGGGCAACGCCGGCGGCGCAGGAGTGGAACCTCGAAGCGGCGGACTTGCTGCGGTTATACGAAGCCGCGGTTGACGCCATGCCGCCAAAAACGCGGCGCGTGTTCCTGATGCACCGAGTGGACGAACTCAGTTATCGCGAGATACATGAACTGCTTGGCATCAGCATCGCAACAGTGGAATATCATATGATGAAGGCGCTCGGTCAGATTTCGAAGGTGGTGGAAAGCGGTCGATGACCAGCGCAAACGACGGCGACTATCCCGTCGATGAGGTGGCCCAGGCGTGGCTGATCAAGATGCGCGGCGAGGAAAGCGGCGCGCTGCGCGAAGAGTTTGACGCGTGGCTCATCGCATCGGCCGACCATGGTGAAGCCTACCGCCGTGCCGAACGCCGAATGGCGGCCTTGGCGGTACTCAAAACATCGGAGCGTCACGGAACGGACCATGCCGAAGCGCGGCGGGGCAGGGCTCGCGGCTGGCTGCCATGGGGCGCCGCCGCGACCGCAATCGCTCT
Organism: Alphaproteobacteria bacterium; assembly: GCA_018823905.1. Lineage (GTDB taxonomy): Bacteria > Pseudomonadota > Alphaproteobacteria > Sphingomonadales > Sphingomonadaceae > Sphingopyxis. The sequence goes on from JAHJHL010000008.1 coordinate 6,651, forward strand.
GCTGATGATAGCCATCGGCGCTGGCGGTGCGCCCCTTCCCGGCCAGCCCGGCAGCGCCTCGGTGGCGCGTGCCGCCGAACCACTGGTTACGCAGCGCGGCGAGATTCGCTCGTTCCGGCTCGCCGACGGCTCCAGCGCAACGCTCGATACCGATAGTCGCCTGGAGTTGGCATTCGGGGACGGTGCCCGCAGCGTGCGTCTGACCAAGGGACGGGTCCGTCTTTCCATCGCCAGACAGAATATCCCGCTCCACATCGAGGCGGGTCGTGGCACGACCATCGCGAACGATGCCGAGATCGATCTGCGCCTCGACGAGGCCGGAACCGTCAGCGCGGTCCTCCGGCGCGGCGACGCGGATCTGCGCCCGGACGCCAAAACCGGCCCCGCGACGGCGCTGACACGCGGAAAGACACTGAGCTATCGCCGTGATGGCAGGTCGCAGCTCGAAGTCGCCCAAGCGCCCGACATTCCTGCAAACTGGCCCGAAGGCTGGGCCGAATATCGTTCGATAAGGCTCGACCGACTGGTTGCCGAGGCCAATCGCTATGCCGTCATCCCGATCGTGATCGACGATGCGGCCATCGCAGCGCTCGATGTTTCCGGCCGCTTCCATCTCAGCGAAACCGAGGCTTTCGCCGAACGGATCGCAAGCCTGTTCGGTCTCAGCGTCGAACGCTCGGCGGACGTGACCTGACCCCCATCTTTCATCCAGCTGCAACTAGAGGCCGAGGGGTGTTGTCGCGCATAAGCGCAGGCGAAGCAACGGGCGGGGTTAACCCCGCCCGTTGCTTTTCGAG
>JAHJHL010000104.1 GCA_018823905.1 Alphaproteobacteria bacterium
CGGCGAGCGCGGTGCCGTTGGTCAACAATCCTCCCTGTGGCGCAGCCATGGGGAGGTGGCAGCGCGAAGCGCTGATGGAGGGGCCATGGCGCTGACGTCGATGCCCCTCCACCACCGCCTGCGGCGGCGGTCCCCGTCCCCATCGCTACGCGACAGGGAGGATCACGCAAGGACAGACTTGCACCCCCCGCCCGGCAACGCCATAGCGCGGCCATGCACGATATCCGCCTCATCCGGGAAGACCCGCAAGCCTTCGACGCCGGCCTCGCGCGCCGCGGCCTCGAACCCCTGTCCGCCACCATTCTGACCGCCGATGCGTCGGTGCGTGCCTTGCAGACCGAAATTCAAGCCTCGCTGGCGCGCCGCAACGAAGCGTCGAAGCTGATCGGCCAGGCGATGGCGCAGGGCGACAAGGACAAGGCCGAAGCACTCAAGGCTGAAGTCGCGACGCTAAAGACGTCGCTGCCCGAAAAGGAAAATGCCGAACGCGAACAGCTCACCGCGCTGCAAGACACCCTCGCCGCGCTCCCCAACCTCCCACTTGACGACGTTCCTGAGGGTGAAGACGAAGAGGGGAATGTCGAGATTTCGCGCTGGGGTACCCCGCGCAGCTTCGACTTCGCGCCGCAGGAACATGCCGACTTCGCCCCCGCGCTCGGGCTCGATTTCGAAACCGCGGCGAAGATGTCGGGGGCGCGTTTTGCGTTCCTGAAGGGCCAGATGGCGCGGCTCGAACGTGCGCTCGGCCAGTTCATGATCGATCGGCAGACGATCGACGCGGGCTACACCGAATGTGCGACGCCGCTGATGGTGCGCGATGAGGCGGCGTTCGGGACCACCCAGCTGCCCAAATTCCGCGAGGATCTGTTCCAGACCACCGACGGCCGCTGGCTGATCTCGACCTCTGAAATGAGCCTCACCAACGCGGTGCGCGAGGAAATCCTGCCCGAGGCCGATCTGCCGCTCCGCATGACCGCGCTCACCCCCTGCTTCCGTTCCGAAGCCGGATCGGCGGGACGCGATACGCGTGGCTATATCCGCCAGCATCAGTTCTGGAAGGTCGAGCTGGTGTCGATCACCCGCCCCGAGGACAGCGACGCCGAGCTGGAACGCAAGACGCGCGCTGCCGAAACGATCCTCGAAGCGCTGGAGCTGCCCTATCGCAAGATGCTGCTCTGCGCCGGCGACATGGGCTTTGCGGCGCGCAAAACCTATGACCTCGAAGTGTGGCTGCCCGGCCAGAACGCCTATCGCGAGATTTCGAGCTGTTCGAACTGCGGCGATTTCCAGGCGCGGCGCATGAACACGCGCTTCCGCCGAGAGGGTGGCAAGGGCAATGAGTTTGTGCATACGCTGAACGGATCGGGGCTGGCCGTGGGCCGGACGCTGGTGGCGGTGCTGGAGAATTATCAACAGGCGGATGGCAGTGTCATCGTTCCCGACGCGCTGCTGCCGTACATGGGCGGGATCACCAAACTAACGCCATAATTCGTCATTGCGAGCGCAGCGAAGCAATCTCCAGCCTTCGACCATGCCCAACATTCCACGCTGGAGATTGCTTCGTCGCTGCGCTCCTCGCAAAGACGCTCTGATTGGACGAAAAGCCTTGCGCATCCTCCTCACCAACGACGACGGCTACCACGCCCCCGGCCTCGCCATTCTCGAAACAATCGCGCGCCAGCTCAGCGACGACATCTGGGTCTGCGCGCCTGCCGAGGAACAGTCGGGCGCCGGCCACTCGCTCACCCTGTCGCGGCCCGTCCGCATCCGCCAGCATGACGAACGGCGCTTCTCGTGCAGCGGCACCCCGACCGACTCGGTGATGATGGCGATCGGCAAGCTGATGCCCGACAAACCCGACCTGATTCTGTCGGGGGTCAATCGCGGCGCCAACCTCGGCGACGACATCACCTATTCGGGCACCGTCTCGGCGGCGATCGAGGGCGCGCTCGCGGGCATCCCCTCGATCGCGCTCAGCCAGGTCTATGCCAAGGAAGGCATGGGCGACACGGTGCCGTTCGCACCCGCCGAGACATGGGGGGTGCAGGTGCTGCGCCCGTTGCTCGCGATGGACATGGCGCCGCGCACGCTGATCAACATCAACTTCCCCGCGATACCCGCCGCCGCCGTGCAAGGCATCCGGGTGACGCGGCAGGGCTTCCACGATTATGGCCGCGGCTCGATCGTCGAAGGCACAGACCCGCGCGGCTATCGCTATTACTGGTTCGGCCTCCACGGTATCGAACACAGCCTCGCGCACGACAGCGATCTCGAGGCGATCGACGATAATTTCATCTCGGTCACGCCGCTCCATCTCGACCTGACGCACGACGCGTCGCTGGCGGCGTTGCGGGCGGCTTACGCACCGTAACCTCGTCATCCCGGCGAAGGCCGGGATGACGAAATATGAGAAATCTGTTCCGTTGCGGGACAGAAGTCTAGCCACCGCGCACTTCCTTTGGCAAAAGCGGCGCGTGGGGGAAATCAGACATCATGTCGGGGTGTTGCTGGGCGCCGTGCTGCTTGCCGGTTGCATCCCCGCGGCCCCTGCCCCGCCGCCACGACCCATCGCGCCAACGCCCGTATCGGCGACCCTTCCGGACAGCTTCGACTTCGAACGCCAATCGGCCAGCGATGTCGTCGGCGGCGATGTCCGGCCGACCTGGACGCTCAAACCCGTCGCCACCAACGCGGTTCGTATCGGCACGAGCAGCTACACCGTCCGCCCCGGCGACACGCTGCGCGCGATCGGCGAGATGACGGGCGCCGGGTCCGAAGCCCTCGCGCTGGAAAACGACCTCACAGCGCCCTTCACCCTGCGCCCCGGCCAGCAACTGCGCATCCCTGCCGGTCTCTATCACCGCGTCGGCGCGGGCGAGACCGGCATCGGCATTGCGCGCGCCTATGGCGCCGAATGGGGCGAGATCATCACGATCAACGCGCTCGCCGAACCTTATATTCTGCGCATCGGCCAGCGGCTGCGCCTGCCGTCCGATGCGCGCGCGGCGCCGCCCGGCCCCATCAATGTCGGCGCCCGCGCCGCCGCCTTTACCCTCGACATCGATGACATTGTCACCGGCAGCCAGCCCGCGCTCGCCGAAAGCAGCCGTCCGACCGCGGGCAGCGCCGCGCCGCGTCAGCCGGTGACCACCGCCATTGCTGCACCAGCCGCCTTCACCGGTCGATTTGCCTGGCCGCTCAACGGCCCGATCCTCGCGC
>JAHJHL010000009.1 GCA_018823905.1 Alphaproteobacteria bacterium
CCTCCGTCAGCGCTTCGCGCTGCCACCTCCCCATCGCTGCGCGACAGGGAGGATTGGCTCCTATGATCTACCCGACCCGACGCGCGATCTATCTGCTCCTGCTCGGCGCCCCGATGGCGCTCGCGCTCGGGCTGGTGCGGCCCGAGCTGTGGCTGGTCGCGCCCGGGTGGATCGGGGTGATCGTTGCGTGCCTGATCCTCGACACCATCGCGGGCGCCAGTCCGCGCCAGCTCAATCTCGACGCGCGCTTTCCGCATCAGGTCGGGGTGGGCGATCCCTTTGACCTCGCACTCGCCGCAACCGGCGTCGCGGTGCCGCCGCGCGCCGAACTGGCGCTCGCGCTTGACGAGCGATTTGTCGAGGGTGGACGGCTCGCGGCCGATATGCGCCGGACGAACGCGGGCGAGGCCTTGACCCGCACCCTCTCGCTCACCGCCTCGCGGCGCGGACAGGCGCTAATCGAAGCGCTGTGGATCCGCTGGGCGGGGCCGCTCGGTCTCGTCTGGAAACAGCGCCGCTTTGCAATCGACGGTGCGATCAGCGTCGTCCCCAGCCTGCGCGCGGTCACCGACGAAGGCAGCCGCTTGTTCCAGCGCAACAGCTGGTTCGGGCTGCGGCAGCAGCGCCTGCGCGGCGAAGGCACCGAATTCGAGGCGCTCGCCGAATATCAGCCGGGAATGGACCGCCGCGCAATCGACTGGAACGCGTCGGCGCGCCACGTCAAACTGCTGGCCAAGGAATATCGTGTCGAACGCGACAACCGCGTCGTGCTGGCGATCGACAGCGGGCGGACGATGGCCGAACCCGTCGGCGGCATGCCGCGCGTCGACCGCGCGGTGTCGGCGGCGCTGCTGCTCGCCTATGTCGGGCTAAAACTTAACGACCGGATCAGCCTGTTTTCCTTCGCGGCCAAGCCACACACGCTGACCCCCGCTTACATGCACACTCAGGATTTCCCGGCCCTCCAACGCGCCGCGAGCCTGATCGACTACGCGCATGTCGAAAGCAATTTCACCCTCGCGCTGACGACGCTCGGCGCGCAGCTCAACCGCCGGTCGCTGATCATATTGTTCACCGAATTCACCGACGCGACCAGCGCCGACCTGATGATCCGCGCCGCCGGAAGGCTGGTGAAAAAGCACCGGTTGCTGTTCGTCGTCATCCGCGACGAAGAGGTCGAGGGCGAGGAACGCCGCCGCCCCGAAACCGGCGCAGACGTCACGCGATCGAACGTCGCCGCGGCGATGCTACGCGATCGCCAGCTGGTGATCGCGCGGCTCCAGCGGCTCGGCGCCGACGTGATCGAAGTGCCCGCCGACGCGATGGGCGCGAGCGCGGTCGAGGCCTATCTGGGCATCAAGCGGGCGGGCACGCTATGATTCCACCGGCCGCCCCCACCCGCGCCCTCGACGCCCCGAGCTTTTCGACCAGCCGTTTCCGCGCCGAGCGCGAGGCCGACTGGATCGCGTTCGACCTGCTGCTGACCAAGCTGGAGAAAAAGGGCGCGAAGGCGCTGACCAGCGACGAACTGCTGCAATTGCCCCTGCTCTATCGCGCCACCCTGTCGTCGCTGTCGATCGCGCGCGCGACCAGTCTCGACAAGGCTTTGCTTGATCATCTCGAGGCGCTGTCGATCCGCGGCTATTTCCTTGTCTATGGGGTGCGCGAGACGCGGTGGAGCCGCGTCCGCCGCTTTTTCCTTTACGACTGGCCCGCCGCGGTGCGGTCGGTGTGGAAAGAGACGATCATCATTTCGCTGATCATCCTGCTCGGCGCGATCACCAGCTATTCGCTCGTCGCGAGCAACCCCGAATGGTATTATAACTTCGTCGGCGAAGACATGGCGGGCGGCCGCGATCCGCGCGCAACCGCCGAATATCTGCAATCGACGCTGGGGCATGGCAAGGCCGCGAGCGAGGGCGAGAGCGGGTTGCATGTGTTTGCGACCTATTTGTTCACGCACAACAGCCGCGTGTCGATCCTGTCCTTCGCGCTGGGGTTCGCCTTTGGCGTGCCGACGATGATGCTCGAATATTATCAGGGTATTGGCCTCGGCGCGATGATGGCGGTGTTCGCGGGCAAGGGGCTGGGGTTCGATTTCGGCGGCTGGCTGTTCATCCACGGCACCACCGAGCTGTTCGCCGCGGCGCTGTCGGGCGCCGCCGGGCTGCGCATCGGCGCCGCGGTCGTCTTTCCCGGCGCGCGCAGCCGGTTGCAGGCTGCGTCGGAGGCGGGGCGGACCGCGGGCAAGGTGATGATCGGGGTCATATTGATGCTGTTCATGGCTGGGCTGCTCGAAGGATTCGGGCGCCAGCTGATCACCGACACGATGCTGCGCTACGGGATCGGCACGCTGATGCTGCTGTTCTGGATCGCCTATTATTACATCCCGCGCCGCGAGGATGTGACATGAGCGCCGCCGCGGCAAAGGCCAACGCCAAATCGCGCAGCGCGCGGGCGAAGAAGGTGCGCCAGTTCATCACCCCCGAGGGGGTCGACCTGGAGCTGCGGATCGCGAGTTCGGGGCTGCGGTTCGGCGCCCTCCTGGTCGATCTGATCCTGATCGTGCTGGCGCTATTCCTGTTCTCGCTCGTGATGCTGTGGATCGGCTTTGCCTCGCAATCGGACATCACCATGGTCGTCTGGATGCTCGGCGCCTTTCTGCTGCGCACCTTCTGGTTCATCGGCTTCGAGCTGGGATCGCGCGCCGCGACCCCGGGCAAGCGGCTGATGGGCATCCGCGTCGTCGCGCGCGACGGCGGCCGCCTGACCGCCGATGCGGTCGTCGCGCGCAATTTGATCCGCGAGCTGGAGCTGTTCCTGCCGCTGATGATGCTCGGCGTCGGCGCGGCGGAGGATGCCGTGTCGGGGTGGACGATGGCGGCGGGGGTGCTGTGGTCGCTGACACTCAGCCTGTTCCTGCTGTTCAACCGCGACCGGATGCGGATGGGCGACCTGATCGCCGGGACGTGGGTGGTGATGGCGCAGCGGGTCAAGCTCGACGCCGATATTGCCACCGGCACGGCGGGCGACGCGATGCTGTTCAGCGAGGCCGAGCTGGCGGTGTACGGCATTTTCGAATTGCAGGAGCTCGAACGCGTCCTGCGCGGCAAGGACGCGCGCGCGATGCGCGAGGTCGCCGACACGATCCGCGCCAAAATCGGCCGCCCCGTCGCCGAAGAGGATGACGTGTTCCTGCTCAGCTACTACCGCCAATTGAAAGCCCGGCTCGAACGCAAATTGCTGTTCGGCAAACGGCGAGAGGATAAATATGCCAGTGACTGACAAGCCAACAACCGACATGGGTGTCGCGAAAGCGCTGCACCAGCGGCGATCGATCCGCAAATTCACCGACCAGCCCGTCGATCCGGCGCTTCTGCGTGACATTTTCACCGCGGCGCAGCGTGCGCCGTCGGGCGGCAATCTTCAGCCGTGGCAGGCGACGGTGCTCACCGGCAAACCGTGGCAGACGGTGAAGGACGCGGTCGCGGCGCGGCTGGCGATGGGGCGCGAGGGTTATCAGCCCGAATATGACATTTATCCCAAGGGGCTGACCGATCCGTGGGAGACGCGCCGCTTCGGGGTCGGTGAGGGGCTGTACGCCGCGCTCGGCATCCCGCGCGAGGACAAGGCGGGGCGGCTGGCTCAGTTCGTGGAGAATTACCGGGGTTTCGGCGCACCGGTGATGCTTTTCCTGCATTGTTCGCGCATCATGGGACCGCCGCAATGGTCGGACATGGGCATGTGGCTGCAATCGGTGATGCTGCTGCTCGTCGAGGCCGGGCTCGCCAGTTGCCCGCAGGAATGCTGGGCGATGTACGGCAAGACGGTGCGCGAGACGCTGGCGCTCGGCGATGACCAGATTTTGTTCACCGGCCTCGCGATCGGCTATGCCGACGAAGGCGCCGCGGTGAACCAGTGGCCGGTCCCGCGCGTAGGACTGGACGAAGTGATCGATTGGCAGGGATTTTGAGTATGATGCGGCAGCGGATTTGGACACGATATGCACTGGTAGCACCGGTGCTGCTGGTGGTCGCCGGATGCACTGCGGTGCCGACCCCTGCCCCGCCGCCGCCGCGACCCGCTCCGGTCGCCGCGGCGCCGACCCCCGCGCCATTGCCCACCCCGACGCGCGGCTGGGAAGAGCGCGCGGTCGATAGTGGCGCGTGGCGCTATGATGCGGGAAACCGCGCTGCGGCGTTCGTCCCGACCGGCAGCGCCAATCCGCTGCTCACCATGACATGCAGCGGCAACGCGATTCGCCTGACCTCGGCACTGGCTGGCTCCGTCAGCTTGCGCACGAGCGCCGGAACCGACCAGATCCGCTTCGATGGCGGCAGTGCGGCGCTGCCGAACCGCGACCCACGGCTCGACCGCATCGCGTTCAGCCGCGGACGCTTTGCGCTGGAAACGCCGGGCGGCGGCGCGCTGACACTGCCGGTGCAGTCAGAGATCGGGCGGGTGATCGAGGATTGTCGGTAACGATCGTCGCCCCCGCGAAGGCGGGGGGCCGCTAACGGCCTAATTCTGTTTCGCCGTGTAAAACGACAGCGGCCCCCGCCTTCGCGGGGGCGACGTCTGAAACTTACCCCCCCAGCTGCACCGTGCCGCCCTTGATCCAGCCCCAGCGGCACGGCCCCTGATATTCGCGCGCGTTGGCGACCGACTTGCCAACCCCGCACATGTCGGGATCGGTTCCCGGGGCGGCGAACACCACCCCGAACCACGCGTCATTCTCGGCCGCTTCGCACAGTGACACATTGGCGCCGCCCGCCAGCTTCGCCTTGACCGCGCGTGTTTCACCGGGCGCCCAATAGACGTCAGTCCCGCCCGGTTTGACGCGGCTGATGCTCGAACAGGCGGGCAGGCTTGGCCCTTCGGTGCCGATCATCACCGCGCGCGTCGCGAGCGGTTCGCCACTGACTTCGGGGGCGTTTTCGGCGGGCGGTGCAGTCTGACTGCACCCGCCGAGCGTGAGGGTGAGGAGGGCGGCGAGGGGGAGGGTGAGACGCTGTTTCATATCGGCGAAACTAGCCGCCGCGGCGCGCCCGCGCAACGCTCGTCGCGAAAGGACCAAGACCCGCATTTTCGCTTGGGTTTTGGCGCCTTCGACCCTATATAATCGCTATGACGGACACCCCAGAAAATATGGCGCAAAGCGCCAACGCCAACCTGCCCAACGCCAATGCCTATGGCGCCGATTCGATCAAGGTTCTCAAGGGCCTGGATGCGGTCCGCAAGCGCCCCGGCATGTATATCGGCGACACCGACGACGGGTCGGGGCTGCACCATATGGTGTTCGAGGTGTCGGACAACGCGATCGACGAGGCGCTCGCGGGGCATTGCGACCTCGTCCTGATCACCCTCAACAGCGACGGATCGGTCAGCGTCGAGGACAATGGCCGCGGCATCCCAACCGGCATCCATGCCGAAGAAGGCATTTCGGCGGCCGAGGTCATCATGACCCAGCTCCACGCCGGCGGGAAGTTCGAGAACACCAGCGACGACAATGCGTATAAGGTGTCGGGCGGCCTGCACGGGGTCGGCGTCAGCGTCGTCAACGCGCTCAGCGAATGGCTCGAGCTGACGATCTGGCGCGACGGCGAAGAACATTGGATGCGGTTTGAGCATGGCGATTCGGTCGCGCCGCTCAAGGTCACCGGCCCAGCCCCGGCAGGCAAAAAGGGCACGCGTGTCACTTTTCAGGCGTCGACCGAGACGTTCAAGAACGTCCTCGAATTCGATTTCGAAAAGCTGGAGCATCGTTACCGCGAGCTCGCGTTCCTCAATTCGGGGGTGCGCATCAAGCTGGTCGATGCCCGCCACGCCGAGCATCAGTCCCACGATCTCTATTATGAGGGCGGCATTGGCGCCTTCGTCAAATATCTCGACCGCAACAAGAATGCGCTGCTGCCCGATCCGATCGCGATCAGCAGCGAACGCGATGGCATCGGCATCGAGGTCGCGCTCGAATGGAACGACAGCTATTATGAAAATGTGCTGTGTTTCACCAACAACATCCCGCAGCGCGACGGCGGCACCCATCTGGCCGCGTTCCGCGCCGCGCTGACCCGCACGATCAACGGTTATGGCGACAAATCGGGCATTCTCAAGAAAGAGAAAGTCTCGCTCACCGGTGACGACATGCGCGAAGGGCTGACCGCGATCGTGTCGGTCAAGCTGCCCGATCCGAAATTCAGCTCGCAGACCAAGGACAAGCTGGTCAGCAGCGAGGTCCGCCAGCCGCTCGAAAGCCTGATGGCCGACCGCATGACCGAATGGCTCGAAGAAAACCCTGCCTATGCCAAGGCGGTGATCCAGAAGGTCATCGACGCCGCCGCCGCGCGCGAAGCGGCGAAAAAGGCGCGCGAACTGACGCGGCGCAAGGGCGCGATGGACATCGCCAGCCTGCCCGGCAAGCTTGCCGATTGTCAGGAACGCGACCCCGCCAAATGCGAACTGTTTCTGGTCGAGGGTGACTCGGCCGGCGGATCGGCCAAGCAGGGCCGCGACCGCAAGGTTCAGGCAATCCTGCCGCTCAAGGGCAAGATCCTGAACGTCGAGCGCGCGCGTTTCGACCGCATCATCTCGTCGAAAGAAGTCGGCACGCTGATCCAGGCGCTCGGCGCCGGAATTCGCGACGAGTTCAACATCGAAAAGCTGCGCTATCACAAGATCGTGATCATGACCGACGCCGACGTCGATGGCGCGCATATCCGCACGCTGTTGCTCACCTTCTTCTATCGCCAGATGCCCGAGATCATCGAGGGCGGTTATCTTTACATCGCGCAGCCGCCGCTCTACAAAGTCGCCAAGGGGCGCAGCGAGGTCTACCTGAAAGACGATACCGCGCTGGAAAATTATCTCGTCGACGGCGGCATCGACGCGCTGATGCTCGAAACCACCGGCGGGGCGCGGTCGGGCAACGACTTGCGCGATCTGATCGACCATGGCCGCCGCTTGCGTGCGCTGATGCGCTATGTGCCGCGCGGGCATAATTATGAACTGGTCGAGGCGCTGGCGCTGAACGGTGCGCTCGATCCGGCGCTCGACAGCGCCGGACGCACCGCCGCGGGCGTGCGCGCCGCCGAATGGCTCAACGCCGCAGAACGCGCGCTCACGGGCGGGATCGAGGCGAAATGGACGATCACCGCCAGCGATGGTGGCTATACGCTGGAGAAGCGGTGGCGCGGGGTCAGCGATCATCATGCGATCGACGCCGCGTTCCTGGCAAGCCAGGAAGGGCGCCGCCTGCACAAGCTGGCGACCGAACAGGCCGAGACCTATGCCCACCCCAGCCGGCTGGTGAAGGGCAGCAGCGCCGCGGCGATGGCCGCCGACGCCGCCGCACTGGCTGCAGCGGAAGCCGCCGAAGACGATGCCGAAGCGAGCGACAGCGACCTGCCCGCCGCAAGCACCGGCAAGGTCACCCCGATCACGCGCCCGTCCGAATTGCTCGAGGCGATCTTCGCGCACAGCCGCAAGGGGCTCGCGATCAGCCGCTATAAGGGGCTGGGCGAAATGAATGCCGAGCAATTGTGGGAAACCACGCTCGATCCGTCGAATCGCTCGCTGCTGCGCGTCGAAGCCGAACAGGCCGACATCGCGCACGAAATCTTTGAACGATTGATGGGCGACGAGGTCGAACCGCGGCGCGAATTCATCCAGACCAACGCGCTGTCGGTGGCGAACCTGGACGTTTGATTCCAATTCGTTCCGCTGAAGCGGCGCCGATTCCAACCTCCGGACGCAAATAGACGTCAGTCCAACGCGCGGTGGCTTGCCTTGCCGGGCCACCGCTGCTTTTGGCGCTCCCACGAAAAGGGGATGATGTCATGCGGGTCTTTTCAGCCATGCTGATGCCGCTTCTGCTCACGGTTTCGGCCGCCGCGCAGGAAGTCGAAGTCACGAACGCGAGCATCGTCGAGATCGATGCCGAAACCGAAATCGGTGGCGGGATCGCCAGCTATTATGGCCGCGAACTCGCAGGCAACCGCACCGCGAGCGGCGAACGCTTCGATCCCGGTCAGCTGACCGCAGCCCATCGCACCCTGCCCTTCGGCAGCATGGTCCGCGTCACCAATACCGCCAACGGCGACAGTGTGATCGTCCGCATCAACGACCGCGGCCCCTTTGCCCATGGCCGCGTGATCGATATCAGCCACGCCGCCGCGCGCGAAATCGGCATGCACCGCAGCGGCACGGCGCGGGTTCGCATGGCGTTGCTGGACGACTGATTGGCGCAGCGTAAAGGTCGGGTAACGACCAAATTCAGTCAAGAAATGGATCAATGTCGACTCCTGATACCGGCCATTGCCGTCCTCCCTTGTCATGGTAACCTGTCCGGATGACCGATCCAGTCAACGACGCGCGCTCGACTAATGACCTATTCCGGGTCGCTTTACGATTTGAGGGGGATGCGGCATGGGATGCCGTGGCGGCTCTTCACTGGCGGGGCACTGAAGAAGTTTTGGAGAGGAGCATCGTTCTAATCCGCTCCAGCGATGCAAAAGAGCGGGCACGGGCCGCAGACATCCTTGGGCAACTCGGCATTCCCGACCGGACGTTTCCAGATCAGTGTTTCGACACTCTGCTCAGATTGCTTTCGGATAATGACCCTCACGTGACTTCCGCAGCTATCATGGGCCTTCAGCACCTGGACCGCGACCGAGCGGCGCCATTCGTCCTTCCTTATGCGGACCATGCAGATACGAAAGTTCGGTATGCCGTAGCTGTTGCTTTGGGAGGCGTGGAGACTCAGCCTGCGATTTCCGCGCTATTGACGCTGTCGGATGACAGAGACGACGAAGTCCGCGATTGGGCGACGTTTGGGCTAGGTCAGTTGAGCGAGGAGAATTCAGATGAGATACGAGACGCGCTAGCCAACAACTTGAGCGACAGGGATGCTGACGTTCGATACGAAGCAGCAATTGGTCTGGGGCTTCGCCGAGATAACCGCGCAGTGAAGTTCGTTATCGATATGCTGTGCTCCGATCCCGAAGACCTTTATGCACGAGAGGCAGCGGCAATTTTGCTCGGTGTAAAGGATACTGAAAGGACGTCTTCGGGCGATATTGTTCAGGCTCTGAAAGCGCTCCGTCCGTAAACTATTTTGCAGCGGTGTCTGGTTGGACACTATAAATCGCTAATTGCAGCCATTCAGCTTCCCACCCCATATCGGGCATTCGCCGCCAACTGGTCAGTCGAACACCGACCAGCCGGCGGCATAAGCGAAATGTTCGAGTGCCACCGCACCCGCGAGCGACGTTCCGGCCTCGTTAAGCCCCGGCGACCATACCGCGATCGATCCCTGCCCCGGCGCGATGCAAAGGATGCCGCCGCCGACGCCGCTCTTGCCGGGCAGGCCGACGCGGAAAGCGAATTCGCCTGAATTGTCATAATGGCCGCACAGCATCATGATCGCGTTGATGCGCCGCGCGCGGTGCGCTTCGACCAGCTGCTCGCCGGTCAGCGGATCGCGGCCCTCCAGGGCGAGGAACAGCCCGGCGCGGGCGAGCTGGCGGCAGCTCATCGCGATCGCGCATTGACGGAAATAAACGCCGACGACGGTTTCGACCGGATGTTTCAGATTGCCGAACGCGTCCATGAAATGCGCGAGGCTGCGATTGCGCGCGCCGGTTTCGGATTCGGATGATGCGACGTCGAAATCGATTTCGACACTGTCATCGCCCGCGCGGGCGCGCATGAAATCGAGGATTTCTTCGGCGACCGCATCACCCTCGCGCCCGTCGATCAGCCGGTCGGTCGTGGCGATCGCACCGGCGTTGATCAGCGGGTTGCGCGGGATGCCGTGCTCGCTTTCGAGCTGGACGACCGAGTTGAACGCGCTGCCCGACGGCTCGCGCCCGACACTGGTCCACAGGTCGCTGCCGACGCGGCGCAGCGCGAGCGCCAGCGTGAACACTTTGGACACTGACTGGATCGAAAAGGCTTCGTCGGCGTCGCCCGACGTGTGGACAGTGCCATCGGGCAGCGCGAGCGCAAAGCCAAGCTTGTTCGGATCGACCTTGGCGAGCGCCGGGATATAATCGGCGACGCGCCCCTGTCCAAGCTGGGCGGTCGCCAGCTGCATGGCTTCGTCGATATGCTGGCGCAGGTTTTCGGTCATGCGCGATGCGTACCGCAGGAGCGCCGAACGGGAAAGGCTTGCCGCCGCCTCATCGCGGCCCCACGTTCGCAATATGTCTCTCCCCGCCCCTTTCAGCGACTGGTTCGCCGCGCGCGGGTGGCGGCTGCGGCGGCATCAGGCCGATATGCTGGGCGCGGGGACGCGCGGCGAACATGCGCTGCTCGTCGCCGCGACCGGCGCGGGCAAAACGTTGTCGGGGTTCTTGCCGACGCTGGTCGATCTGGCCGCGCAGCCGACCGACCGGCTGCACACGCTCTATGTGTCGCCGCTGAAAGCGCTCGCTGCCGACGTCGAGCGCAATCTGCTCGGCCCGATCGCCGAGATGGGGCTCGACATCAGCGTGGAAAGCCGCAGCGGCGACACGTCGTCGGACAAGAAGGCGCGCCAGCGCAGCCGGCCGCCGAACATCCTGCTGACCACCCCCGAATCCTTGTCGCTGCTGATTTCCTATCCCGACAGCTTCACGATGTTTGCCGACCTGAAGACGGTGGTGATCGACGAAATCCACGCCTTTGCACCCGGCAAGCGCGGCGATTTACTGAGCCTCGCGCTCGCGCGGTTGCAAACGATCGCGCCCGGACTGCGCCGCGTCGGCCTATCGGCGACGATCGCCGACACCACGGCCTACCGCGCGTGGCTGGCGCCGGACAGCGATGCCGCGAGGGTGACGCTGGTCGAGGGCGAAGCGGGCGCCGATCCCGATATCCAGATCTTGCTGCCCGAGGGCGCCGTGCCATGGGCGGGGCATTCGGGGCGCTATGCGGTGCATCAGGTGATGGCCGAGGTCGCGAAGAACCGCACGACGATCATCTTTTGCAACACCCGCGGGCTCGCCGAGCTGATCTTTCAGGAATTGTGGAAGGTCAACGACCTGTCACTGCCGATCGCGATCCACCACGGCAGCCTCGACCGCGAGGCGCGCCAGCGTGCCGAGGCGGCGATGGCCGAGGGGCGCCTCCGCGCGCTCGTCGCGACCTCCAGCCTCGATCTCGGGCTCGACTGGGGCGATGTCGATTGCGTGATCCAGATGGGGGCGCCGAAGGGGTCGTCGCGGCTGCTCCAGCGCATCGGGCGCGCCAATCACCGGCTCGACGAACCGAGCAAGGCGCTGATCGTGCCGGGCAACCGCTTCGAATATCTGGAGGCGCAGGCCGCATTAGACGCTGTAGGCGCGGGCGAGCGCGATGCCGACCGCTTCCGCCCCGGCGCGCTCGACGTGCTCGCGCAGCATGTGATGGCGCTGGCCTGCGCCGCACCGTTCCAGGAGGAGGCGCTGCTGGCGGAAATCCGTTCGGCGGCGCCCTATCGCTGGGTTGATGCGACGCTCTTCTCCCGCCTGCTGGGGTTCGTCCGCGACGGCGGCTATGCGCTCAAAAGCTATGATCGCTTCCGCCGCCTTGCCCCCGATGGGAAGGGCGGCTGGCGCATCGCGCATCCGCGGTTGGCGGCGCAGCACCGGCTCAACGCCGGGATCATCGTCGATGCGCCGACGCTCGATGTGCGGTTCAAGAACGGGCGGCGGCTCGGCAGGGTCGAGGAATATTTTGCGAGCACGCTCAGCCCCGGCGATACCTTTGCCTTTGCGGGGCTCAGCCTCGAGGTCGAGGGGATTCGCGACACCGACGTGCTGGTCCGCGCGACGACCAAACCGGCGCGCATCCCGTCTTATGTCGGGGCGCGGATGGCGCTGTCGACACGGCTCGCCGACCGGGTGCGCGGCTTCCTCGCCGACCCGGCGAGCTGGGCGCGCTTCCCCCCCGATGTCCGCTTCTGGCTCGAGATGCAGGCGCTGCGATCGGTGCTGCCGCGCCCCGGCGAGCTGCTCGTCGAAACCTTTCCGCACGAGGGCAATCATTATCTCGTCGCCTATCCGTTCGAGGGGTGGAATGCGCACCAGTCGCTGGGCATGCTGATCACCAAAAGGATGGAGCGCGCCGGGTTGCAGCCGCTGGGTTTTGTCGCGTCCGATTATGCGCTGGCGATCTGGTCGCTGCGCCCGGTGGCTGACCCGGCGGCATTGTTCGACGCGGCGATCCTTGAGGGTGAGTTTGTCGAATGGGTCGAAGGATCGCACCTGCTCAAGCGCGCCTTTCGCGAGGTCGCGGTGATTGGCGGGCTGATCGAGCGCCAGCACCCCGGCAAGCGCAAGACCGGCAAGCAGGTGACCTTTTCGACCGACCTGATCTTTGACGTGCTGCGCAAATATGAGCCCGATCACCTGTTGCTGGAGGCGGCGTGGGCCGATGCGCGCGAGCGGCTGACCGATGTCGCGCGGCTCGGCGACCTGCTCGACCGTGCGGCGGGAACGATGCTGCACCAGAAGCTCGATCGCATCAGCCCGCTGGCAATCCCGGTGCTGGTGCTGATCGGCCGCGAAAGCGTCGCCGGCGTCGACATCGACGATGCACTGCTCGGCGAACTGGCCGACAGCCTGGCCGATCAGGCGATGGGGCAGGGTTGATCACTCCTCCCTGTGGCGAAGCCATGGGGAGGTGAAGCGCTGACGGAGGGGCTTTGGCGCTGCCGTCGCGGCCCCTCCACCACTCGCTACGCGAGCGGTCACCCTCCCCATCGCTGCGCGACAAGGAGGAAAAGTGCCATTCAGGCGTTTCGCTTGCTGCGCGCCCGGATGAGGCGTAGATTGCGTTAAAATATATAGAGGATGCCCGCGATGACCCACCTTTTGAGGCGGTCGAAGTTCTGGACGGCGCTGCTCGCCGCGCCGGTGCTGATCGGTGCCAGCCAGACACCCCCCGCGCCGCCGCCCGCCCTTCCAGTCCCTACCGCCACCAATCCGCTCGACACGGTCGTCGAACCGGGAACGGTGAGCGAGATCGTCCCATTCATCCAGCCGTTCGATCTTGATGCGACACGGCGGATGGCGGTGGAGGTGATGGTGGGCGGCGAAGGGCCGTTTTCCTTCCTTGTCGATACCGGCGCCGAACGGACAGTCATCGCGCGCGAACTCGCGGCGCGGCTGGGACTGGTTGAAGGTGCCAAGCTGCGGCTCGCAACGATCGGCGGGTCGGCCACGGTCCCCAGTTTTCGCATTGCCGCGCTGCAAATGTCGGACCTACACCTTGCCGCGGTCGATGCCCCGGCCTTTCATGGACGACATATCGGCGCCGCCGGACTTATCGGCGTCGACATGCTCGAGGAACGCCGGGTACTGATCGATTTCCGCAAGGAAAGGATGCAGATCCTCGAAACACGCCGCCGCGCGCCATCGTTGATCAGGGATGACGACGCGATCGTGGTGTCCGCGCGCAATTCGGCGGGCCGTCTGATCCTGTCCGACGCGCGCCTGCACGGCAAACGCATCGACGTGATCGTCGACACCGGCGCGCAGACCAGCGTCGGCAACATGGCGCTGCAAAGGCTGGTTGCCGCCCGCCGCGCCAACCGGTTGCCCTTTTCCGCGACCGAGCTGACCGCGGTGACGGGCGAGGACGTCCCTGCCTTGCGCACCGCAATCAAGCGCATCGCCATCAACGGGCTGGACATCAACGACCTGCCAGTCAGTTTTGCCGACAGCCAGGCGTTCCGCGCGCTGGGGCTCCACGAACGTCCGGCGCTGTTGCTCGGCATGGACAGCTTAGCGCTATTCGACCGGATCGAGATCGATTTCCCCAACCGACGCGTCGTTTTCGACCTGCCCGACGGCGCACAGCGCCAGACCGGGCAGCGCTTTGCGGCGAACATGATGCGGCCCCGCAGCTAGAGCGCTTGCGGCGAGCCATAGGCGTTGCCATAGCGGCGCCATGTTCGCCGCCGCGCCCTTTGCTTTTGCCGGCCAGTCGTTTCAGATGCTGGCCGACCGGGCGCTGTTCTGGCCGCGGCATGGCGCGCTGATCGTCGCCGACCTGCATCTGGAAAAAGGCAGCTGGTACGCCGCGCT
Organism: Alphaproteobacteria bacterium; assembly: GCA_018823905.1. Taxonomy (GTDB): domain Bacteria; phylum Pseudomonadota; class Alphaproteobacteria; order Sphingomonadales; family Sphingomonadaceae; genus Sphingopyxis. The sequence continues at coordinate 14,049 of JAHJHL010000009.1, forward strand.
CGGCCAGCCGCTGCCGCCCTATGACAGCCATGACACGCTCGACCGCCTCGCGCGGCTGGCCGCAGAGACCGGCGCGCGCGCCATCTGGTGTCTTGGCGACAGTTTCCACGACCGCGATGCCGCCAGCCGCATCGTCCCTGCCATCGCCGATCGCCTGCGCGGCCAGGCCGCCGCGACGCAGCTGCTGTGGATCGCGGGCAACCACGACGGGCTGACCGGCGGCGCGTGGGGCGGTGCGATTGCGGATGAGCATGTCGTCGACGACATCGTCTTTCGGCACCAGAGCCTGCCCCACGAAAGTCGGGCGGAAATTTCGGGGCATTTCCACCCCAAGCTGCGACTGACCGTCCGCGGCCGCCATGTATCGCGTCCCTGCTTTGCAGCCGACGAACAGCGCTTGATTCTGCCCGCCTTTGGCAGCCTGACCGGCGGACTCGCCGCCACCGACGCGGTGATCGCCGATAATTTTGCCGGTCCGTACCAGGCGATGCTGGTGGCGCGCGGTCGCCGACTTTGCTTCCCTTGCCCGGGTCGGGCACGCGATGACGCTACGGCAAGCCGCACCCTTCGCGCCCGCTAACCGCCAAACGTCGCCGAATGGGCGCTTTTCTGGCTGTGGCCAAAAAGCATCACCCCGCCAAAAACGACGCAAATACGGGCCTTTCGCTGGATCGAGCACGCAATTCCGTTATGTTCTGCGCGCAACAAAAATAATGAAATGGTGAGAGGAGTGCCCGACATGAAATCATCTTCCCTTCGTGCTGCCCGATTTATGCACACCAGCGCGCTTGGTGTTTCGATCGCGATGGCGGTCGTCGCGATGCCCGCTTTCGCGCAAGACGCGACCGCCGACGAAGTCGCCGACGACAGCGACAATACCCCGATCATCGTCACCGCACAGGGCCGCTCGCAGCTCCTGTCCGACGTGCCGGTCGCGATTTCGGCCGTGAACGCCGAAACGCTGCAGAACAGCGGCGCGAACGATATTCGCCAGCTCAATCAGGTCGCGCCGTCGCTGCTCGTCTCGTCGACCGGCTCGGAAGCCAATGGTTCGGCGCGTATCCGCGGCATCGGCACCGTCGGCGACAACCCCGGCCTCGAAAGCTCGGTCCCCGTGTTCATCGACGGTGTTTACCGTTCGCGTTCGGGCATTGGGCTCAACGAACTGGGTGAAATCGACCGCGTCGAAGTGCAGCGCGGCCCGCAGGGCACGCTCGGCGGCCGTAACTCGTCGGCCGGCCTGATCAGCATCTATTCGAAAAAGCCCGAATTCAACTTCGGTGCCAATGGCGAAGTCACTTACGGCAATTACGACTTTCTGCGCTTTACCGGCAGCGTGACCGGCCCGATCAGCGAAACGATCGCGGCGCGCCTCGACGGCGTCTATGTCCAGCGCGACGGTTTCTATCGCGACACGACGAACAATACCGACGTCAACGACCGCGACCGCTATTTCCTGCGCGGCCAGATCCTGTTCGAACCGACCGATGCGCTGTCGATCCGGCTGATCGCCGACTACACCTATCGCGACGAGAAATGCTGCGCCGCGACCTATGTCGACAACAGCGTTAATCCGTTCATCGGCAATCTGAACAACCCGTCGACGCCGCTTTCTAACGGGCTTCCGGCTCCGAATACGGGTCCTCAAGCTAACGGCAACAACATCATTAACGTGCTGCGCGACCTTGGTCAGCCGCTGTCGGCGTTCAATCAGGGTTATGGTCGGGCTATCTCGGTCAGCCCCGGCCGCAGCTTTGCCGGCGAGACGAAGGATTACGGCTTTTCGGGCCAGATCGATTATGACTTCGGCGGCGCGACGCTGACCTCGATCACGGCGTACCGCGAATATCGGTCGAGCCAGGCGTCGGACACCGACTATGGCGCGGTCGATATTCTCTATCGCGCGCCGAGCGACGATGCGTATCGCCAGTTCCACACCTTTACCCAGGAACTGCGCCTGCAGGGCGAAGCGTTCGACGGGACGCTCGACTGGTTGGTCGGCGGCTTCTACGCCAATGAAAAGCTCACCGTGCGCGACAATCTGCGTTTCGGTAGCCAATATGGCCGCTTTGCCAACTGCCGTATCATCTCGGGCGGCGGGCTTGCCGGACTTTATTCGCCGACCAGCCCCTTGTGCGTTGCACCGGGTGTCGGGCCGGCGACGCTCGCCGGTGCGAGCGGGCCGATTTCAGGCGCGGACATCGTCGCCGCCTTCACCGCGCTCGATGGCCTCAACGATCTTGGCACGACCAACGACCGCTATTTCCAGGACGGCACCAACTGGGCGATCTTTACGCATAATATCGTCCACATCACCGATCGCCTCGATCTGACGCTGGGGCTGCGTTATACGAACGACAAGAAAAAGTTCGACGCAACCTTCGGCAACGACAACACCGTTTGCACGACGGTTCAGGGTCTGGTGCTCGACGATGCCGCCAACCCGGCGACCACCGCGACCGCGCGCGCGCTCGCGGGTGCGCTGATCGGGCTCAGCTGCCAGGGCAATTCGACCGCCGAACTCAACGGTGTGTCGATCAACGACAAGCGCAGCGAGGACGAATGGACCGGCACCGCGATCCTTTCATACAAGCCGGTCGACGACCTGCTGCTCTACGCCAGCTTTGCGCGCGGTTATAAGGCGGGCGGGTTCAACCTCGACCGTTCGGCGCTCAAATCACCGATCGTCCCGTTCGGTGGACAGGCGGGCGCGCAGGCGCTGGTCGGCAATCTGCAGTTCGATCCCGAACTGGTCGACAGCTATGAAGTCGGCGCCAAATATTCGACCGGCCCGTTCAGCCTGAGCGTGTCGGCCTTCCGGTCGGATTTCAGCAACTTCCAGCTGAACACCTTTAACGGCACCGTGTTCCTGGTCGCGACGGTCAACGGTTGCGACAATCTGATCGGTGGCCCGGACGCCGACACCGACCTGAGCAACGCGACGGGCGCCTGCGCACCCGATGACGTGACCTATGGCGTGCGCACACAAGGGTTCGAGCTGGAAGCGCAACTGGTCCCGGCGCGCAACTTCCGCATGGCGGCCGGCCTGACCTATGCCCGCACCAAATTTCGCGGCGACCTGGTCGGCAACAAGAACGGCACCCCGCTCGATCAGGCGCTGCGCAAGCTGCCCGGTGATAATCTGTCGAACGCACCCGAACTGGTCGCCACCGGCAGCATCACCTGGACCCCCGACATCGGCAGCAGCGGCCTCACCGGGCTCGTTTATATCGATGGCCGCATGACCAGCGATTATAACACCGGCTCCGACCTGTTCCCGCAGAAGGAACAGGACGGTTATGCGCTGTTCAACGCACGCATCGGCGTTCGTGGCCCCGACGAAAAATGGGGTGTCGAATTGTGGGCGCAGAATATCTTCAACAAGAATTACGCGCAGGTCGCATTCAACTCGCCGTTCCAGGCGGGCACGACGTCGGCACCTTTTGTCGATCCGCAGTATCCGGGCGGTCGCCAGATCTTCTCGCAGTTCCTGGCCGAACCGCGGACCTATGGCGTGACGCTGCGCGGCAAATTCTAGACCGCGCCAGCCACTGACAAAGGGGACCGCCCGCCTTCCGACCGGAAGGCGGGCGGTTTCTTTTTTCTGGCATCTTTTTCGCACCTCCCCATAGGCTTGGCGCCATGTTCGGCATCGAATCCCTGCTCGTCAAAATTGCCCTGATCGGAGTGATCGGGATCGGCGCGCAATGGATAGCGTGGCGCACCGGCAAACCCGCGATCGCGCTGATGCTTGTCGCCGGAATCATCGCCGGACCGGTGCTGGGGCTGATCGACCCCGAACGCGATTTCGGGCAGCTGCGCGAACCGATCATCAAACTCGCCGTCGCAGTCATCCTTTTCGAAGGCGGGCTCAGCCTGAAATTCCGCGAGCTGCGCCAGGCCGGCGCGGCGGTCTTCATGCTGGTGTTTATCGGTGTGCCGGTCGGCTGGGCGTTGGGCACCGCCGCAGCCTATTATGGCGCCGGCCTGCCGCTCGAACTGGCCGCGCTGTTCGGCGGTATCATGATCGTCACCGGCCCCACGGTGATTGCGCCGCTGCTCCGCCCGCTCAACATATCGCCGCGCGTCAAGAATATGCTCAAATGGGAAGCGATCGTAAATGACCCGATCGGTGCGCTGCTCGCGGTCGGGGTTTACAGCTATATCACCCACGGCGGCGCCGAAGCGAACAGCGCCAGCATCGTTATCGACGTGGTGGCCGCTTCCACGCTAGCGATCATTCTGGGCGGCACGGTCGGCTTTGCGCTGACCTGGGCTTTTCCGCGCGGCTGGGTCCCCGAATATCTGAAGGCACCGGTGCTGCTCACGACCGTGATCGCGGTTTTTGTCCTGTCCGATCTCGTGATGCACGAAACCGGGCTGATCACCGTCACGGTGATGGGCGTGGTGATGGCCAATCGCGAAACCTATTCCAGCCACACGCTGCGCCGGTTCAAGGAAGACCTCACCGTCCTGCTGGTGTCCGGGGTGTTCATCATCTTGGCGGCGACGCTCGACTGGGAAGTGGTGCGGAACTTCGAATTTCGCTTCCTCGCCTTCCTGTTGCTGCTGTTGTTCATCGTCCGCCCTTTGACGATCATGATCGCGCTATTGTTCACCCGCATCCCGTTCAAGGAGCGATTGTTCGTCGCCTGGATCGCGCCGCGCGGGATTGTTGCGGTGGCCATCACCGGCCTGTTCGCGCTTCGCCTGTCCGACTATGGCTTTGCGGGGGCGGAGGCGCTGGTGCCGCTGGGATTTGGCGTCGTGATTGCGACCATCTTTGCTCATGGCTTTACCGCCGCCGCCTTTGCGCGCTGGCTGGGGCTGGACCAAGGGAAAGGCGAGGGCGTGCTGCTCGTAGGCGCCAACAGCTGGACCATCGGTTTCGCCGAGTTCATCAAGGGGCAGGACCGCGAAGTCTTGGTCGCCGACTCCAGCATCCTCGCGCTGCGCCGCGCACGCCGCGCGGGATTGCCGATCCATCATGGCGATGTATTGGATGAAGCGCACGATGACAGCATCGACCTTGGCCAGTATCAGCAGCTAATCGCCGCGACCGACAACGACAGCTACAATGCACTGGTGTGCAGCGAACTGGCGCCCGAAATCGGCCATGACCGGGTGAGCCGCCTGATCGGCGCGTCGCGCAACGGCAGCCAGCGCCGCGGGCGCGTCTTCACCCTGGCCGGAACGCCGATCGAGGAACAGCTCGACCGGTTGCAGGCGGGGTGGAGCTTTGGCCGCACCCGAATCACCGAAAAATTCACCTACGCGCAGTTCGTCGCGCGCATGAAGGCGTCGGGTGGCGACAGTTTGGCGGTTGTCCGCCCATCGGGCGAGCTGGCGATTTTCACGATGCATCATCGCCCCAGCGTCGAAGCCGGCGATGTCGTCTGGACCTTCGTTCCGCCCGACGCGCCCAAGCCGCGCCAGGATGCCAAACCAGCCGACGGAGCCTAGCGCGCCCGCGCCGCCTGATGCGCGATGTCGGTCATCAGCTTGCGGAACAGCACCCCGCCCGGCGTCCCCGATGATTTGAGCGCGCGTTCGCAATCGATCAGGCGGCTCATCAGCCGCGCCACGCGCACCGAATCCCAGATGCGCAGCTGCGCGGTCACCGCGTCGCGTTCTTTCCAGAAAATGCCACTGGTGCGCGCCGCGACGACGGTCGCCGGATGCGCCCCGGCGTCGACCTCGGCGCGCAGCCGCGCGAGCGCCATGGCGCGGATCGCCAGCGCGCGGATGATGCGGATCTCGGCGACACCGACCGCGGTCGCCTTCGCGAGCATCGCGGGCATCTCGCGCACCTTGCCGCCCAGCGCGATATTGATGCACTCGCTGACGTCTTCTTCGTGCGTGGCGGCGCCCAGCGCGGCGATGTCGGCGGCGGTGACCTGCCGCTGGCGATCGGCGGCGGCATCGAGATACAGCGCCATTTTTTCGATCTCACGCCGCATCAGCGCCTGATCGCCTGAGACGAGATCGACGAGCAGTTGCGCCTCGGCATTGGCGAGCCGCAGCCCTTGTTCTTCGGCGGCGCTCATCGCGATGCCGACCAGCGCGCGGCGGTCGGGCTGGTAACAGATCGCGGCGACCGCGTGGTTCGATCCTTCGACCAGCTTGACCAGTTTAGATTTGGCGGTGACCGATGCGCCGGTCGCAATCACCGGATTGATGACGGTGTCGGCGGCGAGCAGCGCCTCAACCGCGGGGACGCTGTCGTCGCCGCTGCCGGTGAGCTCAAGCCGGATGATCTGCGCCGACGAAAACAGCGACATCGACGCGGCTTCGGCGGCGAGCAGCGAGGGATCCTGCGCGAGCTGCGATCCTGACAGGTCGAGCCGTTCGGCATCCTTTCCGGCGAGCCCGACCAGATGGTTCGCGACCGCCGCCATCGTCGCCTCGTCGGGGCCGGTCAGCAGAATGAAGCGAAGCGCGGGGTCGAGGCGCGACTGGCGTTCGAGGTCGGCGGGCTTGACCGTCTTCATCGCCGGTTACGGCGTTGGCGCGGGCGTCGCCGCTGGCGCCTCGGTCGCGGTCCGGCCACCGCCGCGATCGGCGAACACCGCGAGCCGCGCGACGATCTGGTCCGAGATGCCCGACGCAAGCCGTTCGAGCGCCGACGATTCGGCGGCAATCGTCGCATATTCGCTGCCGACGACGTCGATCCCGGCATCCTGCGCCGCGGTCGCGTCGAGCAGCACTTCGCCCGAAGCGGCATCGACGAGCTGGTAGCGCGCGCGTAAGGTACGGCGTTCGCGCGTCACCGCATCGTCGGCGCGGACGCCGAAACCGGTGATCGAATCCTCGAGCCGGACATCAAGCCGCAGCCGCTTGCCCGCGCCCTGCCCGCCTTGCGTCGCCTGCAACCGGTCGCGCAGCGCGTTGCGGACGAGCCAGCCCGAATGCCCCTCGATCGGCGCAACATCGACATCGGCAAGCACCGTCGCCACCGCGCCGCGGCTGCCGTTCGCGTAGAGCGGACGCAGCCCGCATCCGCCGAGGGTCAGCGAGGCGGCAATGAGCGACGAAATGAAAAGGTTACGCATCGCGGACACTATTGACCCTTATCCCCGTTCGTGTCGAGCGAAGTCGAGACACCCCGAAGGGCGCACGAACGATGGGCATCTCGACTTCGCTCGATGTGAACGGAAGTGGGAGATGCGTTAGATTTCATTTTCTAAGGTACGATATTCACCAAACGGTCGGGGACCACAATCACCTTCTTCGGCATCGCCCCGCCCAGCAGTTCGGCGATGCGCGGGCGCGCCAGCGCCGCGGCTTCTACCGTCTCCTTGTCGAGCCCTTTGGCCAGCGTCATCGTGTCGCGCAACTTGCCCGCGATCTGGATCGCGATCGTCACCTCGTCATCGACGAGCAGCGCCGGATCGGCGGTGGGCCATGCGGCGTCGGCAACGAGCGTGGTCGCGCGCTGTCCGGCAGGCAACGCCGCCCACGCCTCCTCGGCAAGATGCGGCATCATCGGCGCGACGAGGCGGATCAAGGTCAGACACGCCTCGGCGCGGGTCGCCGACGGTTTCGCCTTTTCGATGTCATTGGCGAGCGCATGGATTTTGGCGACCGCCTTGTTGAAGCCCAGCGCTTCGATGTCGGCCCCGACCCCGGCAATCGCCTGATGCAGCTTGCGGGCGAGCGCTTTGTCTTCGCCGCCGTCGCCGATATTTTCGGTGTCGCCGAACAAGCGCCACAGGCGCTGGACAAAGCGCCACGCGCCCTCGATCCCCGCCTCGCTCCACGGCAGGTCGCGCTCGGGCGGGCTGTCGGACAGCATGAACCAGCGCACCGCGTCGGCGCCATATTGGTCGAGGATCGCGTCGGGATCGACGACATTTTTCTTCGACTTCGACATCTTGATGACGCGGCCGACCTGCACCGGCGCGCTATCGCTGATCAGCGTCGCGCCGTCGGCGCTGCGCTCGATCTCGTCCGGCGTGAAATACAGCGGCGGCAGGCCTTCGCCTTGCTCGCGGCTATAGGTCTCGTGCGTCACCATCCCCTGTGTGAACAGGCTGGCGAAGGGCTCGACGATGTCGATCATCCCCATCTTGTGCAGCGCCCGGGTCCAGAAGCGCGCGTAGAGCAGGTGGAGGATCGCGTGCTCGACGCCGCCAATATATTGGTCGACGGGTAGCCAGCGGCGGATCACTTCGGGATCGAACGGGCGGTCGCTCGGCGAGCTGGCGAAGCGCAGGAAATACCAGGACGAATCGACAAAGGTGTCGAGCGTGTCGGTTTCACGCACCGCATCGCCACCGCATTCGGGGCAACGCACATGCTTCCACGTCGGGTGACGATCGAGCGGGTTACCGGGGATCGAGAAATCGACATCCTCGGGCAGCACGACGGGCAGCTGGTCCTTCGGCACCGGTACGGTGCCACAGGCGTGGCAGTGGATGAAAGGGATCGGGGTGCCCCAATACCGCTGGCGCGAGACGCCCCAGTCGCGCAGGCGCCACACGGTGGTACCCTTGCCCCACCCTTCATGCTCGGCGCGCGAGACGATCGCGGCCTTGGCCTCGTCGATCGTCATTCCGTCGAGGAAGTGGCTGTTCACCAGCTTGCCGGGGCCGGTATAGGCTTCGTCGCTGGTGAAATGCTGCGCCGTCTCGTCGCCATCGGCGATCACGCGGTGGACGGGCAGATCATATTTGCGCGCGAAATCAAGGTCGCGCTGGTCGTGCGCCGGACAGCCAAAGATCGCGCCGGTGCCATAATCCATCAGCACATAGTTCACGACCCAGACGGGCAGGTGCAGCGCCGGGTCGAGCGGATGCTCGACCGTCAGGCCGGTGTCAAAGCCCAGCTTCTCGCCGGTCTCAAGCTGCTCGGCCGAGGTTCCCTGACGACGGCACTCGGCGATGAACTCGGCCAGTTCAGGCGCGTCCTGCGCCATCCGTTCGGCCATCGGATGGTCAGGCGAGATCGCCGCAAAGCTGGCGCCGAACAGCGTATCGGGACGCGTCGTAAAGACGTCGAAACCGGCGGCGCCGCCGACAAGCTGGAAGTTGAATTCCAGCCCCTGCGACTTGCCGATCCAGTTTTCCTGCATCAACCGGACCTTGTCGGGCCAGCTGTCGAGGCCGCCCAAACCTTCGAGCAATTCGTCGGCAAAGTCGGTGATCTTGAGGAACCACTGCGACAGTTTTTTCTTTTCGACCAGTGCGCCCGAGCGCCAGCCCCGGCCATCGATCACCTGTTCGTTGGCGAGCACGGTCATGTCGACCGGATCCCAATTGACGTAGCTTTCCTTGCGCGTGACCAGCCCCGCAGCGAACAGGTCGAGGAACAGCGCCTGCTCCTGTCCGTAATAATCGGGGTCGCAGGTCGCGAGCTCGCGGCTCCAGTCGATCGCAAGGCCCAGCCGTTCCAGCTGGCCGCGCATCGCGGCGATATTGTCGCGCGTCCAGCCGCCCGGGTGGACGCCCTTTTCCATCGCGGCATTTTCGGCCGGCATCCCGAACGCGTCCCAGCCCATCGGGTGGAGCACGTCATGCCCGGTCATTTTCTTGAAGCGTGCGAGCACGTCGCCCATCGCATAGTTGCGGACATGCCCCATGTGGATGCGTCCCGACGGATAGGGGAACATCTCGAGGATATAGGCCTTGGGCTTGTCGCTGCTGTCGGTCGTGGCAAAGCTGTTCGCCGCCTCCCACGCCTTTTGCCAGCGGGCGTCGGCGGCGAGGGCGCCAAAGCGCGGTTCGCGGGTCATTCGTCGGTTACCCCGTTTGTCTGTGTGTCGGCGCGAAGGCGCGCCGCCGGATTAGTCCTTGAAGGCGCTACGGCGCAGGTCGCGGGCGCGGGTGAGGATGATTTCCTCCAGCTTTTGCACCGTGGCCGCCTGTACCGGCGCATCGACCCACGCAGCGCCCTGCGCGACCTGGCGCGAGGCGGCGACGCGCAGCGCATCAGCGCGCAGATCGCGGTCGAGGATCGATACCGTCACCTTCATCCGCTCGCCGGGGTTGCCCGGGTTCGCGTACCAGTCGGTGATGATCACCCCGCCCGACGAATCGGCCTGGAGCAACGGCATGAACGACAGCGCATCGAGCGAAGCGCGCCACAAATAGCTGTTCACGCCGATCGTCGTCACCTGGCTGGCGGCGAGGTCGGCGCGCGGCCGGTCCTTGCTGGCGCACGCCGAAAGGCCAAGCGCCGCGAGCCCGAGCAGCGCGAACGCGACCGGACGGCGACCGCGCGAAGCAAGGACGGAAAGCTGGGACATGCCGATAACACCTTATCTTTTTGGGCGCTGCCGGATCACAGGAACCGCGCGGCGCAGAACGATATTGCCAGCGTCTCTATCGCCCTTGCCGCCGCCCCGCAAGCGCGGCAATTTCGCCGCTGCCGTGGTTCAGATTCTGGTCAGATTCGGGGACGACTGTGGTGATCGCGCAACAATTTCGCCCAAAAGCGGTTTCCCTGTAATAATTTACTGGGATTCACTGGCAAAATCGTCACAGGAGGCCTATCTCCTGAATCACTTGGGGTTGGAGTCGCAGGGTTATGACGCGGAAGCCGCGGCATTTTTGGAAAGGCAGTCTCACCGCTTTGGCGGTGGTTTCGCTTGCCTTGCCGCCAGCGCTCGCCGCGATGTCGCGCTCGGAACGCATTCGAGACACCGCTTTGTCCGAAACCCTGCTCGGCCAGTTCACCCCGGCATCGGGCGATCCACGCCTGATCGCGCGCTACGCCAAAATGTCGGCCGAACAGCGCCGCAGCTTCAGCTTCACCCCCGCGCTAACCGATGACAACCGCAAGAACCGCGCGATCACCGTTGTGATTCGCGCGCGCGACGACGCATCGAGCGCTACGCGCACCTCGGCGTTGGCAGCGGGCCGAACCGCCCCGATCGCGATCACCCCAGTCGCCTATAATCTGGGCGCGTCGGTCGGATTCGAAAAATTCGTCACCCCGACGCTGCCCCGCGGTACCGACCTGCGCAACCTGCCGGTCGCCAAGGCGCCCGAACAGGCCGAAAAGAAATCGCGCTTCGCAACGCGCATGATCAGCCGCTCCGCCGACCCGAGCGGCGCGACCGACCGCATCACCGCACCCGGCGACGCCACCGCGGTCGATGTCGTCAGCAGCTATCGTCTGACCAAGAATATCGATGTCACCGCCGGGGTCCGCTATCGCAGCGACGATCGCGTCGAGCCGCTGACCGATGCCCGCCGCGACAGCCAGGCGGTCTATGTCGGAACCGCCTTCCGTTTTTGAGCCTACGTTTAATGTGAACCGTTCGCCCTGAGCTTGTCGAAGGGCTGTTCTTCCTTTTGACCGTGGAAGAACGAGCGGTGCTTCGACAAGCTCAGCACGAACGGATTTGAGGATCGCGCAATTTTCCGGCGCGACGAGTCAGCCGTTTAGCGGCTTTTTCTTCCCACGCATCGATCGCAGCCCAGCCGGGCTTGATTCCGCTCGCCTGTCGGCCAAGCTGGCGCGCGCGCGCCGGGGTCATTCCGCCGAGCGCGATCGGCTGTCCGCCTGCGAGCCGCGCCAATCGTAGCCACGCCGCGGGGCCAAGCGCAGGCGCGTCGGGATGCGAGCGCGTCGGGTACAGTGGCGAGGTGAAAACGCCGTCGGCCTGTGCGCGGCGGGCGCGACGGGCTTCGCGCGCGTCATGCACCGGCATCGTCACGATCAGGCCGAGCCGGTGAGCTTGCGCCGCGCGGTGCGCGTCATGCTGGCGAAGGTGAACGCCATCGGCGCCCCAGCGGCGCGCGACATCCGGCGTCCCGGTGAGCAATATCGTGAGGCTGCGCGCCCGCGCCACGCGCATCAGCCGCCGCAGCAAGCGCCAGCGCGCGCCGGGGGTCAGGCTGTCATGGCGCAGGACGATCCCGCTGCCGGGTGGCAGTGTCGCCGCCAGCCGGGCGATTCCGACCGTCAGCCGTTCGTCGCTGAACAGCCATTGGCGCGGCAGGGGGTGGCGTAGGACCATCGCCCTTCCTATAGGCGCGTCGCAGGCGCACGCAACGCGCCGGGATAGGACGACCGATGAGCGACGCAGCGGACAGACTGAGCGAAGTACAGGTAAAGATCGCCGACGCAGCCACGCGCGCGCAGCGCCGCGCCGACGACATCTGCCTGATCGCCGTATCGAAAACGCACGACGCCGCGGCGATCCGCCCGCTGATCGCCGCGGGTCAGCGCCATTTTGGTGAGAACCGCGTACAGGAAGCCGCGGCGAAATGGCCCGACCTGCGCGCCGAAACCCCCGACATCAAACTCCACCTGATCGGCCAGCTGCAATCGAACAAGGCCGACGAAGCGGTGGCGCTGTTCGACGCGATCCATTCGGTCGATCGCTCGTCGCTGGTGCAGGCGCTGGCAAAGGCCTGCGAAAAGGCGGGCAAGCAGCCGCAGCTGTTCGTGCAGGTCAATATCGGCGACGAGGAGCAAAAGGGCGGCTGCAAGGTCGCCGACCTGCCCGCATTGCTTGCCGAAGCCAAAGCGGCAGGCCTCGAGATCGAAGGCCTGATGGCGATCCCCCCCGCCGACATCGAACCCGCCCCCTTCTTCGCGCTGCTCGACGAACTGGCCGAGCGGCATGGCCTGCCGGGTCGCTCAATGGGGATGAGCGGCGATTATGAAACCGCGGTGATGCTGGGCGCGACGCATGTGCGCGTCGGCACGGCGTTATTTGGGGAGCGCGACTAAAGCTTGCAGGGGTCGCCGTTCGGGCCTTCTTTCGCTTCGGGGCGCTGGAGTTCGCACATCGCGGGCAGAAGCTTTCCAAAATCCTCATCGGGCGCGATCGCGTAGCGCACGAAGGAGGCGATCGCCTTGCCTTCACGATCGGCCATCGCCTGCGCGCGCTCGCGCTCACCATCCGTGACCGGCCAGACCGCAACAAGATGCGGCGAGAGCAGTAGCGCCGCAGTGCAGCGGTCCTGCCCCGATGGTTCGTCGCGATCACATTCGGTGACCGTCTTACCCACCTCCATCCGCATCCCACGGAGCCGCTCGCCCAGGCTCCCACCGGCGGCGGTAAAATGTCGGTCAAACAGGGACATCGCGCGGCGATCGACAAGGTAGAAGCGATTGTAGGGCAAAGACTGAAGAACCGGCGCCCATGGATCGTCGCATACCGACGCGACCCAGCGACGCGCGAGCAGCGGGCAAATCTTGCGCAACTCGGGCTCCCAATCGCTCCAGCCAAAGGGACGAACAAAGATTTCGAGGCGGTCGAACCCCGCCCTAGTGCCACGGGCTTCCTCCAATTCATCGCGGTTGACGACGGCGATGCGGGGTAACACCAGTGGCGTGTCGCCGATGGTGACCCTCATCTCCGTGGCGAGCTGCTCCACGTCGGCGCGGGTGAGCTTGGAGCCATATTCGGAATTGGAGCAGCCCATCAGCAGGAGGGGCACCATCAGGGCCAAGAATCGCACCTTACTGATACTCCACCGTCACCGGAATCCGCCCGCGATAGTCGCCGTCGTCGGCTCCCGCGACCTGCAACCGCCCGCCGAAGCGGAATTGCAGGCGCCCGTCAGGGCCGAGCCGCGGGGCGGCGGACAGGTCGGTGACCAGATCGGTGACGCGCGCGGTGCGTCCGTGGCCGCCCTCCAGATCGACGCTGGTGGGCAGAATGACGCGCACCTCGGCGCCGGGCGCGCCGCGCACGGTGACCGTGCCGGTGAGGGCAAAGCCGCCCAGATCGACGACGTCACCGCGCAGGCTGCGCGCACCCGAGACCGGATCGACCGCGACCTCGCCGCCCATCGCGCCGACTGCGATGCGGCCCATATCGAGCCGGGTTTCGACCTCGACGCGCAGCGGCACCTCGGCCTCGCGCGCCGCCGCGCTGGTCGCCTTGTCGAGCGCGCAGAGCAGGCACTGCGCCGACGCCGTGGGCGCGCTGACAACGGTCAGCGCAAAGGCAAGGAAAAGGCGCAGTTTCACAGCTGCATGCTTAGCCGCACCATGGTTAACCCCGCGTAAAGCGCCCCAGCCGCTAATCGCTGGCTAGTTTGGCGCTTTTCGGCCACAGATGCGCGATGACCACACCCCTGCCGTCCCCCCGGCTGAACGCGCTCGCCACCGCTGTGCCGGGCCACGACATCCATCAGGCCTTTATCGACTGGGCAACCCCGCGGCTGGCCGACGAACGAGTGCGCGCGGTCTTTTCGCGGATGACTGCGCGGTCGGGGATCGACCATCGCTGGTCGGTGCTGCCGCCCACCGCGAATGGCGGATCGCCGGTCGCGGCGGGCGGATTTTACGACGTTCCGGGCCTGCCGCCGACCTCGACGCGGATGCGCGCCTATGCCGACCATGCCCCCGACCTGGCGATGCAAGCGATCGCCGGGCTGGGCGATGCGTTCGACGCAGCGCGCATCACCCATATTGTCGTCGCCAGCTGCACCGGCTTTGTCGCGCCGGGGATCGACCAGATCCTGGCGCGGCGGCTGGGGCTGTGCCCAACGGTCGAACGGGTGCTGATCGGGTTCATGGGCTGTTACGCCGGGGTCACCGCGCTGCGCACCGCGCGGCATATCGTGCGGTCGGAACCGCAATCGGTGGTGCTGGTGGTCAGCGTCGAGCTGTCGACGCTGCACCTGCAACTCGAAGACGCCCCCGAACCTTTGCTCGCGATGCTCCAGTTCAGCGACGGCGCCGCGGCAGCGATCGTATCGACCGATCCCGTGGGGTTCGAGCTGGGCGACGGCGCGAGTCTGGCGCTGGAGGACTGCGCCGACCTGATCCGCTGGGACATCGGCGACACCGGCTTTGCCATGCAATTGTCGGGCGAAGTACCGGGGCGGCTGCGCGATGCCTTGTCGTCCCCCGCAGTCCGAAACCAGTTGTTCGGCGCCGGGGATCCACCGCCGCTGCTCGCCGTCCATGCCGGGGGGCGCTCGGTGCTCGATGCGGTCGAGCATGCGCTGGGCGTACCCGCAGAAGCTCTGTCCGACAGCCGCGCGGTACTCGCGCGCTTCGGCAATATGTCATCAGCGACGATCCTGTTCGTGCTCGCCGACATGATGGCGCGCGATGCGACGGGCGACGGGCTCGCGATCGCCTTCGGTCCCGGGCTCGCTGCCGAAGCGATCCGCTTCGCGGCATGAACCCCTTCACCAGCCTTCGCGCGCCGATCGACGCCGAGGAGGAGATGGACGCGGTAGAGCTGGCGCCCACGCGCTATGCCAAAGTGCTCGCCGACCTGTCGCGGATCAACGCGCTGACGCTGGCAGCGCGCCCCACGCTGGGGTTTCTCGACCGCGTCGCCGCGCGCGGGGTAGGGACTAGGCCTTGGCGGATTCTCGACGTCGGCTTTGGCAGCGGCGACATGCTGGCGCGGATCGCGCGCTGGGGGACCAAGCGCGGCATCCAGCTCGATCTGGTCGGGGTCGATCTCAACCCGAAAAGCGCGCCGGTCGCCGCGGCGCGGCTGGGCGAGCGGGCGCAGCTGATCACCGGCGACTATCGCGATCTGGCGGGGCAAGGGTGGGACATCATCCTCTCCAGCCTCGTCACTCATCATATGACGGCGGCCCAGCGCACCGAGTTCCTGCGCTTCATGGATGCCGAGAGCGCGCGCGGCTGGCTGGCCAACGACCTCCACCGCCAGCGCCTGCCCTTTGCCGGTTATCCGTTGCTCGCGGCGCTCGCCTTGGTTGATCCGATCGTTCGTCGCGACGGCCAGCTATCGCTCGGGCGCAGCTTTCGCCGCGCCGAATGGCAGGCGATGCTGGCCGAAGCCTTGCCCGAAACCGCGACCCACGCCCGGATCTTTCGCAGTTTTCCCTATCGCCTGTGCGTCGAGCGCATCCGGTGACCGACGCGATCGTCATCGGCGCCGGACCCGCGGGCGCGGCAGCGGCAATCGGGCTGGCGCGCGCTGGTGCCAAGATACTGCTGCTCGAACGAGCGCGCGAGACCGGCGACGCGCTGTGCGGTGGATTTTTGAGCTGGCAGTCGCTGGCGCGGCTCGATGCACTCGGCATCGATCGCGCCGCGCTGGGCGGGCAGCAAGTCGGGCGGGTGCGGCTGTTTGCCGGATCGCGCCATAGCGAGACGAGGCTGCCGAAAACCGCGATGGGCGTTTCGCGCCGCCGTCTCGATACGGTCTTGCAGGCGGCGGCGGTCGCGGCGGGCGCCGATTTGCAGCGCGGCGTGCATGCAACGACGATCGATGGCGCCGCGGTCCAGACCCGCGATGGCGCGACGCTCACTGCCCCCTCACTCTTCCTCGCCGCGGGCAAGCACGGCTTTCGCGGGCAACCGCGCGAAGCGGCACCCTGGCAGCAACACGACCCGGTCATGGGCTTGCGGCTGCGGCTGCCGACCCACGCCGTGCTCGACCGCCTGATCGGCGATGCGGTCGAACTCCACCTGTTCGACCGCGGCTATGCCGGGCTGGTGCGGCAGGAGGATGGCAGCGCGAACCTGTGCCTCGCGACCCACAAGTCGCGGCTTGATGAAGCGGGCGGCGATCCCTCCACTCTGCTGCGCGCGCTTGGCGCCGCGCATCCGAACCTCGGCGAGCGGCTGGCGTATGCCGACTGGTCGCAATCCATCGATGCGATCGGGCATGTCCCCTATGGATGGCGCACCGCCGATACCGAACCGGGCCTGTTCCGCCTCGGCGATCAGGCGGGGGTCATCCCCAGCCTTGCGGGCGAAGGCATGGGTCTGGCGCTCGCCAGCGGCGACGCGGCGGCGGCGGCGTGGCGTCACGGCGGCGCGGACGCCGCCCCCGCGTTCCAGCGCCAGCTGGCGGCGCGCATGGC